>JBDLPY010000040.1:0-2586 GCA_039800785.1 Actinomycetota bacterium
CCATGCGCTTGCTTAATTTGCCAGCATCAGTACAAAATAAAGTTGCTGCCGGCGTAATTTCAGCGGGCCATGCTCGTGCACTACTTGGACTTTCCGATAATGCCGCGATTGAAAAGTTAGCCAATCGAATTGTGGCTGAAGGGCTTTCAGTTCGCACCGTTGAAGAAATTATTGCGATTACTAAACCAGGTGGCAGCTCAAAGAAGAAGAGTGGTGGCCGCAAAGAGACTCCAGAACTTCGCGAATTAGCTGAAGCGCTGGGGGATTCGTTAGATACCCGCGTGCGGATCGAAAGCGCCAAAGGCAAAGGCGCAATCATTATTGAATATAGCGGTGGCGAAGATTTACAGCGTTTAGTTAAATTAATTAAGCCGTAATTATTATTTAGGCAGCTTCAAACCGCTGCGGCGATCAAGTTCTTGTTTCACAACTCCCGCCAACGCTTTCACACCTTCATGAATTCGTTCTGGCGTTGGATAGCAATAAGAAAGCCGCATCGACCAAGAACCAAAACCATCTGCGTAAAAGGCAGTACCTGGCACATAAGCAACTTTTGCCACAATTGCTTTTGGCATTAGCGCTGCAGTATCAATTTCTGGCGGCAAAGTAACCCAGACATAGAATCCACCGCCCGGTTTGGTCCACTTAGCTTCTTTTGGAAAATGAGTATCGAGCGCTTCCAACATCGCATCGCGACGAACTTTATAAACTTCACAGAAGGAAGCAATCTGATCACGCCACGGCTGATTTGCTAAATAACTTGAAATTGTCATTTGCGTGAAATTCGATGGACATAAAATCGAAGCTTCGCTGGCAATAACCAATTTTCCTTTAATGCTTTGCGGCACTAACGCCCAACCTACGCGCAGACCAGAAGCAATAGTTTTTGAAAATGAACCCAAATAAATAACGTTTTCTGAATCTTCGGCGCGCATCGCATTTGGTGACGGTTTATCAAAACCTAATAAGCCATATGGATTATCTTCTACTACGAAGATTTCTGCTTCGCGACAAATTTCCAGAATTTCAGTGCGACGGGTGGCTGGCAATAAAACGCCTGATGGATTTTGGTAATTTGGAATTAAATATAAGAACTTAATTTTTCGGCCAGATTGGCGAACCGATTTGATCGCGTCGCGTAGCGCTGCCGGAACTAATCCATTTTCGTCGGTTTCAACGTGAACCACTGCGGCTTCGTATTGTTTAAATGTTCCAAGTGCGCCGACATAACTTGGCGCTTCAACCAAAACCACATCGCCTGGATCGATAAAAATTCGAGAGATTAAATCCAACGCTTGCTGCGAACCAGTGGTTACAACAACATCATCTGGATTAGCGCGAATACCTTCCAGCGCCATAACTTCACAAATTTGTTCGCGTAGCAATGGATGACCTTGGCCGCTGCCATATTGCAACGCTTCGGTGCCATGTTTTGCGACAAGATCATGAACTACGTCAGCCATCATCTCCATTGGCAGCGCAGAGAGATTTGGCATTCCGCCAGCTAACGAAACAATTTCCGGACGCGAAGCAACTGCAAAAAGTGCACGAATTTCACTTGCGACCATTCCGCCAGCGCGATGTGCGAAGCGATTTTCTAGCGCGAGGGAATCACCAGTTTGTAGGCGATTGATCTCAGACATCTGCCTATCTTACCGATTTATTAAAGACGAAGGCCGGCCCGTTTCAAGTCCGAAATTCGAAGCGTTCCAGTTTTCGCATCATCTTCAGCAGCTAAATAAAGGCGCTGAATTGCAATTACCAATGATTCGGCAATCAAGTCACGAAATTCTGGGCGGGAGTATCGATCAACATCGCCCCGATTACTTTGGTAACCCAAATCAATTCGCACTGTCGGGCATTCGGTTAACCGCAAAATATCCCAAGTTTTTACATGAGTTTGATTGTTCTGCAAATCGGTCCGCGCGCAGATTTCGCGTTGCACCAATGATGCAAATCGCTCGCCCACAATCGAATGCACGCCATGCGAAAGTGAACCGTAATAAAAAGTAGCGACGCCATGAGCTTTCTCGTTTTGGTATTTATCAAAACCGAGCGAAATCATTAAATCGGCACCAGAACCATTAGCTAACTTGATGCGCTCACTTTCTGTTGGATCATTTTGTAATCCGCGCGTTAAAAATACGCTGGCGCCAAGTGCTAACAAACGTCCTTCAGTTCGAGTTGCAATGTCGTACGACAAATCATCATGCGGATCTAAAACCACAACTTTGCCAGCTAGTGCTGGTCCGCGATTCATCTGTTTCGCCGTTTCACGCAATTTAGTTGGCGCACCACCAGAAACGCTTCGTTGCAATCTAATTAACGCAGTAAATGTTGCTGGCCCACATTTTCCATCAACTTCAACGCCAACTGATTTTTGGAATTCTTTTACTGCAGCTTCAGTAATGTGACCAAAAATTCCGTCAACGCGTCCGCAATCAAAACCCATTTCAGTTAATCGTGATTGCAGCGCTGCAACATCATCGCCGCGCATTAAAGGTGACGCTTGTAAATAAAGGGAACGATCGCCTAATTTCCAACGCGCTTCATCAAGTGCCGTAAAAGTAACTTGATTAACTTCGC
>JBDLPY010000041.1:0-9391 GCA_039800785.1 Actinomycetota bacterium
GCCGAAGGCTTCACTGGTGAAGAATTGGAATTGGCCGGTTTAAGCAAAGAAGGTCAGCGGGGCATGATTGATCGCTTCCGGCACCGTTTAACTTGGCCGATTCGAGATATTTCCGGAGATGTTGTTGGTTTTGGCGCACGCAAACTTGCAACTGATGATGTCGATCAAGGACCGAAATATTTAAATACCCCAGAAACTCCGATTTATAAGAAGAGCCAAGTGCTTTATGGATTAGACATGGCCAAGAAATCGATTGCCAGCAAACGACAAGTAGTAGTCGTTGAAGGTTACACCGATGTTATGGCGGCACATTTAGCTGGAATCGAAACTGCAGTCGCAACTTGTGGCACTGCATTTGGCGACGATCACATTCGAATTTTGCGTCGATTACTAATGGATGATGATGCATTCCGCGGCGAAGTGATTTTTACTTTTGACGGAGATGCAGCTGGCCAAAAAGCAGCGCTGCGCGCATTTGGCGATGATCAAAAATTTGTCACACAGACTTTTGTTGCGGTTGAGCCAAACGGAATGGATCCGTGCGAACTCCGGCAAGAAAAAGGTGATGCTGCGCTACGCGATTTAATTGCGCGTCGAATTCCACTTTTTGAGTTTGCTATCCGCACTGAACTTAAAAAACATGATTTACAAACTGCCGAAGGTCGCGTAAATGCGTTGAGCGCTACTGCGCCGATTGTGGCGGCAATTCGAGATAAATCTTTGCGCCCAGAATATGTTCGAAATTTGGCTGGCTGGCTTGGCATGGAGATGGAATCAGTTTCAACTCAAGTTACTCAAAATATTGGTAAACAACCAGCTCAAGCTGCGCCACAAATCTCAAGCGATGATTGGCGGCCAAACCCAAATGAACCAACTTTGGTTTTAGAGCGCGAAGTTTTGAAAGCTAAATTACAAATGCCAGATCAAATTCCTAATTGGAGCGAGTTACCAGAAAATTCATTTAGCCATCCCGCATATATTGCATTAAGGGCTGCGCTGGATAGCGGTGCAAAAGCAATTGATGATTTTGCGGATGAAAAACTAAGAAATTTATTTACCGAACTTTCAGTAGAAGCTATACGAAGCGATCGAGAAGTTTCTTCGGTTTATGTTCAAAGTATTTTTGCAAGATTGCACGAATTAGCAATTTCTCGAACTGTCGCAGAAATTAAATCGAAATTACAGAGACTAAATCCAGTTGAGAATGAGAAGGAATACAACGATAGTTTTGCCGAATTAGTTACGTTGGAGGCTAAACGGCGCGAATTGCGCGAAAGCGCGCTTGGTTCGATTTAACCCCGTAGCGGTTTTAGGCTAAAGTTCGACTCTCAATCCCTGATAGCTCAATGGCAGAGCAGCCGGCTGTTAACCGGCAGGTTCTTGGTTCGAGTCCAAGTCAGGGAGCGTGGCAAATATATTTACTACCGCACGCCAATCTTGGCGAAATCAAAGTCCCGCAGCCAGGTTATTAAGAGTTTGGTTGGGAGTTACTTGGATATATGGCGGTTGGGTCAAAGCCGCTGATCCTGGTTTTTTAACACCTGGTGCGACCACTTACATCGGAAATGAAATTCAAGGTTTTTCAGTAAATTCACCGCTCTCATCTTTACTCGGAAAATCTTTAGAACATGCAACTGCTATTGGTTGGTTGACGCTAATTGGTGAATTCGCAACCGGCGTTGCAACGCTTCTTTTTATTGTTCCAAGATTTGCTGCACTTGTTGGTTTTGCAACTTCAATCGGTTTATGGCTAACAGTTACGTTTAACGTCTCGCCATATTTTCTCGGCAGCGATACTGCATATGCTGTTTTATGGGGCGCTTACTTCTTAATTTTGCTTGGAAATAACAAGAGAGTTTCGTTGGATGTTGATCGTCGCGGCGTAATGAGATTTGTTTCTGGATTTGCCGTGGTTGGCGGACTTACGGGATTAGCAAAACTTTTCCCGAAGAAAGCAGAAAAGAAGAGTTCTTCTGCTGGAATTGTTAAAGTTGCAGATCTGCAGATTAATCATTCGGTTCCGTTCAAAAGTTCAACGGGCGGAGCAGCAATCTTGTTTAGAACTAAAAACGGATTCTTTGCTTATTCATCTGTCTGCACCCATCAAGGTTGCCTAGTCCAATACAACTCAGTTAAACGAGAGTTACATTGTCCGTGCCATGGCGCGAGCTTTGATCCATTTAACGGGGCGAAAGTAATCCAAGGTCCAGCGACCAGACCGCTACCGGCAATTAAAGTTAAAGTCGTCGGCGAATGGGTTGTTGAGGCGTAACTCATAACCGCCATACATATACCTCTCGGGAATTTTTAAGCGAAATTTGGCATTGTTCAATTTATGAAACGAGTAATCGCATCCTTTATCGCAGGCGCCGCCATTGCGGGCGCAATTGCGACTGCAGCCAATAATGTGCCGAGTGCTACCAAAGCTTGTGTCAGCACCAAAACGAAAGCGATGTATTTGGCTGGATCAAGCAAGTGTCCAAGTGGCCAATACTTAGTTGATTTTTCGGGCCAATCAATCGATGCAAAAACAATTGCTTCGTTGGTGACGCCAGCTGTGGTTTCGATTTCGGTTTCAAGTAATGCAGAAAGCGGTACCGGGTCTGGCTGGGTTTACAAATCTGATTCAAATAACAGCTACATAGTGACAAATAATCACGTAATCGACACTGCGGTTTCTGGTGGATCAATAAAGATCGAATTGAATAATGGAGATCAAGTTTCCGCTTCAATATTAGGACGCGACCCTGGCTATGACTTAGCTGTGCTCAAAGCCAAAATCGGAAATTTAACTGAAATGAAAATTGGCGATTCCTCGAAAGTGTCAGTTGGCGATCCAGTAATTGCGATTGGTTCCCCGCTTGGCTTATCGAGCACCGTAACCAGTGGAATTATTTCGGCGCTCAATCGACCGGTTTCTGCCGGCAGCACTGGTGCCGAAAGTTACGTGAATGCGATTCAAACTGATGCGGCCATCAATCCAGGTAATTCCGGTGGCGCTTTGGTGGATGACATCGGACAAATAATCGGAGTTAACTCTGCAATCGCTACGCTTTCAAATGGCAGCGGACAAGCGGGAAGTATTGGATTAGGTTTTTCAATTCCGATAAATGAAGCAAAACGTGTAATTGACGAAATTATCCAAACCGGAAAATCAACTAGACCAGTTCTAGGTGTTTATTTTGATAACACTTATTCCGGAGTTGGAGCGCGAATTGCACGTTTAATGGATGGCGAAGCGGCAGATAAAGCTGGAATTCCAGCCGGTGCAATTATTCGCTCAATTGATGGCGTTAAAACACCAGATCAAATTAGTGCAATTGTTCGAATTCGATCATTTGCACCAGGCTCACGAGTAAGAGTTACGGTTGATTTACCAAATTCTGGTGGTACAAAATCATTTACGGTAACTCTCGGAAAAGCTAATAGTCTTCAGTAGAATTTCACTATGGCGCTATTTCGACTACACGTAACTTTGCCAGATCGACCTGGATCTTTAGGTGCGCTGGCGTCAGCAATTGGGTTTGCTGGTGGCGATATTCGGGGATTAGTTGTTGTGAAAAGCGAAGATGGTAAAGGCTTTGATGACATTACCGTCGCAATTCCCGGAAATGATCCAACCGATCTGGTGAATGTTTTAAATGATCTAGGCGGCGTCGAAGTTATCGAAGTTTTGCCCGTTAATTAAAGCGAAACGCCTCGTAAGATTTCGGCAACTTTTTCCGGTGATTGATCAGCAACAAATGCACCCATCGCTGATTCAGAGCCCGCTAAATATTTTAATTTTTCCGGAGTGGCACGAACGCTGGTGATTTGCCAATGAAGCCGCATTCTCTCTCGATTACGTTTTACAGGCGCTTGGTACCAAGCCGCGATGTACGGCATTTCAACATCAAATACACCGTCAAGTTTCTTCATGACAGCCGATGCAATTTCGGGCCAAGAATTTAATTGCTCTTCCGTTAGTTCCGATAAGTCGGCCACACTCTTCTTTGGTGCAATGTGGATTTCAAACGGATATTTAGCAGCGTAAGGAACGTATGCCACCCAGTTCTGATTTTCCAAAACTATTCGAATTTTCTCCCTTAATTCGCGGGCAACAATTTCATCTAGCAAAATTTTTCCCGTTGTTTCGAAATATTTATTTGCCGCGTTTGCCATCTTTTCAACCCGAGGTGGAATAAATGAATATGCATAAATTTGGCTATGCGGGTGGTGCAAAGTAACGCCAACTTCTTTACCTCGGTTTTCAAAAAGCCCGACATATTCGATATATGGTTTTTTTGATAATTCGGCAGTTCGATCAGCCCATGCAGTTATTAAAGTTTTTAATTGGTTTTGATTTAAATCTTTAAGAGATTTGTCGTGTTCACTGGTGAAGCAGATGACTTCACATTGACCAGCCGCCGTATGGCAATCGGTATCTGGCCCAGCTAAATCAGGAAGCGCCCAATCTCCGCCTGGATTTGCCAGTGATGGGTGGCGATTATCAAAGACCACAACTTCATAATTTGAATCAGGGATTTCAGTATAGAAATCTTCTTTTGCATCTACTGAAGTAGGGCAGAGTGGGCACAATTCTTTCGGTGGATAAAAAACTCGATTAGTTCGATGCGCCGCAACGATAGTCCATTCATTAATTAGCGGATCTAATCGAAGTTCACCAAGTGATTGCGGATTACCTGATTTTCGTTTATCTACCGCTGAACGATTTGTTTCCGAACTGTCGTAATAACGAATTGTTCGGCCATCTGAAAGAGTTAAATCGCTGCGATAAATTCCATTTTTGATTTGCTGCGCAGCCATGGACGCAATTCTACTAATTAATTATTTGACCCCGGCACCCATCAAACGAGGTTTTTACGCCTGGTTTTGGCTTCGGTTTAATTGTCGGAGTTGGTTTGCTTCCTGGCAAGATATTTAAAGTGACCGGAATTGAGTTATCCGCGTGGGTATTTGAATCATCTTTAAAATTTACAAAGCCATTCCAAGTTCCAGCTGGCAATCCCGTGACTTTCAATTTCCAGTCACCGCTCTTAGCTCGCACTGCTGTTTGGGCCAAAACTGGTTTATCTAAAGTTAATTTATCTAATTTGAATTCAACCGTTCCGGTAACTACTGGCAAACCAGTTGGCCGAAGCACTGAAATATCGAAATACACCGAACTATCGCTATCGGTTGCAATTGTGTTTTTCAAAGTAAATGTCGTTGGTTCATTAACTGGCATCTGATCAATTAGTTGTGGTGCCCAAGTGCCTTTGGTTAGTGAAATAAATGAATCTGGCGTTCCACGATAAACGTTTAAATCCAAGCGGGCACTTGGCACGCCATATTTTTTACCAATGCCACAAGAGGTGTACTGCCAAACCAACCAATCAGATTCACATTTTGATGATGTCCAAGAGTGCACAAAGCAGCCGGCAGTTTTGGTTCCTGGCTGGGCGAGCGGATCTGCTGGATTAATTGAATAATGTGCAATCCATAGCGGGTAATTCTTTAATTCTGAATTGCGAATCATCGCACTTTCTAAAAAGCGAGAGTAAGAATAGAGAATTGGTTGGCGGCCAGTTTTTTCGGCCATGGTTTTTAACCAAGTAACTGCAAATAAAGTAATTAATTTCTTACTGGTGTACTTAGCGCAACCGGTGCGGGTTGGAACAACGCAGTTATTCTCTAGATCTAATGCATAAGGCAAATCTTTTTCACTGTAACCACCAACTGAAGCCAGGCGCCAAATAGCTTTTTGAGCTTGTGTTTGCGCATCTGCAATTACAGCCGCTGGATCAGTTGTGTTAGGCAAAGATGTGTAATGATAATAACCAGTAAACAAACCAGCTGCTTGTGCTGCAGCGCGGTCAACTGGCATATGTTTACGTGCTTCTAAATCAGATTCATCTCGCGTATCTGAAGATTTAATCATCACAAAGCGAACGCCTGCGTTATACATTTTTACGAAATCAATTTTCTTGCCACCTGGATGTTGCCACCTACTGATGTCGGCGCCATGAATTCGACCACCCGGGCCATTGAGCGAAAGCACTTGCTCGGCCGGAATTGTTGAAATCTCTGAAGTTAAATCAATATTTAGAGTCTTAGCATTTGATTTAACTAGTAAAACGCCAACTCTTGCCACGGCTCGGTATTTGGCTTTTGCAATTAACGCCGTTGCAATCGCATCTATGTTCCAGTCACCTCCGGATTTGGTTGTTGTTGAAAGGTGAGTTTTCCGCCAAGAATTTTTTAATAGAACTTCGATGGCAACTTTTACGCCAGCTCGGGCAGGGTTAAGCGTGCCCGATAAAGATATAACTGGTTCGTTCTGGATTTCATCTTTGGAAATATCCAAAGATAAAGTATTTGCTGCTAACGCTGGAAGCGGTGCAAATATCAAGAAAAATGAAAGTAAAGCAAGCGCAAATTTTCTCACCAGGTAACCTCTAATTTTTCCCCGGTTATTTTGGCGATAGCTGAAATCAAAATTGGTGAAAATTTGGCTCGGGAATCGACAAAGTCATGTTTTCCAGAAAATTTTTCCGGATCGGTAAAATCAAGCACCAGCAAATTATTAGTTAACTTTGCCAACCTGGCATCAAAGAAAGTTAGCCAGGCAACGCGATCTTGATGTTCAAGCTCATCAAGGATCTCGTTCCACTTATCTTTTAATTCGCTAAGCTCCACGTTGGCGAACTTACCTGAACTAACTTAAATTTTGGCTAAATTCGCCCGTTGGTCCAATTCACATATTTTGTCGCGAGCTTTACACGGAGATTTTGCCCATTGCTACAAGTAATTCCGAGCACACTTGCTAGCCGTCCGATCCGTTGCTCAATTGCTTTTTCCGATACGAACTCATGCTTGCCAATTTCTTTATTGGTAAATCCTTCGACAATCATTCGTAGCGTTTCGACTTGGATATCAGTTAATTCATCAGTGGTATTTGTTTTTGGGGGATTAACCCACTGGGTTTTCACACCAATCTCTTTGCTGTCGCGAATTGCATCAATTAGTAATTCAAAGTTTGAAATATCTGGCTTATAAATAATCTGACTCCCGACGGGAAATTCTTCGATTGAAATTCCAAATAATCGCAAATCGTAAATTGGAGCGATAAAAATAATGCCCAAGCCATTGGCAATGCTGCGGATATTATTTGCAAAATCTAGTGATTTTCGATCTGTTAATTCAATCACCAATGAATCAAATTTTGAAGTTGTGGCGAGTTGCTTTGCCCGAGTCATATCCGAAGATTCGGTCGTAACAGCAAAGCCATTAAATGTTAAAGAATTCGTTATAACTTTTGCTTCAAACGAGGATTTAATAATTAAAAGGATTCGATCAGCCACTCAGTAATTTTAAAATACTATTTATTTAATAGAATCTGAAAATTAAGCCAGAATCCGTCCAATAACAGTCGAAATAGTCATGACCATTTGACCGATATTTAACGGACCTCGCTTGGATTTTGCACTTTGGGTTTTTGCTGCTTGGGCATGAATTAAAGCTCCAGTTGCAGCGACTTCAATCAAATTCTCATTAGTTAGCTTCGATTTATTTGTAGCCATCAATGCGCCGATAATTCCAGCCAAGACATCGCCAGTTCCGGCTGTAGCTAACCTGGAAGTGGCTTCTGGTAATTCAATAGTTCTAGATGAATTTGCCACAAAGGTTTTTGAACCTTTTAATAAAACGGTCACGCCAAATATTTCGGCGCAGTTGCGCGCCCACTGGCTTGGCGCTTTCTCGATTTCCGCAACAGAAACTTCAATCTTTTTTAACTTGAATAGTTTTGCAAGTTCAGCCGCATGCGGGGTAATCAAAGTCAATTCTTTCGAAGTACCAGTTAAATAAAGTGCGCCAGCATCGAGAATCCGTGGCACTTTCGCCCGATTGCCCTGTTCCATCATTAATTTTCGGAATAGTGATCCTTTTTCGGCAATTCCAGAACCCATTAAATAAACATCAACTCGGCCGGTAGTAATCACAACTTCAGGTCGATTTTGAATAACTAACTTCTTTATTTTCTCTGGTCCAAAATATCGAACCATGCCAACACCGGTTGCCAATGCAGATTCAGTTGTTAGAAGCGCTGCACCTGGAAATTCTTTAGAACCGGTGATGCAACCTAAAACTCCGCGAGTGTATTTGTGATCGCTTTTCTTTGGTTTAGATAAATATTTTTTAGATTTAGCGGCAGACCATTTTTCAATCTTCACGTGGGGCAGGTAGGGCTCGAACCTACGACGACCGGATTATGAGTCCGGGGCTCTAACCACCTGAGCTACTGCCCCCAACTTGCCAAATCTTAGCGATAGTTAATCAGTCCACGGATAGGTAACGCCAATTGCACTTCGAATCTCATCCATGGTGCGCATAATTTCAACAGTTTTAGCCAATGGCAGAATCTTTGATTCTAATTCGCCAGCAGTGACGCATTTTTCAAGTTCGATTGCTTGATACTGACGACCAGTGCCAGAAATTTTCTCATCATAAGTTTTAAGTACTTTATTGTCTTGATCAAAAATCGTGAATGATGATTGTTCGTAAAAAGACCTAGCAATTTCAACGCGACCTTTATCGCCCAGGATTGAAGCGCTAATTGGTCCGGCACATACAGATGAAGTTGTTAAAGCAGATAAAGCACCTGACTTATGTTGGATATTTATAGTTACTGATTCGTCTACTTGATCAGAATTTAATGTGGCAAAAGCCGAAATTTTGCTAGGTGAACCTAAAACTCGTTCCGAAAAATTAATTGGATAAACCCCAAGATCTAAAAGCGCGCCGCCACCTAGGATTTTTTCGTTAAGGCGTTTTACATGTGGCAAAAATTGCGAATGGTCTGCGGCAACTAGATAAGGGGTGCCAATCAAGCCCGATCCAATCGATTCAAATAGCGCGCGATGCATTGGTAGGAATCGAGTCCACATCGCCTCGAGCACAAATACTTTCTTGGATTTTGCCAGGTCAGCAATTTCTTGCGCCTCACGAGCGTTAATTGTGAAAGGTTTTTCGAGCAGAACATGTTTGCCGGCATTAATTGCTAATTTGGCATGCGCTAAATGTTTAGGGTGAATTGTATTTACATAAATGGCATCAATTTGTGAATCATTAACTAAAGATTCATAAGAGTTGTAAGCGGTTGCGCCATATTGGCGGGCTAACTCCTCAGACTTATTACTAGTTTCAGAAGCGAAACCATGAATATTTAAACCAGCAATTTTGAAATCTGAGGCAACCAAACCCGCGATAAAACCAGATCCAAGGAAACCCCAACGCAAATGTCCCGCCATTCCCGCACGCTACCAATAAAATTTCGAACTGTGAAAAGAATTTCGATTTTGATTTCAATCCTGCTGCTCGCGCCAAGCGCTGCATTTGCTGAACCGATTTA
>JBDLPY010000042.1:0-2543 GCA_039800785.1 Actinomycetota bacterium
TTCATCAAATCGGCAAGAAGATCATGGAAGAAGCAGGGGAAGTTTGGTTGGCGGCTGAATATCAAAGTGAATCTGAGTTAGCTACTGAAATAAGTCAATTGATTTACCATTTGCAAATAATTGCGTTGGCTCGTGGTTTAACGCTTGAACAGATTTATGAGGAACTTTGATGAAAATTGCGGTTCCTAATAAAGGTTCTCTGGCTGAAGAATCAATTTCTATCCTAAAAGAAGCCGGTTACCGGCAGAGATCTGATTCAAGAGATTTAATTTTAATTGATCCGTTAAATGAAGTTGAATTTTATTATTTGAGACCGCGTGATATTGCGCTTTATGTTGGCAATGGTGAATTGACCGCAGGAATTACTGGGCGTGATTTATTGATTGATTCTGGCGCAAAAGCTGAAGAGAAATTGAATTTGAATTTTGGAAACTCCACTTTCCATTTTGCTGCGGCCGAGAATGCAAACTTCTCCGAAGCAGATCTAACCGGAAAACGGATAGCGACCGCATATCCAGGAATTGTTTCAAATTATTTGAATGTAAATGGGATTTCAGCAGAAGTGGTGAGATTAGACGGAGCAGTAGAAACGAGTGTTCGTTTGGGAGTTGCCGATGTAATTGCAGACGTCGTATCAACTGGCAATACTTTAAGACAGGCTGGATTGAAAATTTTTGGTAAGCCGATATTGCAAAGTGAAGCAGTATTGATCTCAAGAATCGGTGCCGATTTACCGGAATCTTTCGAAATTTTGTTGCGACGCCTTAGTGGAGTTGTGATTGCACGTCAATATGTTCTTGTTGATTACGATATTGAAAAAGTTAAAGTTGATCAAGCATGCGCAATAACCCCTGGATTGGAATCGCCAACGATTTCACCTTTAGCAAAAGAAGATTGGGTGGCAGTACGCGCGATGGTATTGCGAAAAGATGTTAATAATGTAATGGATAATCTTTGGAATTTAGGCGCTAGAGGAATATTAGTAACTGATATTCATGCTTGTCGGTTATAAAACATATAGAAGTGAATCTAAATATTTTGTTTTAAGAGAAAAATCTGCAGCTGCGGCAACTGCTGGTTTAGCTCGATAAGCTACACCTAATCCAGAAATTTCCAACATATCAAGATCATTAGCACCATCACCGATTGCCACTGTTGCGTTCAAGGGAATATTTTCCTTTTCAGCGAAATCTTTTAACGCTTGAGCTTTAGCCGCGCGGTCAATAATTTCACCTAGCAATTTCCCGGTGAGTTTGCCATCAACAATTTCTAAATTATTAGCGCGGAAATGGTTAATACCTAATTCGCTTGCGAGTTTTTCTACAATCGAACTAAATCCACCAGAAACAATTCCTACTGCATGGCCCGAATCATGCAAAGCATCAATTAATGTTTTAGCGCCAGGGGAGAGAGTTATTGCGGAATGAACTTTTGCAATAGCTGTTTCTGGTAAACCTCGTAGTAGCGCAACTCTTTTTTGCAAACTTTCAACAAAATCAATATCGCCGCGCATAGCAGATTCAGTTATCCGCGAAACTTCCTCACCAACTCCTGCTTCGGCAGCAAGTAAATCGATGACTTCTTGTTCAATAAGAGTTGAGTCCACATCTAAAACGATCAATTTTCGCGCAGTCAGATTTTTTGAATATGGGAGTTCTAAAATATCCACCTCGGTATCGGATGAAGGTTTTGAAAATACCCCAGTAAAAAGTAGCTCAACAATGGTGACAGGGTAATTTGAAAGTCGATTAATCCGTAGTACATTGCCATTGATGTTCTCTACAACCTTGGCAATTGCCTTCGGATGAAGTTTCTCAGAGAAAACGAGGATTCTTTTTGCTTCAACTGCTGAGAATTTTTCTTCATTTTGGATTTCAGTGAAATCAACCGCAATATCAATATTATTTTTAATGGCTAAATCTGTTAGATCTGATTCAATCGCTTTTGCATGTGCTGGGTCTAATTTGATCAAAACTGTAAGTATGAAACGATTTCTGATGACAATCTGTTCTATGTCTATTATGTCGATCGAAAATGGCGCTAAACCGGTGAATAAAGTTTCGGCAATGCCAGGTTTATCCACTCCTGTGACAAGGATTAAACCGGTATGCACATTTGCGGCCATATCGGCAAGGTTATCGCACCAAATGTGCCTCTGAATGGTGATTTCCTTATATGGTCAGAACCTATGAGATTAGTTGCTTCATTAACTGATGTGGTCGTGTCCCGGGCTAATCGCAACATTCTCGGTCCAGTTTCATTGGAAATACAAGAGAATGAACATTGGGTAATTCTTGGTCCAAATGGTGCGGGTAAATCTACTCTTTTAAAACTTTTATCTACGGAAATTTTTCCGACTTCTGGCCATGTGCAGTTACTGGATAAAACCCTCGGGCGAGTAGACGTCTTTGAACTGCGAACGAGAATCGGTGTTTGTGCATCAATGAAAGCCGAACAAATTCCATTTGAAGAGAAAGTTAAAGATGTGGTCTTAACTTCGGCTTATGCCGTTTTGGGGCGATGGAATGAAGCTTATGATCTTT
>JBDLPY010000043.1:0-5951 GCA_039800785.1 Actinomycetota bacterium
ACATTGGCGCTCTTGTTATCAATTACGCGATTCAATTTCACAAGTGGGGTATTGCCCACGATCTGCGTGATATCTGAATAAACTTTCATTTCTCTCCAATGTTCTTGCTTGATATTTGGTAACCGAATTTTAGGCAACTGTGACCAATAACGCTAAACGCAAGAAATTTGCAAATACTAATGATTTACAATTAACACGTGGAAATCACCTTCGGCCTAGATACCTTTGGCGATATGCAGGTAGATGACGCTAATAAACCGTTATCTGCAGCACAAACAATCCGAAATGTGGTTGAAGAAGCAGTCTTTGCTGATTCGATGGGAATCAACCACTTTAACGTCGGCGAACACCACCGCGATGATTTTGCGATTTCAGCTCCAGACTCAGTCTTAGCTGGCATCGCAACTCGAACCAAATCAATTTCATTGGGGACAGGCGTGACAGTTTTATCAAGTGACGATCCAGTCAGAGTTTTCGAAAGATTTTCCACGATAGATGCGCTTTCAAATGGTCGCGCTGAAATCACTGCGGGCCGAGGTTCGTTTATTGAATCGTTTCCGTTATTTGGTTACGACTTAAACGATTACGGAATTTTATTTGAAGAAAAACTTGAATTGCTAGTTGAGTTATTGAAAGAGAAACCGGTTACTTGGAGTGGAAAAACTCGGGCTGGGTTAAATAATCAAGAGGTTTACCCAAAAACTGAAAATGGATCGATCCCGTTGCGAGTTGGCGTAGGTGGAACTCCTGAATCAGTTGTTCGCGCCGCGAGATTAAATTTGCAATTGGCAATCGCGATTATCGGTGGCGACCCAGCGCGATTCGCACCATTCTCACATTTATATCGCCACTCAATGGCGGAATTTGGAAATCCGATATTGCCAATTTCAATTCACTCGCCGGGATATATCGCCGACACGGATGAGGAAGCGATGGAAGAGCAATGGCCAAATTTTCAGAAAATGATTGGTCGAATTGGAAAAGAGCGCGGATGGGCGCCGCCAACTAAAGATGGATTTATCCACGAAGTTGAATCAGGATCGCAATATGTCGGTTCACCAGAGACGGTTGCTAACAAAATTGTCCACGCGATTACATCAGTTGGGGCACAGCGTTTTGATTTTAAATATGCAAATGGCCCGCAAAGCCATTCAAAATTGATGAAATCATTGGAACTTTACGGAACAAAAGTCATACCGATGGTTAAGGAAAAACTCAGTTCAATTTCATAGGTAGCAAGACCTTAGTAATGGTTTCGCCAAGAATTTGCTCCCGATCCCAAGAGATAGCGCTATCTTCCAGCAAGTGGCTACCAACCCCCGTGTATTTGAATCTAAGTTCGAGCGAACCGTTGTTAGACACAGTTAAATCAACTGTATTTTCATCAGATTGAGTTAACGAGATTGTTATAGCGCTAGCACCACCATGCTTAATGGAATTAAACACTAGCTCATTTATTAATACCTGAAGCGCCGACAATAAAGGTTTATCCGAATTAACTTTCCTAATCAAATTGGGTTCGGATTCAAAATTAATCTTCGCAATTCCATCCCACAGAACTGATATTTCGGATATAACTTGGTTGATTTCAAGTAAATCAAATTTTAAGTTTTTAATTTGAACCAATCGAGCTTCAATTTCGCGATCAAGCTCCCGCAAAATTTCATCATGTCGACCATTAATTCGAGGTTCGCTTGCAATTCTCATAAACGCAGAAGTTAAGTTAGCTTGCATTTGCCCATGCAAAATATTCACTAAGGATCTGATCTGTCCGTTCATAACTAAACTGCTTCGGGCGAAATTCCAAGCGTGACGATTTGAAATCTCTTGGATTTCAATTTCCATCTCAATCGCTTTGGCTCGAGCATATGCCCCAAAAGCAATCGCAATATTAATCAAATACAGCCCAATTGTTAATCCGATGAACCCAAAGTTTGGCATGTTAAATAGAAAAGTGATGAGCCGATTGAATAAATGGATTAACAAAATAATTAATCCATTTCCCAAATTAAATGCCAATAGATTGTAATTATTTGGCGATCGTTTAGTTAATTCACCGATTACAAAAGTTACTGGCAGGAATACTGCTGCATATAAACCGATTACCGATAATCCAGTAATGGCACCAAATTTATGTACCAAAATTGGTACACCAAGAATAGATAACGCTACAACGTGATACCAAAACGGGAATATTTTTGGATTTTGGCATTCGATCAAAATTCGCTGCCAGCTAATTTTTCTAGGTTTGCTTTGTGCGTAAACAAAATCCTTTAAATTATAGATTTTTCGACTGAGTGGTTTCAGTACCTCATCTATGCCACTTTGAATTGAGTTTAGTAATTTATTTGCTGGAGCAGATTTAATGGCGTCAAGCATTTCGTGAATGCGAAGTTCAATTTCTGAAATTAAATCCGCGTCTAAATTTCGCAAATCCCGAGAAGCCGCCTGATCCAATTGCGCTAATTCTTCGTTTAATTTAATCAAGTTCGCATATTTTGAATTGTGAATTTTCTTCTCGCCTACGATAGAAGTAATGATAGAAAGTGCAATTGTTTCGTATGCAATCGAAAGTCCAACGTAATAAAAATAATCTGGTTGGTTATGAATTCCTAATTTAATTGAAAGATAACAATCTAGCGCGCCACGTATGCCAGAAGTTAAAACTAGTGTCAGAAATAAGGCGGTCGGTAATTTACGACCTTGTACATTTTTTAAAATAGATGCATTGATTAAATAAATCATTCCATACATAAAAAAATGTAGACCAACAAAAAGTGAAACTTGGGCAATCATGTGATGCTCACCGCGCGTCACGGAATTAAGAAAATTAAATATTAAAGTCCAAATTAATGTGGTGCGAAAAACTGACCAGGTTAGTAAATATTCAGGAAGAAAAGGTTCTTCTCTACGTCGCATATCTATGAATTATTCGGCGCGGCGCTCGACGATACCTGCCATATCAAAATACTTACGCGCGGCTTCGACTCGAGGATTAAGGATTCCTTTTGAGGAGACATTAAGCGCTTTATAGATTCGTTCAATGCGACGCTCAATACTTTTAACACTCAAACTACTTTGAAATGCGATTTCTGCATTGTTGTACCCCTGAGATAACAAGTGAAGAATTTTACGTTCTACTTTATCGAGGGCATCAATTGAACCGTTAACGAATTCATCTTGTCTGACTTCGGAAAATTTATTTTCTAACACTTTTTCGATGGCATTCAATAAGTAATCTTTATCGGTTACTAAATGCTTTCTTAAAAATCCCACATTTGGTGGAACGTCTAATCCTTCGGCATTTGCGCTAATGGCGTCAGTGTGCTTCGTTAAAATTAGCATTGAAATTTCTGGATTTGTTTTTTGAATTGCGTGAACCAAATGAATACCTGATGGTCCATCTCCCAATGAAATATCGGTCAATATTAAATTTGGCTTGAAATGATCAACTAATTTCTTGGCTTCATTTGTATTTGATGCTGTTTCAGTTTCAAAACCAGCAGATTGAATTGCGGTCGCCAATAATGAAGCGATTAATGGTTCATCTTCAACGATGAGAACACGTTTTACCTCAGCTGCCATAAGCCGAGGCTACAAGGGCAACTGAGGGAAATCAGACCGGAATGAGGGTATTTTCCCTAAACCATTAGCCTAATAAGCTCTTCATCTGCTTATAAATTAAGTTGGCAGCGAAAACCGGATTTAACCGCGATAGGCGATCCATAGTTGTCGCATCTTTACCAACTGTAATTCTTGGCTTACCACTTTCAATCGCATCAATCATTTTCTTCGCTGCAATTGGGGCAGGCAGAGATTTGAATTGGGAACTTTGGGCATCAGCATTTGCTGGCATAGCAAGTCCGGAGTTGGTTGAAATATTTGTTGCTACGGCGCCTGGGAAAACCACGGTTACACCAACGTTTGTGCCAAGAAGTTCGGATCGCAAACCTTCGGTAAGCAATTTAACGGCCGCTTTTGATGCGCCATAAACGCTTTGGCCCGGAACGGGGGCATAAGCCCCCATCGAAGAGACATTAAGAATGTGTGCAGATGGGCGGGAAAGAAGACCTGGCAAGAACGCTTTAATCATTGCGAATGGTCCATAAAAATTTACATTCATTACTTTTTCGGCTTGCTCAAACGTCAAATCGTTTATTTTTACAAACGGTTGAATAATTCCGGCATTATTGATCAATACATCTACTTCGCCCATTTTGCTTGAAACTTTTGCCGGAATTGCAGCAACTTCAGCTCTATTTGTCACATCTAATAAAAAAGTTTCAACATTCTTTCCGGCTAACTTTGCAGTTTCATTTAGCGTTTCTTGACGCATATCTATGGCTGCTACTTTGGCGCCACGACGCACTAATTCAAGGGTTAATTCACGACCCATACCGCTTCCAGCGCCTGTTACGACAACGATTTTGTCTTTCACTTTCATTTTAAGACCCCTTTGAATAACTTACTCGGCGACTTGGAGAGAGCCGGGTCGCCGAGTAAGAACTTACTATATTTATTATTTATTAGATAAAGAGAAGTTGAGCACCATCAGTCATTTCAATGAAATCAGAAGCGCTGATTATTCCTTCCACATCATCTCGTAAATCATGCTCGTCAACTTTGTTCATATCGGCGGATAAGCGACAAGCCCAAAGGTGACCACCAGCTGCAGTAATTAAATCTAAGAAATCTGGGACTTCTGGAATTTCCAATTGATCTAATTGTTTTTTCAACATGTTTGTTGCCATACCAGTCATCGCAGGTGCCAGTGCTTGTGGCATGTGCAGGTCTGTTCCTGGGATATGTAGCGCAGTGTTTCCTGCAGGACTGAACTGTAAATTATTAGCGCGTGACTTAATAATCATGTCAAAGCCCCAGAAAGTGAAGAACAGATGTGTTTCAACACCTTCACCCAGTGCGGCATTTCCGAGAATTAAACCCGGATAGGCCATGTCTAAATTTCCTTTTGAGCAAATAATCGCCAGCTTGCGACCTTCGCTTGAACCGGAATCAAAATTAGGAACAATGTTTGTCATTTTTCTCTCCTCAGACGCAACCTTTTGGCTTTGGTAACCCAGCGATATAAGCCATTTTCTTCGCTGGTTTTTTTGGAAACAGTGCGAATTGTTCTTTTACCGCAACGCCACCAACATTTTGAACTCGGCGTGAAGTAGCGGTTTCTCCTTGAGACTTAAAATCATCTCGAAGAAACTTGATAACTTTCCAATGTTCATCCGTCATGTCAATTTCGATTTGCTTTGCCAATTCTTTGGCAATTTCTTCATTCCATTCATCGTATTTAGTCATGAAACCTTCATCATTAACTTCTACGGTTTTTCCTGCAATTGTTGCGGTACCCATTTTCTCTCCTAACTAACTTTCTTCTTGCCAGCCATAGACATCAGTGTCGGAACTGGAATTTTTCGACCTTTTAACAGCAAGTTCCAATAGATCCACCGGAATGCGAGCTTGCCAACGTGATTGATGTAGCTCTCCTTCAGTAGAGGCATTGGGCCGATTACAGGGATTGGAAACTTTCCTGTCAAAGGTTCAGTTGTGTAATTGAAATCAATCAGCAGGCCCTTTTTGTTTCCGGATTCGATAAAGCAATTTGCGTGGCCATCGAATTTGTGAGTCATTGCTTTGCCTTCAACATATTCAACAAAATTTTCGGCAAATAGATCAATTGCAAAGTGCGCTACAGAACCAGCTTTAGATGCTGGAATATTTGAAGCATCGCCAAGAACAAATATATTTTTATATTTGTCAGATAGAAAAGTTTCCTTATCTACTGGGACATAATTCAAGTCATCGCCAAGTCCGGAACGCCCAATGAAATCTGCGCCCATGTTTAGTGGGATAGTCACGCAAAGATCAAATGGAACCTCGCGTTCATCCATAGAGCGAAGCACTTTCATCTCTGGATCGACGCTTTCAATTACGAAATC
>JBDLPY010000044.1:0-3506 GCA_039800785.1 Actinomycetota bacterium
AAAGTTAATCCATTTAATGTGCCGCGTGCATTTGGTCGATTTGGCGTTCGTTCACCTTCAAAATAAGGAAGTAATGAAAGACCATTTGCACCTGGTTTAGCAGCTAGCGCCAAATTTCCCAATTCTTCATGCGAAACATTTAATAATTTGGCAGCAGCATCCAAGATTCGTGCAGCATTTAAAGTGCAGACCAATGGCAAGAATCGACCTGTGCAATCGGCAAATCCGGCAACTTCACCACTTGGGTCATGTGTTGGAGTATCGCTAACGGCAAATGCGGTGCCACTTGTTCCAAGCGAAACAATTACATCTCCTGGTTTAGCCATAGCGCCAAGTGCAGCGCCAGCATTGTCACCTGCGCCAGCTGAAATGATTGCACCGGATGTTGTTTTCCCACCAGAAGCATTTGGTGCAATAACTTTTGGCAATTTAACATCTGATTTGCCACGAAGTGCTTTGGTTAATAATTCGGTTCGATATTCATTTTTTACGCTATCAAAATATCCTGTACCTGAGGCATCGCTTCGGTCAGTAAATAAATCATCTAATGAATTGCTGCCACTTAATTTCCAACTTAAATAATCATGTGGCAAACATACGGCAGCAATTTTGGCTGCATTCTCTGGTTCGTTATCTGCAATCCAGCGCAACTTGGTAACCGTAAAAGATGCAACTAATTTGGAACCAACTGCATTTGCTGTCGCTTGGTCGCCACCAAATTCTTGATTTAATTCCGTGGCAGCTGCTGCAGATCTGGTGTCGTTCCAAAGTAGGGCGGGACGAATTGGATTTCCAGAACTATCTAAAGTAACTGCGCCATGTTGTTGTCCGCCAACGCCGATTGCGGAAACGTCATCAATTCCACCGGCAGCCGAAACTGCTTCAGCAAATGCCGACTCCCACTTACGTGGATCACATTCGGTTCCATCTGGATGCGATGCGCGACCTTCGCGAATTAAATTTCCAGTTTCGAGTTCTCGAATTACCAATTTAACGGATTGAGTCGAAGTATCGACCCCTGCTACTAGCGTCAAAGCGACTCCATTTCGTTACTTTCAGGCGTAAGGCTAGACTGAGCCAGTCAATGATGACAATCAAATAGCTTTTTAAAGAGATTATTTTTCGGAGAAGAAGATGCGTATTGGTGTTCTGACAGGTGGCGGCGATTGCCCAGGATTAAATGCGGTAATTCGTGCAGTAGTTCGTAAAGGCGAAAAGCAATACGGCCACACATTCGTTGGCTTCCGTGATGGCTGGCGCGGTCCACTTGAAGGTTTAACTATGGAGTTAAATATCGCAACAACTCGCGGAATTTTGCCGCGCGGCGGCACCATTCTTGGATCTTCACGCACCAATCCATTCAAGATTGATGGCGGCGTTGAAAAAATTAAAGCCAATTTGGAACAGATGGGCATCGATGCACTTATTGCTATCGGTGGCGAAGACACGTTAGGTGTCGCAACCAAACTCGATTCATTGGGTGTAAAAGTTATTGGTGTTCCAAAAACCATTGATAATGATTTAAATAATACGGATTACACATTTGGTTTTGATACTTCGGTAAATATTGCAGTTGACGCAATCGACCGTTTACACACAACTGCGGAATCACATCACCGGGCCTTAATTGTTGAAGTTATGGGCCGTCATGCTGGTTGGATTGCACTTCATTCGGGTATCGCTGGTGGTGCATCTTGTATTTTGATTCCAGAAGTTAAATTCTCAGTAGACAAAGTTTGCCAATGGGTTGAATCGCGATTTAAGCAAAGTTATGCACCAATCATTGTGGTTGCCGAAGGTGCAATTCCAGAAGATGGCGACATGATGATTAAAGATCAGTCTCTCGATGCATTCGGTCACGTAAAACTTGCTGGAATCGGTGATTGGTTAGCGCGCCAAATTGAAGAACGTACTGGAAAAGAAGCTCGCACTTCAGTGCTTGGCCATATTCAACGCGGCGGATCACCAACTGCATTTGATCGTGTGCTTGCTACTCGATTTGGTTTACATGCAATTACCGCAGCAAGTGAAGGCGACTGGGGCAAGATGGTTGCGCTACATGGCACTGAAATCAAGCGAGTTCCATTGGCCAGCGCAACTACTGAACTAAAACTTGTAAAACCTGAGCTATATAAAGAAGCGGAGATTTTCTTCGGATAATTGCCCGACATCGTTCGCGCAATTTTCTTAAACTATTCCGATGGCTAATTTAGATAACTTATTTGATGCCGGGTTGAAAGCTGCCCAGCAACCTAATTGGCCAGCAGATGAAGTTGCTTCTGCAGTTAATGAATTAAAGAGTTTTCCACCATTAGTTTTTGCCGGTGAATGTGACGATTTAAAAGCGCGAATTGCCGAAGCGCAACGCGGCGAAGCTTTTTGGTTACAAGGTGGCGATTGCGCCGAAACTTTTGCCGCAGCAACTGCTGATTCAATTCGCAATCGGATTAAAACAATTTTGCAGATGGCGGCAGTTTTGCAATATTACTCAAGCCTTCCAGTAATCAAAGTTGGTCGAATGGCTGGGCAATTTGCTAAGCCGCGCAGCAATGATTCTGAAACCAGAGATGGCGTAACTTTGCCGGCATATCGTGGTGATGCAGTAAATGATTTGGAATTTACCGAAACTGCGCGCAAACCAGATCCAAAACGATTAGTTCGGGTTTACAACACTTCTGCGGCAACTCTAAATTTGGTTCGCGCATTTACTCAAGGTGGTTTTGCTGATTTGCGGCAGGTACATTCTTGGAATAAAGGATTCGTTAAAGATTCTTCTTTCGGGGCGCGTTACGAAGCAATGGCTACCGAAATTGGTCGCGCATTGGATTTCATGCGTTCGGCTGGGGTAGATCCAGAAGAATTTAAAACTGTGGAATTTTTTGCTAGCCACGAAGCCTTAATTTTGGAATACGAAAAAGCTTTAACCAGAATCGATTCCCGTACCGGAGATGCATATGATGTTTCAGGCCACTTTGTTTGGATCGGTGAGCGAACCAGACAATTAGATGGTGCACATGTAGATTTTGCTGCGAAAGTTAAGAATCCAATCGGAATTAAACTTGGTCCAAAAGCTACGGTAGATGAAGCTTTGGCTCTAATTAAGAAATTAAATCCAACAAACGAACCTGGTCGAATTACTTTTATAACTCGCATGGGCGCAAAAAATATTCGTGAAGCGTTGCCAGCGTTGGTTGAAGGCGTTACAAAATCTGGCGCAAATGTTTTGTGGGTATGCGATCCAATGCACGGAAATACTTATGAGGCTCCGACCGGATACAAAACTCGCCAATTCGACGACGTCATGGATGAAGTTAAAGGATTTTTTGAAGTTCATAAGAAACTTGGTACCCACCCGGGCGGTATTCACATCGAATTAACTGGCGACGATGTCACCGAATGCGTCGGCGGGGGCGAGAAAATTTCGCACGAAGATTTAGCGACGCGATATGAAACTGCATGCGATCCACGCTTGAACCACACTCAAAGTCTTGAGTTGGCATTCTTGG
>JBDLPY010000045.1:0-22202 GCA_039800785.1 Actinomycetota bacterium
ATCTGCTCGTTCAACAATCAATGTGTTCGCATTAGAAATATCAAGTCCGCTTTCAATAATTGTTGTGCAAACTAAAACATCAAACTTTCGGCTCCAAAAATCCAAAATAACTTCTTCGAGCGCAGACTCGGACATTTGACCATGCGCCACTCTGATCCGGGCTTCAGGAAGTAACTCTTGTAATTTAAGTGCTGCTCGATCAATTGATTCAACGCGATTGTGAATATAAAAAACTTGACCGTCGCGCATCAATTCCCGATGTATTGCTGCTTTAACTTGATTTGGATCGCTTGGGCCAACGTAAGTCAAAACCGGATGGCGTTCTTCAGGCGGCGTAGAAATGGTCGACATTTCGCGAATCCCAGTTATTGCCATTTCCAGCGTTCGCGGAATTGGAGTTGCCGACATTGCTAACACATCAACTCGCACTCGTAATTTCTTCAGTTCTTCTTTCTGTTCAACGCCGAATCGCTGTTCTTCATCAATAATTACTAATCCCAAATCTCTAAAATTTATGTCTTTCGAAAGAATTCGATGTGTTCCGATCACAACGTCAATCGCACCAGAAGCGATATCTTTAATAATTTCTTTAGATTCCTTTTGCGAGTTGAATCTAGAAAGTCCAGCCACCTTGATCGGAAAATTTGAATAACGATCGCTAAATGTTTTTAAATGCTGCTGAACCAATAAAGTAGTAGGTACCAAAACCGCAACTTGTTTTCCATCTTGGGTTGCTTTAAATGCAGCACGAATTGCAATTTCGGTCTTTCCATAGCCAACATCACCACAAACTAATCGATCCATTGGATAGGAAGATTCCATATCTTGTTTCACATCTTGAATAGTGCTGAGTTGATCTTCGGTTTCGACAAACTGAAAGCTCGATTCTAATTCGCGTTGCCAAGTGGTATCAGGAGAGAACGCAAAACCTGGTTCACTTCGACGTGCGGCATAAAGTCGAATTAATTCCCCTGCGATTTGCTTAACCGCTTTTCTAGCGCGAGATTTTGCTTTACTCCATTCACCACTACCAATTCGATTTATGTTTGGTTTTTCCCCGCCCACATATTTACTGATTACATCGAGTGAATCGGTTGGAACATAAATCCGATCACCTGGCTGGCCTCGTTTTGCTGGCGCATATTCAATAACCAGATACTCGCGTTCTATTCCGCCAACCGTTCGCTTTATAAGTTCTACATAGATGCCTATGCCATGCTGTTCATGAACTACAAAATCTCCAGCGTTTAGTTCGAGCGGATCAATTCTCTTTTTACGCTTTGAGGGCAGTTTTTCAGATACAGAAGCAGTGATGCCCGTGAAATCACTTTCAGTGACTAATGCAAAAGATTTCGCAATAAACCCGTTTTCAAGAGGTTGAAGTTCGATCGCAATTTCCTCACCTAAATCACGAAACATCGTTTGATAGCGTTCAAGCGTCCCGATGGAATTAGCTATAAATACAGCTTTCTTAGATTTTAAGTAAGTTACTAATTCTTCAAATTTTCTATTGAAATTTGGAACTGGTTCGATTTCTAAAAACAAATCACCGGATAAATCATTTCCATAAGGTTTCAAATCAAAAATTTCTGGTGAACGTACTTCTAATTCAGATAATGCTAAGTATTTACTTGTTTCTTCATTACTCGGTGCGATGCCTCCAACAGTTGCGTTTGACCAAGCCGCATTTTTAAATTCTTCATCAGTGGCTAAAAGATCTTCTACTCGACCGGCGCAACGATCGTGTTCGATAAATATTGTGGCAAAACCTTTTGGCATGCGATCTGAAATTAAATGTCCTAAATCATTTCCTGGAATTTCCTTACAGGGCAAGATTTCAATTTTTTCGATTACTTCAGTTAGTGATCGTTGGTCTGCAACCGTGAAATTGTAAATTGACTCGATTTCATCATCAAATAAATCGATTCGGATGGGATGTTCCAGCTGTGATGGAAACAAATCAATGATTCCGCCCCGAATCGCAAACTGACCACGATTTTCTACCAAATCGGTTCGCTCAAACGATAAATCTACAAGCGCTTTCGCAAATTCATATATATCTAATTTGTCACCACGAGAAATTGATAGCGGCTCATCGGCAGCCAAGGATTTTGAAAATTCGTGTATGGCAGATCGAATTGGTGCAATCACCACTGCATGTTTCGCATTTCGTAATTGATTTAATGTATTTACTCTTTTTGCGATGGTTTCACTACTTGGCAATAATTTTTCGTGTGGCAAAGTTTCCCAAGCTGGAAAATGCAATACATTTAAATTAAAGAATTTAAGTTCGTTTTGTAATTTTTCCGCAATACGAGCATTTGGCGCGACGACTAAAACTGATCTTCGTTTTGCAATTGAAGAAATGATGTACGAGTTAGCGCTTGCCGGAGCAACGATTGAATTCTTACTTGAAATTTGCTCGCCAAATTCCGTCTCAAATAATGAGTACATATTTGCTCCTTTCAACAAAACGCCAGTTAGCCCCGTTCCCAAAAAGGGAGGGGGCTTAATTAATTCAAATTCTAGTGGGATAAATAGTGGGATAATCAGCCAGTGAGTGCCGAAAGCCAATCCATCAAAATTGATGATGATTTAGAACTTAGATCCGATGTTCGCGCACTCGGAGATTTACTTGGACAATCACTGGTCAGGCAAGAAGGCCAATCGCTTTTAGATTTAGTTGAGAAAGTTAGAAAAGCCGTCCGAGAAGGAACTGGCGAAGTTGAGTTACAGCGAATTTCGGTTGAGCAGTCGGTAAAACTTGTACGTGCATTCAGTATCTATTTCTATCTAGCCAATATCGCAGAGCAGGTTCACCGTTCTAGAGTTTTAGATAAACAGCGCATTGGAAAAGGGAGTTGGATTGCCCAAGCGGTCGCAAAAATTTCGAATGAAAATATTTCGCAATCAGATTTAGCGGAATGGTTAAAAGATTTTTCAGTACGCCCAGTTTTTACCGCTCATCCAACGGAAGCGGCGCGCCGTTCAATTTTGAGTAAGTTAGACAAAATAGCAACTTTGCTAGATCAGCCAGTTGAAAAAAGTCGAAACGCTCGGTTAAGTGAATCAATTGATTTACTTTGGCAAACCGATGAACTTCGTGTTGAGCGACCGCTTGTTACTGATGAAGCTGTAAATGCTCTCTACTATTTAGATGATTTATACCGTTACACCGTGCCAGAAGTTTTAGATGAATTCGCAACTGAAATTCGCACTTTGGGAGTTGAAGTTGAGCCATCAAGCAGACCGTTAAGTTTTGGTACTTGGATTGGTGGCGACCGAGATGGCAATCCAAACGTAACTCCAGAATTGACTAAAGAGATTGTGGTGATTCAAGTTGGGCATGCAATCCGTGCCACGACTGAATCAATGACGGAACTTCGCCAGATGCTTTCGATATCTACTCGGATCAAAGGTGTTTCAAAAGAATTAGAAGAGTCCGTGATTCAAGATTTGAAGCACATCCCGGAAATCGAAGAACGCTATCGTCGAATAAATGCGCATGAGCCTTATCGATTAAAAGCAACAGCTATTACACATCGTCTAAATTTAACTCGGTTTAGACATGCCAATAATGAGTTACATAAACCGCATCGCGATTATCAAAATACCGAAGAGCTACTAAATGACTTGAATTTGATGCGGAACTCTTTGATGCAAAATGGCGGTGAATTAATCGCAAAGGGTCTTTTGGAGCGAACCATTCGAACTGTTGCGACTTTTGGTTTAACGCATGCAACGATGGACGTTCGTGAACACTCAAAAGCTCATCATTCAGCGATCGAAGAGTTTAATTTGGCGAAAAATTATGCTGAACTCAACGACGGAGAAAAATTCGAAATTCTTTCGGCAGCAATTACTACACCGAGTAAAAATAAACATAAGCTTTCAAAACCAGCGGAAAAGACGTTTAACACGTTTAAAGCCATCAGAGATTTAATCGAACGGTTTGGGCCTGAAGTAATTGAAACTTATATCGTTTCGATGACTAAACACCCGGCTGATTTATTAGCGGCGGTTTATTTAGCTAAAGAAGCAGGTTTAGTAGATTTAAATAGCTCCAAAGCTCAAATCGGATTTACTCCGCTACTAGAGACAATTGCTGAACTTCGTTCCGCGGGCGAAATTCTGGATACATTACTTTCTAATCCAGATTACCGAAACTTGGTTTCGTTACGTGGAAATTTCCAAGAAGTAATGCTTGGTTATTCGGACTCAAATAAAGATGCCGGAATCGTTACCAGCCAATGGGAAATTCATCGTGCACAACGAACACTTCGCGAAGTGGCAAATAAACATGGTGTTCACTTGCAAATATTCCATGGTCGCGGTGGCTCTGTTGGTCGCGGTGGTGGACCAACTTATGATGCTTTGATTGCGCTGCCTTGGGGAACACTAAATGGTCGAATTAAAATGACCGAACAAGGCGAAGTAATTAGTGATAAATATTCTTTGCCATCTCTTGCCAAAGAAAATCTACAATTAACTTTAGCTGCAGCGCTCGAAGCAACCGTTTTGAATCGAAAACCACGGCAAAATCCAACTGATTTAGATAGTTGGGATGAGTGCATGAATTTGATTAGTGATAATTCATTTGCCCAATATCGCGCATTAGTTAATCATCCTGATTTGCCAGCATATTTCTATGCTTCAACTCCGGTTGAACAACTTGGCGATTTATTTTTAGGATCAAGACCTTCACGTCGCCCGGATTCGGCTGATGGAATTGAAAGTTTACGTGCAATTCCTTGGGTGTTTGGTTGGACGCAATCGCGCCAAATTGTTCCAGGTTGGTACGGCGTAGGCAGTGGTTTAAAAAAGGCACGCGAATCTGGCAAGACCGCCACTATGCAACAAATGTTGCGTGATTGGCACTTCTTCCGCACCTTCATTTCAAATGTGGAAATGACAGTTGCAAAAACTGATTTAAAGGTCGCTGAAAAATATGTTCAAGCACTAGTTCCAGATAATTTGCAGCATTTCTTTGACACGATCAGAGCAGAATTCGAATTAACGAAGGCTGAATTACTTTTGTTGACTGAAAAAGAATCTATTTTGGGTGATCAACCACTTCTTGCAAGAACTTTAGCGATTCGAGATGCATATTTAGCGCCGCTTCATATGTTGCAAGTGACGTTGTTATCTAGAGTTCGCGGCGGTAGTAACGAAGACCAGATGCTTGGTCGCGCGCTTTTGTTGACGATTAATGGCGTTGCTGCCGGTTTACGTAATACTGGCTGATTAGCTATTGAATTTAGCTTGGGTTATTTCTAAGCCATTTTGAATTATAGATTCAACCACTTCGGCGCCACGAGAAATTAAATCTGATAATTCTTTCTTCTCTGCGCTAGCAAAATTCTTCAATACAAAATCTGAAGGATCTTGTTCGCCAATCGGGCGACCAATTCCCATTCGCACCCGGAAGTAATTTGGGTTATTAAAAGCGCTCGTTAAACTCTTCAAGCCATTATGGCCATTATCGCCACCGCCAAGTTTGGTACGAATTGCAGCAAATGGAATATCTAATTCGTCATGAATAACAATAATTTGGTCTAGATCAACTTTGTAAAAATTAGCGAGCGCTTTAATCGGCCCACCACTTTCATTCATATAAGAATGCGATTTTGCCAAAACAATTCCGGGCGAATCTAGCCCGACACCCATTTTGTATGCTGCAACATCTGCCCGTGCTTTAGCTGCAGTCCATTTAACTTGGTTTTGTTTAGCTAATTCATCAACCACTAAATACCCGATGTTATGTCGGGTATTTGAATATTGTTCGCCCGGATTACCTAAGCCAACAACAAGCCAGACCAGAGAAAATTACTCTTTCTTCTCTGCGGCTTCACCTTCAGCAGGTGCGGCAGCTGCTGCTTCACCTTCAGCAGGTGCGGCTGCAACTGGAGTCTCTTCAACAGCTGCGCTTCGAACTGAAAGGTGTGCAACTGTAAGTTTTGGATCGCAAGCAAGAGATACGCCAGCTGGCAATTTAACATCTGATGCAAACTTTGAATCTCCAGCAACCATGCCAGTTAGATCTAGTTCTAAGAATGCTGGAATAGATGTTGCTTCGGTTTCAATTTCAATTGCGTTATTAACGTGCTCCAAAATACCTTCACGATCAAATTCACCGCTGGTATGTACTGGCACAGAAACAACAACTTTCTCACCACGACGGACAATTACTAGGTCAACATGTTCCAATGTGCTTTTTAGCGCATCGCGGACAATTGCCTTTGGCAGAGTTAATTCAGTCTTTCCATCAACAACAATGTCCAACAAAATGTTTGGCGTCTTCAATGCAATTGTTAATTCATGCATTGGCAAAGTGATATGTGATGGCTTCTCACCATGGCCGTAAATAACTGCTGGTACTTGACCTGCGCGACGTGCGCGACGAGATGCACCTTTACCGAATTCTGTGCGACGTGCGCCGTTGATTGTTACTTCTGCCATTTTCTTCTCCCTGAATAACGCGTCTTGTTGTAGCGGCGCGGATTATCAGAAGATAACCGTCGATTACGGAAGATCTTTAACCCTCGCCGGAATAGACGAAGGCTAACTGAGGAGTGAGTAATTAATCAAATCGAGATTTTTGGGCTAGTTATTGCTTAAGAATGACCATCGAAGAGGCTGGTTACTGAACCATCTTCGAAGACTTCCTTAATCGCTCGCGCCAATAGTGGCGCAATTGAAAGCACAGTCAATTTATCAAAGCGATTTTCCATTGGGATTGGCAATGTATCTGTGACAACAATTTCACTTGCCTTTGAATCTTTTAGTCGCTCATACGCTGGACCAGAGAAGACGCCATGAGTTGCAGCGATAATTACATCTTTCGCGCCTTCATTAAATAATGCATCAACTGCTTTAGTAATTGTTCCGGCGGTATCAATCATGTCGTCAATTACTACGCAAGTTTGACCTTTGACATCACCGACAACGCGACCGGTTGTAGATTCATTTGGAATTCGTGGATCTCGAGTTTTATGAATGAAGGCAATCGGACAACCACCTAATAAGTCCGACCAACGCTCAGCGACGCGAACGCGACCTGAATCCGGCGAAACAATTGTTAATTTACTTCGATCAACTTTGCTACCCACGTAATTAGTTAAGAGTGGCAGCGCGAATAAATGATCTACTGGACCATCAAAAAATCCTTGAATTTGTGAAGTGTGTAAATCAACAACCATCAATCGATCTGCGCCCGCTGTTTTAAATAAATCTGCCATTAGACGTGCTGAGATTGGTTCGCGTCCGCGATGTTTCTTATCTTGGCGGGCATATCCGTAAAACGGAGCTACTACAGTGATTCGTTTTGCTGATGCACGCTTTAACGCGTCCACCATAATCAATTGCTCCATAATCTGTTTATTAACTGGAGCAGCGTGACTTTGAATTACAAATGCATCGCTACCACGAACACTCTCTTCGAAACGAACAAATATTTCGCCATTTGCAAAATCATAAGCGGATGTTGGAGTTACTGTGATGCCAAGTTCTTTTGCAACGTTCTCTGCTAATTCAGGAAAAGCTCTCCCGGTGAATACTCGCAATCTCTTTTCAGACGATAAGCGAAGCTCACTCATTATTAATTTCCTCCGTTTTCCTTTTTAGCAGCAGCTGCCGATTTACTATTCGGACGCTTTCTAAGCACCCACCCTAAGACATTTCTCTGTTTTGCTCGGCCGACACCCATGGCACCTGCCGGAACATTTTCGGTAATTACAGATCCGGCAGCGGTGTACGCGCCATTACCAATTTGCACTGGCGCAACCAGCATTGTGTCGCTTCCGATTTTTACAAAATCTCCGACTTCGGTTCGATGCTTATTTTCACCGTCATAATTCACAAAAATTGTTGCTGCGCCGATATTGCTCTCTTGGCCAATCGTCGCGTCGCCAACATATGAAAGATGTGGAACTTTTGAGCCAGTTCCAATTTGGGAATTCTTAATTTCTACGAATGCGCCAGCTTTGCTTTCACTTCCCAATATTGTTCCGCTTCGTAAATATGCAAATGGGCCAACGGTAGCCGCTGCACCAATCTCACTTCCGGAGCAATTAGATTCAATAACTTTAGCTTCACGATTAACTGCGCAATCGTGCAAGGTGGTGCGTGGACCAATTACCGCATTTGCAGCAATCGCAGTTTCGCCAGTGATGCTGCAACCAGGCAAAATCGTTACATCATTTTCTATAGTAACTGTGTCATCAATCCAAGTTGTGGCTGGATCTAAAATTGTTACGCCGTTTTGCATGTGACGCTCATTGATTCGATCGCGCATAATTGCCGCTGCTTCAGCCAATTGAATCCGATCATTTACGCCTAAAGTTTCGACAAAATCCTCATTTAAAATTGCGGCAACTTTTCCACCGTTGGATCGGATTATTTCAATCACGTCGGTCAAATATAGCTCGCCTTGGGAATTATCTTTTTTGAGCTTCGAAATTGCAGAATTAAGGGCGGAAGCATCAAACAGATAGATTCCAGAATTAATTTCAAATATGTATTTCTCGTCCTCGGATGCATCTTTCTCTTCGACAATGCGATTTAATAAACCGTCATCACCTCGAATGATTCGACCGTATCCTGTTGGATTATCGTTTTCGGAAGTAAGAACAGAAGCAGTGAATTTTCCTGCTTGGTGAGCTGAAACAAATTCGGTAAGTGTTTGCGCCGAAATCAATGGAATATCACCGGCCAAGATCAAAACGGTTCCAGTTTGGTTGCTTTCAGCGAGCGCTAATTGCGTAGCGTGGCCAGTTCCTAAACGTTCTGATTGGTTAACAATTTTGGCATCTGGTGAAATTTTATGTAATTCGGATTCAACTGCATCTCGCCCTGAGCCGACGACGACAAGTAATTCTTTTGCATTTAAAGAATTTATCGAATTTAAAACATGGCCAATTAATGTTCGACCAGAAATTGAATGTAGAACTTTAGGTAATTGAGATTTCATGCGGGTGCCTTCTCCCGCGGCGAGCACGATTGCAGATTGAATCAATTCAATCTCCTTCCGGCCTAGCTGGCTCCGCCACCTGGTATCGATCCAGGACCCTGGGCTTCAAAGGCCCATGTGCTAGCCACTACACAATGGCGGAACCCGTATTCTCCCTTAAATCTTCCTCTCCGCCAAATGTAACCAAATGTATAACCAAATATAAACGGAATAGGCTTCGCATTTATGAAGGATGAAGTCGACCGCATTATTAATGCATGGGAAAAAGTGCGGCCCGATCTGGATTTTTCGCCTCTTTCAATCCTTAGTCGAATTTCAAGAATTGCGCGCCAATTAGATATCGCACGGCGAAATGCTTTCGCAGAATTAGAAATTTCAGGATTTGATGTTTTGGCTGCACTTCGCAGAGTTGGCGCGCCTTACCAATTATCACCAACTCAATTAATTCAAGAAACCATGGTGACAAGTGGCACGATGACGAATCGATTAGACCGATTGGAAGAATTGGAATTAATAAAGCGAAATCCTGATCCGCTAGATGGCCGCGGAATTATTGTCACATTAACAAAAGCAGGAATGCGTTCGGTAGACAAAGCTATGGAAGATTTACTGCAACGAGAGCGCGAATTAATTAAATCTTTATCTAAATCAGAACGAGATGAATTAGCAAAGCTGTTACGCGAATTTTCAATTCCATTTGATCAAAACTAGTCGTGCGCAATTACGCGTGCACCGTGAACCGGGCCTTGCGCTCTAATTACACTTCCAACTACACCACTAGAAGTTAGCGCAACAGCTAAATCCAGAGACTGATCTTCATCGGCAACTAAGAATGCAACAGAAGGACCGGAACCGGAAACGATTCCACCCAAAGCACCATATTCATTTCCAATATCTAATACCAAACGAAGTGCTGGTCTTAGTGAACAAGCTGCTGCTTGTAAATCATTGCTAAGTGCTTTACCAACTCGCTCGCTGTCAGCGCTCAAAAGCGCCTGCAAAAGTTCATCGTTTAATTGCGGCTGTTTAATTTCTAATCCAGTCCGTAGTCGATCGCACTCACCGTAAACCGCTGGAGTTGATAAACCGGTCGTAGAAACCGCAATGACCCAATGGTAAGAACCGCGTGACAACGCTGGCGTAATTTCGTCGCCGCGACCTCGGCCGACGGCAGTTCCGCCATTTAACATAAATGGAACATCTGCACCTAATTTAGCGGCGCATTCTGACATTTCTTCTTTACTTAAATTCAAATTGAATAGTTGGTCAATTGCCAAAATTGTTGCTGCAGCGTCAGCGCTACCGCCAGCCATTCCGCCGGCAACTGGAATATTCTTTTTAACTTCAACATGAACATTACGATCACTTTTGTACTTCTCTGCCATTAAATCTATAGCTTTATAAATTAAATTATTTTCATCTGCCGGAACAGATCCCGCGTAATCTCCAGTAATTGACATTGAAAATTCTGATGCATCGCGTGAAATTTTTACTGTGTCGTAAAGCGAAATTGATTGGAAAACGGTAACTAGTTGATGGTATCCATCGGATTCGAGCGGTCCAACTGCAAGCTGCAAATTAATTTTTGCGGGAACCTGCACTTCCACTGAATGATTTCGCACGAGAAGAACCTTAGTGGGATTTCGCAGCTATTTGGCAGAACTGCGAAAGTGAAAGTGCCTCCCCTCTTAGCGTTGAATCAACTCCTGCTGATTCAATTATTTCTGCTGCCGATTTACCCAAAACATCGGAAAGTGCAGCACGTAACATTTTTCGTCTTTTATTAAAAGCAGCATCAACAAGTCTGAAAACTAATTTTCGGTCACCCTCTGGTTGGTTATGTCTTTCAAATTTAACTAATTTGGAATCTACATTGGGAATTGGCCAAAAAATATTTCGCGAAACCATACCAGCGCTTTCAGTTTTCGCCCACCAAGATACTTTTACCGATGGGACGCCATAATCTTTTGTATTAGCTTTGGCACATAGTCGATCTGCAACTTCAGCTTGCACCATAACTATTCCCTTTTTGATTGAGGGAAATTTTTCAAGTATATGCAGTAAAACTGGTACCGAAACGTTATAAGGTAAATTTGCAATTAGATAATCTGGGCTTTTCGGTAATTCTTCAACTAAAAGCGCATCTTTATTAATAACTTCCAATTTGGAATTCAAGCCATGTCGCTCTGCAGTTATAGGTAATTCTTTTGCCAATCTAGAATCTATTTCAACCGCCACAACGCTTGCTCCGGTTTCTAAGATCGCTAACGTAAGCGAACCCAAACCTGGGCCAATTTCCAACACAATTTCCGATTCCGAAATGCCGACTTCTTTTACAATCTTTTGACATGCATTTGGTTCGATGACAAAGTTTTGACCTAACCCTTTGGAAGGTTTCAAGTCTAATTTTGCAGCAATTTCTCGGATTTCAGCTGCGCCGAGCAAAGTCATTCAAACTTTCCAAATACTTTAATTGCATTTTCCGAAGTAACGGTCGCAATATGTTCTGGCGAAGATTCCCGTTCTGCTGCAATGAATCGAACAATATTTGCAATTTGCGCCGGAGTATTTAGCGCCCCGCGGTGCGGCATCGGAGCAAGAAATGGCGAATCTGTTTCAACGAGTAGCAAATTGTCGGGAACAAGCTTCAAAGCTTCGCGCAATTGCGGAGCGTTTTTGAAAGTGACCGTGCCAGCAAAAGATAAGTAATAACCGCGATCCACACAATATTTGGCCATTTCGGCATCGCCCGAGAAACAATGAAAAACGGTAAATTCTGGAGCTCCAACCTCTTCTAAAATATTTAAAACTTCTTGGTGCGCATCACGATCGTGAATTACGAGCGCTTTCTTTTTCCGTTTGGCTAAATCGATGTGCATTTTGAAAGATTTCTTCTGTTTATCTTGCAACTCAGGTTCTGTCCTAAAAAAATCTAAACCAGTTTCACCAATTGCTCTAACTCTCGGATTATCTGCAAGTTCTTCAATTACTTTGAAATCCTTATCTAAATCTACAACTGGCGCTTCATTAGGATGTAGCGCAACTGCTGCCAAAACATTTGGGTACAACTCAGCTAGCTCGACACACCATTTGGATTGCTCCGCAGAATAACCAACTTGAACTAAATGATTAATTCCTGCTCGTTTTGCCGATGCAATTACTTCTGCAACTTCAGGTGAATTCGCTGAAGTGTTATAAATTATTTCTAAATGCGCATGGGCATCGATTGCTGGAACGCTTAAAGCTTCCGGTTCTGGCGGAAGTTGTCGATCGAGATCGCGATTATGGCGATCGGCCATTACTCCGCCGTTTCTAATCGTGGAAATAACGGCGCACCTTTTAGAACTTTCGAACCCGCTGGCAGTTGACCCCAATTTCCAATTTCTGAAACTTTTTGTTTTCCAATTTCACCGATTGAGGTATCTGCACCAATGCTCTGCCAAAGTTTCAAACTTGTTTCCGGCATGATTGGATGAAACAAAATTGCGAGTGCTCGTAAAGATTCTGCAGTGTTATATAAAACTTCTTCTAAAGCTTTTTGATTGTTTGGATCCTTCGCAAGCGTCCATGGTTCTTTTTCGGTTACATACCCATTGACTTTTTTACAAAAATCAAGAATTGCAACTATTCCACCTTGAAAATCCAAATTTCCAATCGCGGAATCAGCGCTCTTAACGGAAACTTTTAATGCTTCAGCAAGTTCGCCACCGTTCGTTTTTTCCGGCACTTGCCCGCCGCAGTATTTCTCAATCATCGCAGTTAATCGTGATGCCAAATTTCCAAAATCATTTGCCAATTCACTGGTGTATCTGGCACTCATATCTTCCCAAGAAAAAGACCCGTCGCTTCCAAATGGAATTGCTCGCAAGAAGTAATAACGAAATGCATCGACGCCAAAATGATCCGTGATATCTGATGGCTTTATTCCAGTTAATTTGCTTTTGCTCATTTTTTCGCCACCAACTAATAGCCATCCATGAGCAAATACTTTCTTAGGAATTTCTTCACCTGCAGCCATTAGCATCGCTGGCCAAATCACAGCATGGAATCGCAAAATGTCTTTACCCACTAGATGTACATCAGCTGGCCAAGTCTTAGAAAATTTATTTGCGCCGTCGCTGCCAGAATCGTCGCCAATTCCAACTGCAGTCGCGTAATTTAAAAGTGCATCAAACCAAACGTATACAACCTGTTTCGGATCCCATGGAACGGGGATGCCCCAATCAAAAGTTGATCTTGAAATAGAAAGATCTTCAACTTTTCCTTCAAGAAAAGAAATAACCTCATTGCGCGCACTTTCCGGCTGGCAGGCTTCTGGATTATTTTTATAAAGATTTAGAAGTTGATCTTTGAATTCTGATAATTTGAAAAACCAGTTGTCTTCATCCACCATTTCAATTGGCTTAGAGTGAATTGGGCAAAGTTTTTGTCCGTCAGAATCAAGCAAATCGCCTGGTAATTTAAATTCTTCACAACCTACGCAATAAGGACCCTGATACTTACCCGCATATATATGGCCAGAATCTTTTAATTTTTGAAGAAACTTTTGAACCCGATGAGTGTGTCTATTGGAAGTTGTCCGGATGAAATCATCATTTGCAATATTCAAGTCTTTCCAAAGTGGAATCCATGAATCTTTAACTAAACGATCGACCCAATCTTGCGGTGCCACATTATTTGCTTCCGCTGTGCGCATGACTTTTTGACCATGTTCATCAGTTCCCGTGAGAAACCAAACAGATTCACCACGTTGCCTATGCCATCTAGTTAAAACATCGCCAGCTACAGTTGTGTATGCATGCCCGATATGCGGCGCATCATTAACGTAATAAATTGGCGTTGTTAAATAGAACGCTTTTTCATTGCTGGTCATCTGATTATTCTAATGGAGATTTTGCTTCCACCATTGCAGAGAAAACATTCCGTTTCGGCAAACCGGTCAATTTTGCAACTTCAGATATTGCTTCTTTGCGATCCATTCCAGCAGATTCATATTTTTGAACCATTCGAACGACTTCAACATTTGTTATTTCTTCCGCATCTTTTTCTGCACCAGCAATAACTAACGTGAATTCCCCAAGCATTTCTTTGGATTTTGACCAATTCACTAATTCTGAAAGATCGCCGCGGATTATTTCCTCGTGAGTTTTTGTTAGCTCTCGACAAATGCAGGCTTTTCTATTTTTGCCAAAAATATTTTCTAGAACTTCCAAAGTTTCAATGATTCGATGTGGCGCTTCAAAGAAAACCATGGTTCGTTCTTCAAAACGAAGTTTTTCAAGTTCATTTCGTTTTGCATTTTCGGTGCGCGGTAAGAATCCTTCAAAAGTGAACTTTTCACAAGGTAAACCTGAAATTGCGACTGCAGTAGTCACAGCACTTGGTCCTGGAATAACTTCAACGCTGATTCCATTTTGAACTGCAGATTCGACCAGCAAATATCCCGGGTCACTAATTGCTGGCATACCGGCGTCCGTAACCAGCAAAATTCTAATTCCTGAATTTAATTGTTCTATCAATTTCGATAAGCGCTCGGATTCATTTCCATCAAAATAGGAAATTACTTTTGCTTTTGGTTGAAGTTTTAGATCTTGACAAAGCCGCTGGAATTTACGGGAATCTTCTGCTGCAACTATTTCGGCACTTTCTATGGCTTTAATTAACCTCATTGATGCATCTTCTGGATTGCCAATTGGAACTGCTGCGATGATTAGTGCCATAGCGCTATCTTCTCATTACTCTTGAGTTATGTTCGGCCCAATCATCATCGCAATTGCCGGATTCTTATTGCGTGTTCTCAATCTAAATCGACCAAAAGGTTTAGTTTTTGATGAAATTTATTATGTTGATGGCGCTCGAGATTATTTACGTTACGGCGTCGAAATGTCTGGCACAAATTCCGAATTCATAGTTCATCCCCCAGTTGGTAAATGGCTAATTGCAATAGGTATAAAACTTTTCGGGGACAATGAATTTGGTTGGCGTATTTCAGCTGCAATAGCCGGAACAATCTGTATCTACTTAATCGGGCGAATTGCATTAAGAATTTTTCATAATCCGATTTGGGCAACTGTTGCATCACTATTGGCTTTCCTAGATGGATTTGCCCTCGTAATGTCTCGGACCGCTTTGCTTGATATTTTCTTGACCACTTTTATTTTGCTGGCTTTCAATGCTTGGCTAAAAGCACGTTATTTTGAATTATCACTTTGGCTCGGTTTGGCGCTAGCAACTAAATGGAATGCGATTTTCTATATCGCTGGAATATTAATTTTAGAATTCGCCCTGAATCGAAATCTGTTCCGGGTAATCAAAGTTAAATTTCTCGCATTAGCAATATATCCATTTACCTGGATCGGTTGGTTTTTAGCAAGTAACGGTTGGGGCCGGAATTACTCAAAAAATCCAATCATTAGTTTTATCCATTACCACTTTGAAATTTTGAATTTTCATACCGGGTTAACGGAGAAACATTCTTACCAAGCCAATCCCTTTGGCTGGATGATTATGCGTCGCCCGACTTCGTTTTTCTATCAATCTCCCAATGGCAAGTCACAAGAAGTGTTGGCTTTAGGAACCCCACTTCTTTGGTGGCTGTCAATAATCGCACTTATCTATCTTGTGATTGTATTTGTTAAGCGTTTTGAAATAGATTCAACGATCATCTTGCTAGGTATCATGGCTGGATATTTACCTTGGTTTTTCTATCAAAAGCGAACTATTTTTACCTTTTATGCAATTGTTTTTGAACCATTCATAATTTTGGCTTTAACTTATTTGGCTAAAACACTGTATGAACGGAACGAAAGATTTAAATACTTAATTGCCAGCGCTATTGGTTTAATCACGTTAAATTTTTATTACTTTATGCCACTATTTCTCGGCCAAATAATTCCGTACCAGGATTGGTTAAATCGGATGTGGTTTAAGTCTTGGATTTAATTACTGATTAGCTGCGCGGTTATTTCGCTTATTTGCCGCAGCTTCTTCAGCTAGTTGTTGATCAAATATTTCATCAGTACTAGGCGCAGCAGCTGCCAAAGTTTCGCGCTCAATCCGCTCTTGTTCTTCAGTCCAAGCGCCAGGTGTAGTCAAATCAATTACTCGTCTTGGAATAACGGCCTTCGGCGCATTTACGTAAGTTGGTGCAGGCACTTCAGTTGGTTGCCAAGCATTTCGTTGTGCAGCGGTGCCTTTAGGGAGAATGGTTACACCACTCTGTTCTCTTTCGGCAAGCGGTACCCAATATTCTGTTTGAACTTTTCTAGTTGTAACAACTTCCGTCAAATTAACATTTGAAATTCCATCTGAACTTCTTTGTATTTCATCAACTCGACGGCGCTGTGCTCGATTTTGTTTAGCGCTTCTACGAACATGAAAAATATAAATCACTAATGCTGAAAGTGGAATCGCCAGATAAGACCAAACTAGTAGATTCATAATCGCACCTACTCCTATAAATCCTGTCATTAAAACTATTAGTGAAAAAATTATTCGCCGACGTAATAATTTGCTAGCTTGTTTTGCACCTTGATCTAAATCTTGATGAATTGCCAAGGAAATACTTTTATCAGATCCAGCAGCAACAACTCTTAGTGCACTTTTATATCGTTCGACAGACTTACCGGAAAATTCGTCATGGGAATGAAGCCATCTCGGCAGGAAGTAGGCAACCCACATTCCTATGATCGCCAGATAAACAATCCCTGAAGTCATAATGAGCAAAGGTTAGAGGGGTTCCTGCTCAAAATATGGGATTTACCGCTATCTAATTAATGGATTTTCACTAACAAAACAGAGATGGTTTCGCCAAGCGCCATCAATGTGTAGGTAATTTTTACGTTCACCTTCAAGAATAAATCCTGCTTTTTCCGCAACTTTGATTGAAGGAGCATTTTCTGGTCGAACATTTATCTCTAATCTGTGTAGTTCTAATTCTTTAAAACCGAATTCGCTTACTCCGATTACCGACTCAGTAGTTAATCCCTTATTCGCATATTTTTCAGAAATCCAGTAGCCGATATGACCGGCCCGTAAAGCACCATAAATAATCCCACCCAGTGTTACTTGCCCGATAAATTCATTTTTCAAAAATATTCCGAATGAATAAGTTCTACCCGCTTTTGCTTCGATTTTCTGCAACTTGATCATTTCTGAAAATCTAGCTGATTCTGGATTACGCCAATCCGAAGTTTCCGGAATGGTGGCTTCCCAGTGAATTAACCAATTTCTATTTTCTTTTCGAACTCGATCCCACTGCCGTTTATCTCTTCGGCTTAACGGGCGAAGCAAAAGTCGCTCAGTTTGAATTACTGCCATTACTTCAATTTCGGCAAAATAACTACCGTTACTTCATCTCCACTTGAAAGTTTTTTCACACCTTCGGTAATCGCAATCAGTGAGTTTGCTGCCGCTAAAGTAGAAAACTCTTCTTGCTCGGCTAATGCGGAAACTGATTTCTTGTCTTCGCTGATGACTGCTCGTAAATAAGTCCGTTTGCCACTTAATTCTGGGATTGATTTTTCAATTCTAGATTTAACTGCTGGGCAATGAATTTCTCGTGCACCAAACATTGTGCGAATCACTGGTCGAACGAATAGTTGCATTGAAATATAAGCAGCTATTGGATCGCCTGGCACGGTAATTACTGGCGTGTTATCAGGACCAATTGTTCCGTAATTGTGTCTACCGGAACCTTCGATATCTAATTCCGCCGTTTTAACAGAACCAATTTGATTTAAAGTACGAGTAATCAAATCAAAAGAATCATCATGTCGTTCACCGCTCAAAACAACTAAATCTGCCCGCACTAATTGGTCTTCAATTACATTTCGTAATTCTTCTTCGTCATCAGGAATATGGTGGACTCGGTATCCAACACCACCGATTTCACGAACCATGGTCGTAAGTTGCCAAGAATTTGTTTCATATTCTTGTTCTCCGGTAACGGCTTGACCAGGTTCTACTAAATCTGGGCCGGCAGAAATAATTACAACGCGCGGCAATGGTCTGGTCGGTAATCGATCTAAACCAATTGAAGCTGCTAAACCAATCTGCGTAGATCGAATTGGTGTGCCTGCCTTTAAAACCAAACGATCGCCGGCAAAAATATCGTTTGCCAGAGTCGCACCATGTGCGTCTAATAATGGTAAATCCAATGGTTCAAGCGGGTGAGCAAGTGCTAAAACTGATGATAAAAACTCATCGACTCGCACACGCTCTAACATATGCACACAATACTTTGTAACTTGTGTGACTTGGGGGATTTCGATGGCTCAAAGCAAGAGTGAGATTCGAAACCAAGTTAGAGAAAATCGAAGGTTGAACCCCGTCAATTCTAATTTTGACTATTTATTAGAAGTACCCGAGGTAAAACAGAGTGAAGTCATTGCTAGCTTCTATCCAATTGAATTCGAGCCTAACCCAATTTCTTTAAATGAAGAATTGATTAAATTAAATAAAGTTTTATTGCTCCCGCGAATAAATGATGGAAATCTAGAATTCATTAAATATGACGGAAACAAACTAATGAAAAATGGAATTTTTCACGAACCTGAAGGAATTCCTTTTTTTGGAGAAATTAATACAGTTTTAGTTCCGGCATTATCAGTCGATAGAGCTGGTATTCGACTAGGTCAAGGTGGTGGTTTTTACGATAAATTTTTAGCCACAACTAGCGCATTTAGAATTGCATTAATAAACGAGAATGAATTTGTAAAAGCATTGCCACATGAATGGCATGATCAAAAAATGGATGCGGTGGCTTTAGCTACTGGTCTTGTGCGAATTCCGCAATAACCACATACTTGCCAAAACAAATCCGCCGCCAATAATCTGAATTAAAGTTGGCGCACCTCTACCTAAAATGATTGCCCCGATTACTCCGACCGTTGGCACGATATTAAATAAAACAGCCACATGGCTGCTTCTAACTCTTGCCGCTGCATAATTGAAAGCAACTATCGGTAACGCAACGCCAAAGACTCCGGAAAGTGCGCCGGCAAGATAAATTTCATTGGTTCGATTCATGAAATGTCCACGATCGAAAAGTAGCCACCAAATCAAAACATAGATGAATGAAAAAATAGTTTGACGGAACGCCAAATTTATTGGATTAATACTGGTCCCTAATTTCTTTACGGCAACTGCATTTGTGCCACAAAGAATTGAAGATAATAGGAAGCAGAGTGCACCAAGTCCCATGGAAATCGAAATTCCCGATTTGTCGAATGAACCCAAAACAGCTCCGATAATTCCCAAAATTACTGCGGCAAATTCAAAATGAACCAATCGCTCTTTTAACCAAATAGTTGCAATAACAACTGTGAATAGCGCTTCTAGATTTAACAAAATAACACCGGTGCTCGCAGTAGCTACGGTGTATCCATAATTGCCAGCTAACCAAGCAAAACCTGGTTGGACTCCGCCTAATATTGCAGCAATTTTCCAATCAATATTTTTAAATTTGGTACTGCGGAAAATTTTTGGGCGGAAGATGTAAAAAATTGAAATAATGACTAAACCGCTTCCAATTTCCAAAACAGTTTGTGCCGCCGCAGACAAACCACTAACCGCTAAATCAGCTAACGGGTTAGACAATCCCCAGCTGATCATCGCGAGGACCAGCAGTAGGTAGTTACTCATTTGATTCTTGGTCGCGGCGAGCTAAGTCAGCCAAATATTTGTTGTAATCACCTAAATCGTCATTTTTTCCCATTGCAATTGACCTAGCGCTCTTGCGATCAATCCGCGCAGCTTCATTTCGGTCTGCCTGCATCCACATAATAAAAACTGCAACTAATGCAATTAGGACTGGAATTTCGCTCATCGCCCACCCAATTGCGCCGCCTAGTTGTTGATTACTTAATAAATCAATTTCAAATGGATTGCCGAGTGATAGGTAGTAACCACCATCAATCAAAGTTGTGGTGGACATTAATGCGACAGAAAAGAAGGCATGAATACTCATCGCTGCCAAGAGAATGGCTAATCGCACGATAAATGGAGGATTAAATGGGTTTGGATCAACTCCAATTACAACGTGATAAAACAGCACTCCAGCTAATATGAAATGTAAGTTCATAAATAAGTGCCCCACATGATTTGCCATTAAATTACCGAACAGTGGCGTGAAATAAAGTACAAATAGTGAGCCATCAAAAATTGCCAGCGCTGTAATCGGATTCGAAATTACTTTTGCATATTTTGAATGTAACAGCGATAGCAATAAACCGCGCGATCCGAATTCACCAGAAGCCTTGTTTGAAGGCAAAGTTCGAAGCGCTAACGTGATCGGAGCCGATAACACAATTCCAATTGGTGCAATCATTCCCATGACCATATGAGTAATCATGTGGTCCGAAAACTTATAGGTTGGATAAAGTCCCAAACCGCTACTCGAGGCATAATTAATTGCTAATACTGAAATAAGAAATAGAGCAAATCGAAACTTCGGCCAGCGATCACCACGTTTGCGCAATACATTCATTGCGCTCAAATAAAGAGCAATAGCTAGTAATGATCCACCTAAAAAGAAACCGTCAATTTCTATTCCGAGGGTTGAGTTAATTGGAACAGATCGCTGTGGCGGTTGATTGGAATTTAACCAAGCACCAATTGCGACTGCAAAAACCATTACCGCAACTTCAATTATTGCTAATTTACTAAACTCTCGCCAATCTATTACTTTATTGGCTAAATTTTTTCGATGTCGAGCGCCAAAATAAATTAAAACCAAAGTTGCAACAGATTTAATAACAATTAGATTGAAATAGATTGTGCCGATTGCTGATACAAAATTTAAGCGAACCCAAGCGCTGATAGCGCCACTCGCTGTAACAGCAATTGCAGCCCAGAGCGCCAATTTACTGAAACGAATAACTGCAATTTGGCGATCAGATTCTTCAATTAAACCTACGGCAATTAATCCGCCAGCCCATAGTGAAATTGCAATCACATGTATCACCAAAGAACCCACGGCAAGAGCATGAGATCCGGCCTCCGCCGAGTGGCTTTGAAAAACCGGTGCAATTAACGCAGTTATTGCCGCTAACAAAAGAATTGTGGAATGTGAGGATTTTGTAACTCGGCTGAAGAAAATTGCAATTATCACCGCAGCGATAAATTCAAATAATTGCGATTGCCCTAAAACTACTTGGGTTGTATACGACCGCAACATAGTTGGATCAATGACTTGTGCTATGGAAGTGCCCAATACGTTTGCAAGTGAAACTAAAATTAAAGTACCGCTAAAAACAGTCCAAGCAATTGCCGCTGCGCTGCCAATTTTCCGAAGATCTAATTGTTTTTTGCGAAGTTTTCCATTGTCATCAGGTAGTAGAAATGAAAATGCCAAAAGTAAACCAATAACCACAAGGGCACTAACTAATTGAAAGAATTTACTAAGGGTTAATAACGTATCAACTAATGCCAATTAATTATCGCTCTCGGTAAAGCTTGCGGGCATATAGTGAAAGTATTATTAAAACAAATATTGCAACGAGCAGTAGAAATAGTACGAAAACTGTGGTTCCAAAATTATTTGCACTTTGCGTCTTGACCGATTTTGTTGTGCTTGGCTCGGGACTTGCAATTTCGGTTGGTGCATCAAAATTAAAAACATATTGTCCAGCCAGCGGAACATCGTTATCGGTTATCAAAGAATATTGAACGGTATAAAATCCTGGTTCTGATAATTTTTTTAATCCGATTACAACTTCTGTGCCGTTAACAGTTAAGGCGCCATCATCAACTCGAATTCCTTTTGGATCTGTAACGGTGATTTCATTTCCTAAATCAGATAATGGTGCTTGAACCGTTAGTGATACTGAGCTCGGCGCAACTGTTACGGTGGAACCACTTATTGGCGTTGTGTTAACAAGTGAATTTGCGTGTGCAAAGGCAGTGGTTAAAAAAGTAATTAGGACCACTGCTGCCATTCGACGTAAAGCCTTCATAAACACCTCGCTCAATTCGCCTATATTCTTTCACTTCTCTAGACTTAACTACTAGACCTTAACCTAATTGATTTCATTGGAAGAGATAGCTTGCCTACATATCAATATGAATGCACCGCATGCGGTCATCAATTTGAAGAAATCCAATCATTTAATGATCAGCCGATTTCAATCTGCCCGAAATGCCAAGGTGAAGTTAAAAAGGTATTCGGAAATGTTGGCGTAGTTTTTAAAGGTTCAGGTTTTTATAAAACAGATTCGCAGAGCAAAAAATCAGA
>JBDLPY010000046.1:0-6882 GCA_039800785.1 Actinomycetota bacterium
TCTTCGCCGCTGCCAAGAATTAGTTGCCAAACGTTTTGATTAGTTTTAATTGCCAATTGTTCTAAGTCTTTGAAATCCATATGTTCGCCAATTAAGTCGCCATCTAATTCGAATGCGACGCCACTTCGTTCTGCCAGTTGACCGCCTTGAATAATGACCGAGTCGCTAACGTCGCAAAGTGAGTTAGCGACTGCAGCAAATTTAATCCCATTTTCATAATCAACTGATGGCGCTTGATGTTCAGCAATCGCAAACTCTTCTAATTCACCAGACGTTTTCTCTTGTTTTAATAGTTCAAGCCCAGCACCAGACCAGCCAGTTAAATTAGATAAATAAATATCGTCTCCAATAACGGCTCCGCTCCGCATAGTTGGTTTTTCACATTCACCAAATGCGGTAATACTTATGACTAGTTCTTTGGCAAGACTTAAGTCGCCGCCGATTACTTGCGCATCTAGCAGTCGCGCTTCTTGCTCAATCCCGCGAGCTAGATCCAAAATAAATTCCAAAGGTTCATTCCCGGTTGCTGCCAGCGCCACTACTAAATATTTTGGTTGGCCACCCATCGCAATTACATCTGCCAAATTAGCTGCTGCAGCTTTTCGTCCGATTTGTGTTGGACTAGACCATTCTGTTTTGAAATGAACGCCTTCCACTGCCATATCAGTAGTGATTACAACCGGTAAATTTGGCCTGGCAACAACTGCACCGTCGTCGCCGATTCCAACTAAAACATCAGAGTTGCTCTCCGCAAATATTTCCGCCAGGTTAACAATTACCTCGCGCTCACTCCAAGCCATGCGTGTAACTCTACTTGTAAATAACTTGGCTGTTGCAAGTGGGAATTGTTCTGCGATAACTTAAAGCCATGTCAATTCAGGCCTACATCTTGATCCAAACCGAAGTTGGAAAAGCTTCTGCAGTCACGAAAGCTGTTACTGCAATTTCTGGCGTAACACTTGCTGAAGGAGTAACTGGACCATACGACGTAATCATGCGCTGCGAAGCACCGTCAATGGAAGATTTTGGCCGCGCCATTTTGTCGAAAGTTCAATCAGTTCCGGGAATAACAAGAACGCTAACTTGTCCGGTCACCGGGAATTTTTAATTAACTCCGTAATTATTTCGCTATAACTCATACCGCTTTTGCTCCATAGTTTTGGAAATACCGATGTTGGAGTGAATCCTGGCAAAGTATTTAATTCATTAATAATTATTTGCCCATCTGAAGTGTAAAAAAAATCAACTCGCGCCAGTCCGCGACAATCAAGTGCAGCAAAAGCACGCAGCGCTAATTTCTTAATTTCTTCTGTAGCAGCAGCAGGAATGTCTGCTGGGATTTCAACGGTTGTGGCGCCATCTAGATATTTCGCTTCAAAATCATAGAACTCGAATTTTGGATCGATTTTAATTTCACCAGGAACGGAAGCTCCTTTTGATTCCAGCACTGCAACTTCAATTTCCCGACCATCGATCGCTTCTTCCAAAATAACTTTCTCATCAAATTTAAGAGCATCAGTGACGGCTGCCGCTAATTCCGCTTCAGATTTAACTTTATGAGTTCCGCGGCTCGAGCCACCGCTGGCTGGTTTTACAAATAATGGATAGCCAATACCGCCATCGGTGATTGAATCTGTTTTAGTTAACGTTATTCCGCGCGCTACTTGTAATCCTGCAGCTTCAAATAATTTCTTAGCGACGGCTTTATCCATTGCATTAGCGCTTGCTGCAACGCCATTTCCAACATATTTAATTCCTATATTTTCAAAATGTTTCTGAATTTGGCCATCTTCACCATACGCACCATGCAGCACCGGAAATGCCACATCAATATCTAATTGCGTTAAATCTGAACTGATTTCGAGTGCTGATTCAGGTACGGAAGGTAATTCATTATTCGTAATTTCAAATTTATGATCTATTGGCAGTTTTACCCATTTTCCACTTTTAGTGATACCGATGAGAATCGGTTCAAATAATTTACGATCTATTGCCGATAAAACCCCAGCTGCGGAAATACATGAAACTTCGTGTTCGCTACTTGGACCACCGCAAATAATTGCGACTTTCATTTAGTAAAACTTTCAGCTTTAACGCTTATCTCCATTAATCGCTTGATTGCTTCACGTGGTGAAATAACTTCGTTTACTACATCCGCCACTGCTTCGAGCACTGGAACTTCAACTCCAACGCGGTGTGCAATTTCAACTGCGGCACTAGAAGATGCAACACCTTCTGCTGTTTTTGGAACTAAGTCTCTTGTTTCGCGCATTGATCCAGTGCGACCTAAAACTTCACCAAAAGTTCGGTTACGAGAAAGCGGTGAGCCACAACTTGCAATCATGTCGCCCATTCCCGCCAAACCAAGCGCTGATAACGGATCGGCATGATGCGCTGCGCATAGTCTCGCCAATTCGTTGGAACCGCGGGTCATTAACATCGCTTGCGTGTTTTCACCCAAATCCATACCAACTGCCATACCAACTGCCAATGCAACGATGTTTTTGATTGCGCCAGCAAATTCACAACCCACCACGTCAGTTGAGGTGTAAACGCGATAGTAATTAGTTGTAAATAGATCTTGAACTTCGGTTGCAAAATTAATATCGGTACAAGCCGCTACCGCAGCTGCCGGTTGACGTAGCACTAATTCGCTGGCCAAATTTGGCCCAGTAATTAACGCAATCTGACTTTGCGGCAAATCCCACTCTTCCTGAATAACTTCAGTCATGCGTTTCTGAGTTGTTAATTCAATTCCTTTAAGTGTGCTTATTACCTTGGTCTCTGGTTTTACATATTGTTTCCAGTCGCGCAGTTTTTCGCGAATGTTTTGCGCTGGAATTGCTAAAACATAAACATCGGAATAAGCAAATGCCGCTTTTTCATCCATTGTCGCCATCAATTTTGAATGTAACTGAATTTCTGGCAAATATTTATTATTTGTATGTGATTGGTTAATTTCTGTAACAACTTCTTGGCGCCGGCCCCAAATTAAGACTTCATTTTCCGCATCAGATAAAACTTGGGCCAAAGTTGTACCCCAAGCTCCAGCGCCTAACACTGATATGCGACTCATGGATTCCGATCTTTCTTGAAGTTACCCGTTCTTGGCAAATCTGACGCGTGTGGATCAAAAACTTTTACTGGGGCACGCTCGCCCCGTAATTTTGCCACGATTTTTGTAAGTTCGGACATCGCAAATGCCGTCGCTTCAACCATTGCTTCGTGATCATCAATTTTGTTTTTCCACTTTGATAAATCAACTGGTTTTCCGGCTTCAATTGAAATTTTTGTCGGTGGAAATAACTTCAACCTTCTTTGATACCGTCCAATAATTTTATGTGCGCCCCATTGGGCTACTGGAATTAATGGAGTTCCGGTTTGGATTGCCAATCGGACGGCACCAGTTTTGGCTTGCATCGGCCAAAGATTTTCATCTCGGGTGAGGGTTCCTTCCGGGTAGATACCTACCGCTAAATCTTTTTCCAAAAGTTCTCGGGCAATTTCAAGAGCGGCAGCCGCTGAATCACTTTCTCGCTTAACTGGAATTTGTTCCGCTTTACGAATAATCCATCCAATAATCGGTAACTTAAATAAAGAATCTTTTCCAAAAAACCTAACAGCTCTTCCGTTTTCATAAAGATAAAGCGAAGTTACAAGCGGGTCGGCATAAGAAGTGTGGTTCATAAAAAATATAACTGGACCAGACTTAGGAATATTTTCTATGCCAAGCCAATTACGTTTTGTGATAAATTTGATTAACGGAACTGCTGGAATCGCGCCAATTCGATAACCTAGATTGGAATCTTTTGGATGGCGCATGGCTTTATTTTAAATTAAATAAAAAGAGCCACCCGTAATGGATGGCTCTTTTTAATAATTAATTACTTACGCTTTGCCTTTTTAGCTTTCTTAGCTTTTTTGGCTGGCTTTGCCTTCTTAGCAGCTTTTGCTTTCTTAGCTGGCTTTGCCTTCTTAGCTTTCTTTGCAGCTTTAGCTGGCTTTGCAGCCTTTGCTGGTTTTGCAGATTCTGCTGGCTTTGGTGCTGGACCAAGTTTGCGATCGCCAGAGATAACTTCTTTAAGTGCCTTAGCAGCCAAGAAGCGTGGCTTCTTGCTCGCCTTGATTTGAATTGTTTCGCCAGTAAATGGATTGCGACCCTTGCGAGCTTTACGATCTACTTTCTTAAACTTTCCAAAATCATTAATTGTTACATCTTCGCCCTTAGCCATGTTTCGTATGATTGAATCAAATACGACATCAACAGCGTAAGCCGCTTCCTTCTTGCTTCCATTGAAATATGGTGCAAGGGATGCGATGAATTGGCCTTTATTCATTTATTTCCCCTTAATATTTAACGCGTTATTTCAGACTATTGTCTGACTTGCGGTGAAACCTACGCATAAATATTGCGTTTTTTTACAACTAGGGGTGCGTGTCGCGAATTTTATTTTTGACTTAAAAATTTGAAATTACTTAATTGGCAGTGTTTTTGGCTTAAAAACTGGCCGTTTTTCTTCAAATTGAGCAATTTTGTCTACATGTTGCAGCGTCAAACCGATGTCGTCCAACCCCTCCATGAGGCGCCAACGTGAATAATCATCAATCTCAAAGCTGATTTCTTTATCGTTATAGCTGACCTTTTTTGCAGCTAAATCAACACTAATCTGAGTTTCTGGCTTGCTTTCGATGGTTTGCCAAATATCTTCAATTTCGCTTTGCGGCAAAATAATTGTCAAAAGGCCACCTTTTAAAGAATTACCACGGAAGATGTCGGCGAAACGGCTAGAAATAACAACTTTGAATCCATAATTTTGGAGCGCCCAAACCGCATGTTCGCGCGATGACCCGGTACCGAAATCTGCGCCGGCGACCAAAATGGTTCCATTTTTATATTCATCCTTATTTAGAACAAAATCTGGATCGTTTCGCCATGCTGCAAAAAGTCCATCTTCAAAACCGGAGCGGGTAACGCGTTTCAAATAAACCGCTGGAATGATTTGATCAGTGTCGACATTGCTTCGGCGCAAAGGAACTGCAGTTCCGGTGTGGTTAATGAATTTTTCCATTAGAGATCTGCTGGCGATGCCAGCGTTCCTTTCAGTGCAGTTGCAGCAGCAACAAGTGGACTAACTAGGTGGGTGCGTCCACCTTTTCCTTGCCGTCCTTCGAAATTTCGATTGCTGGTAGAGGCGCTTCGTTCACCAACAGTTAATTGATCAGGATTCATTCCCAAGCACATTGAGCAACCTGCACTGCGCCATTCTGCTCCTGCATCAAGAAAAATTTTATCTAGTCCTTCAGATTCAGCTTGTAAACGAACTTTTGCCGAACCAGGCACAACTAACATTCGAAGTGAATTGGAAATCTTCTTACCTTTAATAATTTCTGCCGCTTGGCGTAAATCTTCGATACGACCATTTGTGCACGAACCTAAGAACACGGTGTCAATTGCAATTGATTTCATTGGTGTGCCCGCAGTTAAACCCATATATTCGAGAGCACGTTCAGCTGCGGTGCGCTCTTCATTGTCTTTCATGTCGGCCGGATTTGGCACGCTGGCATTTAGCGCGATTCCTTGGCCAGGATTTGTTCCCCAAGTTACGAATGGTGAAAGTTCGTCGGCATTTAATTCAACTACGGAATCAAATTTTGCATCATCATCGGTGTAAAGCGTTGACCAATACGCAACCGCTTCATCCCAATTTTCTGGCGCATTCGGTTTGCCTTTTATGTAATCAAAAGTCGTTTGATCCGGTGCAATCAATCCGGCACGTGCGCCAGCTTCAATCGACATGTTACAAATTGTCATTCGCGCTTCCATTGAAAGCGCTTTGATTGCCGGCCCGCGATATTCCAAAACATAACCTTGACCGCCACCAGTACCAATTTTGGCAATGATTGCCAGAATGATGTCTTTCGAAGTAACACCAGGCTTAAGTGAACCGGTTACATTTATGGCCATAGTTTTTGGGCGAACCAATGGCAGAGTTTGCGTAGCTAAAACGTGTTCGACTTCTGAAGTTCCGATTCCAAACGCGAGCGCACCAAACGCACCATGCGTTGAAGTATGTGAATCACCGCAAACAATTGTCATGCCTGGTTGAGTTAAACCTAGCTGTGGTCCAACTACGTGAACAATTCCCTGTTCGATATCGCCAAGCGAATGGATTCGAACGCCAAATTCTTTACAGTTATTTCGCAGCGTATCTACCTGCAGTTTAGAAACTGGATCAGCAATCGGTTTATCAATATTTAGAGTTGGCACATTGTGATCTTCAGTAGCGAGAGTTAAATCAGGACGATGTACTTGGCGCTTTGCTAAACGTAAGCCATCAAATGCTTGTGGGCTGGTAACTTCATGAATTAAATGAAGATCGATAAAGAGTAAATCTGGTTCACCATCGGCGCGACGAACAATATGTTCGTCCCAAATCTTCTCCGCTAAAGTCTTACCCATCACCACTCCACTTGCTGTTCAAATATTGAGATGTTAATCTCGCGTTATGGATAAGAAGGATAGCGGAGTCGGCGTATTAGATAAAGCCGTCGCCATCCTCGCCGCATTGGAATCTGGGCCACACTCTTTGGCGGAATTAGTTGCCGTCACTGGAATCGCTCGCCCAACTGCGCACCGGTTAGCGGTCGCGCTAGAACATCACCGCTTGGTTGCACGTGATTTAACTGGCCGATTTATTTTAGGTAAACGCAATAGTGAATTGGCCTCGGCTGCAGGTGAAGATCGCTTACTAGCTGCTGCCGCGCCTGCGCTAAATCAATTACGCGATGCAACTGGTGAGAGCGCGCAACTTTATAAACGCCAAGGTGATCAAAGAGTTTGCATTGCAGTTGCCGAAAGATTATCCGGACTTCGTGATTCAG
>JBDLPY010000047.1:0-7176 GCA_039800785.1 Actinomycetota bacterium
GTCGCAACTTTTTGCCAACGATCACCTGGAAACTTATTAACCAGTTGGCCTTTTCCATGGACCACCTCATCGTGCGAGAGTGGCAACATGAAATTTTCACTCCAAGCATAAAGAATTGAAAATGTAATCTCATTGTGGTGATACATCCGATGAATAGGTTCGTGAGACAAATATTGCAATGTGTCATGCATCCATCCCATGTTCCATTTGTAGCCAAAACCCAATCCGCCATGACCAGTATCTTTTGTGACTCCTGGCCATGCAGTTGATTCTTCGGCAATCATCATGATGCCAGGATGGTGTTTGTACGCCGTTGAAACTGCTTCTTGTAAAAATTGAACTGCTTCGAGGTTTTCGCGCCCGCCAAATTTATTTGGCAACCATTCGCCATCTTTGCGTGAGTAATCTAAATAAAGCATTGATGCCACTGCATCAACGCGTAATCCATCAATGTGAAACTCTTCGAGCCAATAGAGCGCGCTAGCGACCAAGAAATTTCGAACTTCATTTCTTCCGTAATTAAAAATTAAAGTTCCCCAGTCCGGATGTTCACCTAACCGCGGATCTTCGTGTTCATAAAGCGCCGTTCCATCAAATTTAGCCAGCGCCCATTCGTCCTTTGGAAAGTGCGCTGGCACCCAATCCAAAATCACGCCGATCCCATTTTTATGTAATTCATCAACTAAGTAACGAAATTCATCAGGTGATCCGAAACGTGAAGTAGGTGCAAAGAAACCAGTTACTTGATAACCCCATGACGGTGAATATGGATGTTCAGTTATTGGCAAAAACTCAATGTGAGTAAATCCTTGTTGGCTAACATAGTTGACGAGTTCGGTAGCTAATTCGCGATAATTTAAGCCAAGTTTCCATGAACCCAAATGAACTTCATAAACTGAAACAGGCGATCGCCAACTTTCGAAATGGCGACGTTTTTCCATCCAATCAAAATCGTTCCAGGTGTAATTACTTTCATTAACAATCGAAGCGGTTCGAGGTGGAACTTCGGTTTGTCGCGCAACTGGATCTGCATGATCGACCCAGTTTCCAAATGCACCGCAGATCGCAAATTTGTAATGAAGTCCAGGTCCAACTTCTGGAATGAATATCTCCCAAATACCTGTGTGACCAACCCGAACCATTGGATGGGTATTTTTGTCCCAATAGTTAATATCGCAAATTAATGAAACAGATTGCGCATTTGGTGCCCAAACTGAAAAGGCAGTTCCAATCAACGATCCATCTGGGCTTCGTTTTACATGTGCGCCGAGCGCTTCCCAAAGGCGCTCATGTCGACCTTCGCCAATTAAATATAAATCCATTTCCCCAAGATTTGAATTCGGGTTCAGAAAAGTGGCTGCTTCGTGAACGTTCGTTTCACTTTTTTTGCGGCCGAATAATTTCATTAGAGCGACACTTTAACAATGTGAGCCACTTTGCCGGTAGGTCTAGCCGGATCTAATCTCACAAAGCTATGCGCGCTCCAGGTAAATTTTTTGTTATCAAGCAAATCTTTGACTTCAATCGTTTCGCCAGCGACGCCCATGGCTGCAAAATCCCAATGAATCGTTGTTTCTTTGGCAAAAGTTGGATCTAGATTTACTACGACGAGAATTAGGTTATCTCCGTGTCGTTTTGAATAAGCAATTACAGATTCGGAATCTGTATTGTGAAAAACCAAATTTCTTAATCTTTGTAATGCAACATTTTCTTTTCTAATTTGATTTAACTGAGTTATGAAAGGGGCAAGTGAAAGCCCAAGTTTTTCAGCACCTTCCCAATCGCGAACTTTGATTTGGTACTTCTCCGAATCCATATATTCTTCGCCACCCTCTTTGAAGAATCGGTGTTCGAAAAGTTCGTATCCGGCATACATTCCCCAAGAAGGAGTCATGGTGGCTGCCAAAACTGCGCGAAGTGCAAACATTGCTGGATTTCCATTTTGTAAATGGAACGGCAAAATGTCCGGCGTATTTACCCAGAAATTTGGTCTGAAAAATGCGCTGGTGTCATGGGCGATTTCATTGCCGTAAGCCATCAATTCATCTTTATTGGTGCGCCATGTGAAGTAGGTATATGACTGTTGGAAACCAGCTTTGCCTAGAGCATGCATCATTGCTGGATTTGTAAATGCTTCAGCCAAGAAGACAACTTCAGGATTATTTTCCCGAATCTTTTTTAGCAATTGATCCCAAAAATGAACTGGTTTTGTATGTGGATTATCAACCCTAAATATTTTTACACCTTTGTTTATCCAGAAATTTAGAACCCTTAGCACTTCATTAAATAGAGTTTCATAATCTTGATCAAAATTTATTGGATAAATATCTTGATATTTCTTAGGAGGATTTTCCGCATAGGCAATCGAACCATCCGGTCGATGAGTAAAAAACTTAGGAAATTGTTTTACCCACGGATGATCAGGGGAGGCTTGCAATGCAAAATCCATCGCGATTTCTATTTTGTGATCTTTGGCCACGGCTATAAATTTTTCAAAGTCTGCCATTGTGCCAAGTGCTGGGTTAATCGCATCATGGCCACCTTCTGGTCCGCCAATTGCCCACGGCACACCTGGATCATCTTTGGTGGCAACTAGTGAATTGTTTGCGCCCTTTCGAAAGTTGGTTCCGATTGGATGAATTGGTGGGATATACAAAACATCAAATCCCATTTTTGCTACCGCTGGAATTCGTTTGGCAGCTGTAGTAAAAGTTCCGCTTATTGCTTTGCCATCTTTTCCGATGGCTGCACCTTCGCTGCGTGGAAAAAATTCATACCAGGCACCAACCAGGGCACGATCTCGTTCGGCGCGAATTGGATAATTTTCAGTTTTTGTCACTAATTTTCGAAGTGGATTAAAGAAAAAATATTGGTGAACTTCTTCAACTGTGGCCAAAGAAAAACGCACCGCAGTTGACTTCTTTTTATCGCGCAAAGTTGAAATTAAAGGTGTTAGTAATTTCTTAGCACTTGAATCATTTGCGATTACTTCTTCGAATAATAAGGCTCCGATTTCGCAGCAGAGTTCGGAATCAACATCGGCCGCAATTTTTATTTCAGAATCATGATGCCAAGTTGCAAATGGGTGATCATAACTTTCTACGTAAAAATTAAAATCTCCGATTGCGTTTGGTGTTATCCAAGCCTGGTAACGATTGCTGCCGGGCCAGATTTCAACCATTATCTGTCGATCGACTTCTTTGCCAGCCGAGTTAATTAGTACAACTTGGGCACCTTTTGCATCGTGCCCTTCGCGGATAACTGTGGCAGTGACTTTTATTGGTTCATCAGCAATCGCTTTAACCGAAACAAATTCTCCGCCGAACCATACGGTTGGGGAGATATCGCTTACTGGAATGCGATTGATCAACCAGATCCTTCGGTGTTTCCAGCATCAGCTGCAGTCACGTCGAAAATTCGATATTTATTGATCGCTTCTTTAACTAATTTAGATTTGATATCACCAGATTTTGCCAATTGATTTAGCGTTGCAACCACGATGGATTCTGCATCGACTTTAAAGTGGCGGCGAAGCGCACCACGAGTGTCAGATAAACCAAAGCCATCGGTTCCGAGCGAAACAAATTTATTTGGAATCCAAGGTTGAATTTGATCTTGCACTGCGCGCATGAAGTCGCTAACTGCAACAACTGGACCTTCTGTGTTTGCTAATTTTTTGGTTATGTACGCGTCACGTTTATCTTCTGGATTCAAGAAATTGTGTTGATCAACTTCTAATCCATCCCGGCGCAATTCGCCCCATGAAGTAACGGACCAAACATCTGCCGAAACATTCCAATCTTCTTTTAGCAATTGCTGAGCTTTAAGCGCCCAATTAACTGCAACACCAGATGCCAAAATTTGGGCTTTCCGTTTGCCGCGTTCGCCAGTTGAAAGTTTGTAAATTCCGCGAAGCAATCCTTCTGTGTCCAAATTAGCTGGAGCTTCTGGTTGTTGGTACGGCTCGTTATAAACCGTTAAGTAGTAGTAAATATTTTCACTGTTTTCGCCATACATCCGGCGTAAACCATCTTTTACGATGTGTGCAATTTCGTATGCATAAGCTGGATCGTAAGTAACTACAGCTGGGTTGGTTGATGCTAGTAGCAATGAATGCCCATCTTCGTGCTGTAAACCTTCACCATTAAGTGTGGTTCGACCAGCAGTTGCACCAAGTACAAATCCGCGAACTAATTGATCAGCTGCAGCCCAGAAGGAATCGCCGGTACGTTGGAAACCGAACATTGAATAGAAAATATAAATTGGAATCATTGGTTCGTCATGAGTTGAGTAAGAAGAGCCAACTGCTGTAAATGAAGCAACTGATCCAGCTTCGTTAATTCCTTCGTGCAAAATCACGCCATCCGTTGCTTCTTTATAAGAAAGCATCAACGAACGATCAACCGCGGTGTATTGCTGACCTTTTGGTGAATAAATTTTCATGGTTGGGAATAGTGAATCCATACCGAAAGTACGAGCTTCATCCGGAATGATTGGCACGATTCGTGCGCCAAGTGATTCGTCGCGGACTAAATCTTTTAATAAACGCACAAATGCCATTGTGGTTGCAACACCTTGATTGCCAGATCCTTTTAATGCAATGTCATAAACCTCGGCCGGTGGTTGCGGCAGCGGTTTCGAAATTGCGCGACGTCTTGGAATTGATCCGCCAAGACGTTCCCGAGTTTGACGCAAGTAATTCATTTCTGGGCTATCGGATGGCCAACTGAAATATGGTGGCAAATACTTATCAATTTTTTCGTCTGGAATTGGTAGTTGCAAGCGATCACGGAATGCCATCAAATCTTCAACGGTCATCTTCTTCATTTGATGTGTTGCGTTGCGACCTTCGAAACTTGAACCAAGTGTCCAACCCTTAATTGTTTTCGCAAGAATTACGGTTGGGCCACTCTTATATTCGGTTGCTGCTTTATATGCCGCATAAAGTTTTCGATAATCGTGGCCGCCGCGTTTTAGTGACCAAATTTGATCATCGGTCCAACCAGAAACCATAGAAGCAGTACGCGGATCGCGACCAAAGAAATGTTCGCGAACAAAAGCTCCGTCTTCAGTTTTGTAGGTTTGGAAATCGCCATCCGGGGTTGCGTTCATCAAATTAACTAGTGCGCCATCGCGATCTTGGAACAACAATGGATCCCATTCGCGACCCCAAATTACTTTGATTACATTCCAACCTGCGCCTAAGAAAGTGCGCTCTAATTCTTGAATGATTTTGCCATTGCCGCGCACCGGACCATCAAGACGTTGCAAATTGCAGTTAACAACGAAAGTTAAGTTGTCGAGATTTTCGCGTGAAGCTAAGCCAAGTGCACCAGTGGATTCGACTTCGTCCATTTCGCCATCACCGAGGAAAGCCCAAACGCGTTGATCGCTGGTGTCTTTGATGCCACGATTTTTTAAATATTTGTTAAAGCGTGCTTGATAAATTGCATTTATCGGACCAATTCCCATTGAAACTGTTGGGAATTGCCAAAACTCTGGCATCAAACGTGGATGCGGATAAGAAGATAAACCACCAGCTTCGTGTGAAATTTCTTGGCGGAAGCCATCCATTTGATCTTCAGTTAAACGACCTTCAACGAATGCGCGCGCGTACATTCCAGGGCTGGCATGGCCTTGGAAAAATATTTGATCGCCGCCACCTGGATGATCCATACCGCGGAAGAAATGATTGAAACCAACTTCATAAAGCGCAGATGACGATGCATACGTTGAAATATGTCCGCCAACTCCAACACCTGGACGCTGTGCGCGGTGCACCATGATTGCCGCATTCCATCGAACTGCGCGACGAATATTTCGTTCCATTTCTTCATCGCCTGGAAATGGCGGTTCGTTCTCAGGCGAAATAGTGTTGATGTAATCGGTATTTCGTAACTGCGCAATCGGTAAATTATTTTCGTGCGCATGTCGCAACATACTAAGCATTAAATATTTGGCACGAGCAGGTCCGGCATTTTTGAGAGCCGCATCAAATGATGCATGCCATTCGGCAGTTTCGGATGGGTCGATGTCGACTAAGTTTTCGATCTGTTGATCTGGCGAGTAGTTGTTATCGCTCATAGGCCTATCCTCTCCAAAATCGGCCGACATTGCTAATTTCGTGACTGTTAAATGGCTCTAAGGGCTTGCGCGATGCTTTCTCATTAGGTGGAATTCTCCTTATGCCCACCCGCATGGGATTTGAGAAAGGCCAACTGATTCTTGAAGTTGGTCGCGCCTCCGACTCGGACGAAAAATTACGAAACGAAATTTCTGCAATTACCGGTACGCAATTAATCGAAGGCGAAACCAACGAAGTTGTTGACGCAGTAATTTTGTGGTGGCGCGAAGACGATGGTGATTTAGTTGATGAGTTAGTTGATGGTTTAACTTACTTAACTGAAGTTGGACCGATATGGGTTTTGACTCCGAAAGCTGGTCGCTCGGGCCATGTGGATGCAAGTGAGATTCAAGACGCAGCAAATATTGCCGGACTTAGCCAAACATCAACTTTTTCCGCAGCAACCGATTGGAATGCAACGCGAATTGTGCCGCGCAAATCAAAACGATAAGTTTCACCAATGACATTGACTATTGGATCTGAAGTTCCTGATTTTGAATTGCCAAATACCGAAGGAACCCAAACAAGACTTTCAACTTTTCGCGGTAAGAATGTATTAGTGATGTTTTACCCATTTGCTTTCTCAGGAATCTGTACCGGTGAACTTTGCGAAATCCGCGACAACCTTAAAGATTTTCAAAATGATGAGGTTCAAATCATTTCGATCTCTACCGACCCAATGTATTCAAACAAAGCTTTTGCGCATGCCGAAGGTTACAAATTCCCGGTGCTGAGTGATTTCTGGCCGCATGGAAATGTTTCCAAGCAATTTGGTGTGTTTAATGAAGACCGTGGTTGTGCAACTCGTGGATCATTCTTAATTGATAAGAATGGAATCCTGCGTTGGTCCGTAATTAACGCGATGGGCGAGAAGCGCAATCTTGATGATTACAAGGCAGCGCTCTCTTCACTTTAAGCGTGCATTTTTACGAATTCGCGAATATCTACTTCATTAAGTAATATTCACCTTCGTAACAACGGGTGGTTAGCTCAGCGGTAGAGCGCTTCGTTTACACCGAAGATGTCGGGGGTTCGAAACCCTCACCGCCCAC
>JBDLPY010000048.1:0-9091 GCA_039800785.1 Actinomycetota bacterium
TAGCATCAATAGTGATTGATTGAATACCCTTCTCAATTTTTTCCATTGGCAAACGCTCGCCAATTAAACCGGTGGAACAAACTGCAACTTCACCAGCGGAAATTCCAAATTTCTTACCTATTAATTCCGCAGTTTTATGGGCATCAGCAAACCCTTCGGGTCCAGTACATGCATTTGCGCCACCTGAATTCAACACAACTGCTTGAACAATTTCACCTTTGACAACTTGTTTCGTCCAAATTACGGGAGCTGCAACAATTTTGTTTGTAGTGAAAACTGCTGTACCAAAATACTCCGGACCTTGATTTTGAATTATTGTTAAATCCAAAGCACCGCTACTTTTTAAACCTGCCGAAATGGAACCGCTTGCAAAACCGGAAGGTAATTTCATACGCCAACTCCAGGAATTTTTAATCCCATTGTATCTTCAAAACCAGCAATCAAATTAGCATTCTGGATCGCTTGTCCAGCTGCTCCTTTTCCTAAATTATCAATCACAGCGCTGGCAACAACTCTGTTGCTATGTTCATCAACTGCCACTTGAATTTGTGCGTAATTTGAACCAATAACTGCCGAAGTTTTCGGTAGTTGACCTTGAGGAAGTACCCAAACAAACTCTTCGCTCTGATAAGCATCAACATAAATTTTGTGAATGTCACTAAATTCTTTAGTAATTTTTGCAGTTACAGTTGCCAAAATACCTCTAGGCATAGGCGCCAGAATCGGAGTGAACGAAATTGTCGCTCCGGTGCTTTGTTCGATTTCAGGTGTGTGTTGATGGACGCCACCAAATTTATATGAAGTCATGGAATTCATAACTTCGCTTCCGATTAAATTTATCTTTGCACTACGTCCAGCCCCAGTCGTTCCGGAAGCGGCCACAACAACTACATCTTTCGTATCAACATATGGCAACATTGGATTTAAAGCTAAGGCAATAACGGTCGCATAACATCCAGGATTAGCAACCCGATTTGTTGATTGAATTAATTCCCGTTGCCCAGGTTTTTCTGGCAATCCATATATCCAGGTACCAGCATGATTACCGCTGTAATATTTTTCCCAATCAGATTCTTTTTCTAATCTGAAATCTGCTCCAAGATCCACAATTTTTTGCATCGAATCAAGTTGAGATATCACTTTTGCAGATTCTCCATGTGGGAGTGCTAAAAAAATTAATCCACACTTCTTTAATTGATCGATTTCAAGGGCAGAAAATTTATGACCTGCGTATTGAGATAATTGCGGATGAATTGAAGTTATCGCTTCGCCGGCATTTGAGCCTGCCGCTATATATTCAACTTCGAATTCTGGATGCCCAGCTAATAAGCGGAGTAACTCTCCGCCGGCATAACCGCTTGCGCCTACTACCCCAATTTTCATATCCGGAGTTTAATTGAATATTGATAATTATGCAAATATATGTATATTTATTCACGAACTGTGGCGCCGCATTTTTTCGCGGCACTCGCTGCAGCCGATTCTCTTGCCGCAGAAACTTCCGCTGAAGTAAGAGTTCGATCAGCAGCGCGGAAAGTCAGAGTGAAAGCCATAGATATTTTGCCGTTACCAAGTTGGTCATATCGATCAAACAACTCAATTGATTCGAGAAGTTCACCGGCGCCAGAAATGAGCGCTTCGGTTAAATCAGCAGCGGAAACAGATGCGTTTACAACTAAGGCTAAATCTTGGACCGCAGCTGGCATAACTCCGACAGGTTTCGGATTGATCAAGGGAGATTTTGGTAGCGCATCCAAATTGATTACCCACGAAACACTTTGCTTCGGCAATCCGAACTTCTCCAAAACTCTTGGATGTAATTCACCTGCGTGAGCAACTGCTTTACCGTCGATAACGAGTTCCGCACAGCGCCCTGGGTGCCAAGGCGCAAAATCGGATCGTCTTACTACCCAATTAAGCCCAATCAAATTCAAAAGATTTTCAACTGCAGCCACGGCATCATGCCATTGGTAATTGCGTTGTGTACCTTGCCAATTTTCGGTTCCAATTTTTCCAATAAGTACGCCACCTAGATGTGTCAATTGATTTGGAACAGTCTTAAATAACGCTTCAATTTCTCTCGCTGCGGGTTTCTTTCCTAACTTAGGCGAAACTTCCGAAACCAAATTACTACTTTTTCTAAAAATTGAACCGAGTTCGAAAATTGCGAAGTCTTTAAAACCCCGGCTGAAATTTCTACTAGCTGCATCTAAGAGTCCTGGCAATAAATGTGGACGCAACCATGGCTGATCTTCTGACATTGGATTTGCGATTTTGTAAGAAAGTTCGCGACCGTTGGCGTATCCCATTTCTAACACTAGTTCTTGATTTATAAATGGGAAATTTAGAACTTCGGTATATCCCTGTGATACTAAAGATTGCGCTAGAACTCGACGGCGACGTTGTTCGTCGGTTAATGCAGCATTGGCGACTCGTGGTGGAAGCACAGATGGAATTTGGTCGTAGCCAATATTGCGCGCTATTTCTTCCACCAAATCTGCCGGAATTTTCAAATCAGGGCGCCAAGTTGGTGGAATTACGGTTAATTTGCCACCTTGTTCCGTTACTTTGCAACCTACAACAATTAACTTACTTTTGATTTGAGACTTTGTTACTGAAACTCCGATTCGATCTTGTACGTATTTTGGATCAATCTTTATTTTTGGTCTTGACGATGTTCTGGAAATTTTTGATACTCCAACATATTTGGCGCTTCCATACTCCATCATCAACTTTGTAGCTCTGGCTGATGCGATTTCTGCTAATTCCGGGTCTACACCGCGCTCCAACCGGCGAGAAGCTTCGGTTGATAATTTGTGACGTCTCGAATTTTTAGCAACTGCGATTGGGTCGAAAGTAACCGCTTCCAATGCAATATTCGTGGTTTTGGATGAAATTTCGGAATCTTCTCCGCCCATGGTTCCCGCAAGCGCCAAAACTTTCTTAGAGTCGGCAACGACCAAATCATCAGCGCTCAAATTGCGAATCTGTCCATCAAGCGTCTTAAATTTCTGTGATTTACCAGCTTTTCGAATTTCCAACGATCCCGAAATGATTTCAGAGTCAAAAGCGTGAAGTGGTTGACCCAGTTCCATCATCACATAATTAGTTACGTCTACAGCAAGCGAAATGGATCGCATGCCGCATTTTTCAATTCTGCGTTGCATCCATAAAGGCGTTTGCGAATCAGCTTTGTATCCAGACATAGAACGCAAATACATACCGCTTGCGCCAGCCGTAATCTTTGCTCCCACCGGTTTACCTTTTGAGGTGAATTTCAATTTTTTATAAACTATTGCAGGATCATGAAATTTGACGTTCAAACCTGCTGCTAATTCTCTAGCGAGACCACGAATGCTCATCGCATAACCACGATCCGGATTTACTGAAATATCGAAAATCGTGTCATTGATTTCTAATAAAGAAATTGCATCGGCGCCCACTTTGGCGCTACTGGTTGATATGACGATAATCCCTGAATGATCGTCACCCATTCCTAATTCCTTTGCAGAACAAATCATGCCGTTAGATGTATGGCCGTAAGTTTCCCGAGCAGAGATTGCAAAATTTCCTGGAAGCACTGCTCCAGGTAGGGCGACAACAACATGATCGCCAATTTCGAAATTGCGTGCGCCACAGATTACATATCGATACGATTTCTCGCCGCAATCAAGACCTACGTATCTAATAGGTTTTTTATGCTCCGTTAATTCTTTGATTGTCTTAACTTTGCCAATGACCAATGGTCCTTTTAGATCTGCACCAGTTTGGGTTATGCCTTCTACTTCAAAACCCAATTGGACAAAAATATCGGCAATCGCTTCTGGTTTTAAACTCTTAGGAAGAGTCACAAATTCTTTAAGCCAACTTAACGGGGCAAGCATTTACATCCCCAATCCAAACGAGCGACTAAAACGAATATCGCCTTCAACTATGTCGTGCATATCCTTAATTCCTTGGCGAACCATTAAAGTTCTTTCCAAACCCATACCAAACGCAAAACCACTATATACATTGGTATCAATTCCGCAGTTCTCCAAAACTATTGGATTAACCATTCCGCAACCGCCCCATTCAATCCAACGATTGTTGAAGAAAACATCAACCTCGGCACTAGGTTCAGTAAAAGGGAAAAAAGAAGGACGAAGTCGGGTTATTGCATTTGACCCAAACATTTTATGTGCGAAATTATCTAATGCGCCTTTTAGATGGGCCATTGAAATTCCTTTATCGATAACCAAACCTTCTACTTGGTGAAAGACCGGGCTATGTGTTGCATCTAATTCATCGGCGCGAAAAGTACGACCCGGCGATATTACGTATATTGGTGGTTTTTCAGTCAACATAGTTCGAACTTGAACCGGTGACGTGTGGGTGCGAAGAACCATTCCAGATTCCAGCGGTTCAATGAAGAATGTGTCCTGCATTGTTCGTGCCGGATGATCTACTGGAATGTTAAGTGCATCAAAATTTAGCCAACTAGCTTCTAGTTCTGGTCCTTCTGCAATGGAATAACCCATTGATAAGAAATAATCTGCAATTTCATTCTTAATGACAGTGATTGGATGTAATCCACCTTGATGCATGGTTCTAGCTGGCAGAGTTACATCTACAACCTCTTCAAGTAGAACTTTGTTATCGCGTTCGATTTCTAGAATTGAAGTTCGTTTTTCAAATTCATTATTAATTTCAGATTTTGCACTTCCCACGATTTTCCCAATTTCGGCTTTTAGTTCGGCCGGAACTGAACCTAGAGATCTAGAGGCGAGTGAAATCGGTGCTTTATCTCCTAAATGGGCAATCTTGGCTAATTTGAGTTCATCAAGATTCTTTGCTGAAGCGAATGCGGCACGAGCATCTGCCACCCATGATGCAACTTCGGCTGAATTCATGCGAGGAAGTCTATCTGCCCTTTGAAATTTCGTGCATGACAATGGCCGCAGCGGCAGACAAATTTAAACTTTCTGCATTTCCAGTCATCGGAATCGAAACAGTTGTCGCAGCAATTTCACCTTTTTCAAACCCGCGGGCTTCATTTCCGAAAATCCAAACTGCTGGTTCTTTCATATCGATTTGCGAAAGAGAAATCTCCCCTGCGCCACTTAAAACATATTTTTTCCGAGCTGAAAACTCGGATAACTCAATCCCTTGATAAATTGGAATATGGAAAATTGATCCGGCAGTGGCACGAACAACTTTAGGAGAATACATATCTACGCTGTTTGGTGAAGCGACAACGGCATCCAGTCCCATCGCGTCTGCACTTCTTAGAATCGTGCCGGCGTTACCCGGATCTTGGATTTCAAATAAATAAATAATGTTGGCTTTATCCAATTTAGTTTTATCAAATGACGGCATTCCGCAAATCGCAATAATTCCTTGAGGTGTAGTTGCATCTGACATAGCTTTTGCAACCGCATCACTAACTTCAATGACAAGATCTGATTGATAATCAACTTTGTTTTCAATTAATCGTTCTTTTCCGTCATTTGTTAAATAGAGAGTTTTAACAGCATTCGCTTGTAACGCTTCCCGAACCGGTTGGACCCCTTCGGCAATGAATTCGTATTTTTCGTATCGGTCTTTTTTAGATGAAAGGAGAGCCTTCACCCGCCCGATATGGGGCGATTGAAGGCTCTCAATCATCGTAATTAAAAGTTACGCTAAATTCTTACGTGCAACATCAACCAAAGCTTTGAATGCTGCTGGATCATTCACTGCTAAATCAGAGAGAACTCGGCGATCCACTTCAACGCCAGCCGCTTTGATACCTTGAATGAAGCGATTGTAAGTAAGTCCGTTAGCACGTGATGCAGCATTAATGCGTTGAATCCAAAGTTGGCGGAAATCGCCTTTCTTGTCTTTACGATCATTAAATGCATAAATCATCGAGTGGGTTAATTGTTCTTTCGCCTTTGTAAAAAGACGGGAACGTTGACCACGATAACCTGAAGCTCGTTCTAATGTTGTGCGACGTTTCTTTGCCGCATGTACTCCGCGTTTAACTCTCGCCATTTGTCGTCACACTCCTTACTTCAAACCAAGCATGCGCTTAGCTGTTGTGGCAATAGTTGGTTTTGCAGCTGACTCTGTGCTTAAGCGACGAGTTAAGCGTGATGATTTGCGTTCTAACAAGTGACGCTTACCTGCACGCTCGTGCATAATTTTTCCGGAACCAGTGACTTTGAAGGTCTTCTTCGCGCCACTATGGGTTTTCATCTTTGGCATTTTCTACCTCTTAACTCTCGCCTGCTGTTTTCTTTTTACCCTTACCTTTTGCTTTCACTGGGCCTAGCACCATTGTCATGTTGCGTCCTTCTTGCTTTGGAGCAAACTCAACAACTGCGACTTCGGCAACATCTTCAGCTAATCGCTGCAGAAGTTTGAAACCAAGTTCAGGTCTGGATTGTTCACGTCCGCGAAATTGAATTGTCACTTTCACCTTGTCGCCGCCAGTTAAAAATTTCTCGATCTGATTCCGTTTGGTTTCATAATCGTGATTTTCAATCTTTGGTCGAAGCCGTATTTCCTTAACCACAATGTGGGTTTGGTTCTGACGTTGTTCGCGTGCCTTCTGCGCCATCTCGTACTTGTATTTTCCAAAGTCCATGATTTTGCAAACTGGTGGATTTGCATCTGGCGAAATCTCTACGAGATCTAACCCGACTTCATCTGCCATCTTTAAGGCTCGATCTACCTCAACTACGCCAACTTGTTCGCCGTCATAGTTAATCAATCGAATTTGCGGTACACGAATGCGATCATTGATACGCGGTTCGGTGGTGATAATTACTCCTTCGCTTTTCGTTTAACAAGCGAAAAAGAGCGCAAGAAAAAATCAAATAAATCTGACTTTTTACCAGTTCGCTTTATGCGAAGTAGGTGGGATTTCTCCTCTTGCGGCTGACTTTCGTCGCCGGTCAATGAGGCAAGATTACTTGAGAAAGGTTAATTCTGGGAAATCGAGGTTTGGCCCGCCATGGCGTGGAAACCACCGTCAACGTGAATGATCTCTGCGGTCGTCATCGGGAACCAATCAGAAAGTAGCGCTACTGCAGCCTTAGCTGTAGGTACTGGGTCGGAAACTTCCCACTTAAGGGCAGATCTTGAATTCCATAAATGTTCGATTTTTTCAAAACCTGGAATTGATTTTGCAGCAACTGTTTTTAATGGGCCAGCTGAAACTAAATTAATTCGAACATTATCTTTACCAAGATCACGCGCTAAATATCGCATCGTTGCTTCAAGAGCTGCCTTAGCGACGCCCATCCAATCGTAAATTGGAAATGCTTGTTGCCCGTCAAAATCCAATCCCACAACAGAAACTGATGGTCCGAAAACTGATTTACAAGCAACTGTTAGTGATTTTAATGAGAAAGCTGAAACCTGAACTGCAGTTGAAACATCTTGCCATTCGGTTTTTAAGAAATTTCCACCAAGAGCAGTTTCAGGTGCAAAAGCGATTGCATGCACAATGCCATCAATCTGACCCAAGTGTTCCTTTATTTGTGGTGCCAGATTGGTTAAATGTTCTTCATTCGTTACATCTAATTCAATTACAGGCGCAGGTTTTGGTAGTCGCGCCGAAATACGTTGAGTGATACTCATTGCGCGGCCAAACGAACTAAGGATTACATCGGCACCCTCTTCTTGCGCAATCCGTGCAATATGAAAGGCAATAGAACCGTCGGTTAAAACTCCAGTGACAAGAATTTTCTTACCGGCAAGAATTCCGGAACTGTTACTCATTTAATGCCCCATTCCTAATCCGCCATCAACTGGGATAAGCGCCCCCGTAATATAACTTGCCGCATCAGAAGCAACAAAAGTAACTACATTTGCGATTTCCTCAGGAGTGCAGAATCTACCAAGCGGCACTGCTTTTGCGATTTCATCTTTTCGATTCTGTTCTAAAACTGCAGTCATATCAGTTTCAACAAATCCTGGAGCAATTACGTTTGCGGTAATACCTCGGCTACCTAGTTCGCGCGCAAAAGAACGCGCCATACCCACCATGCCAGATTTACTAGCCGAATAATTAACTTGACCGGCAGAACCAATCCCGCCAACAACAGATCCGATAAAAATCAATCTACCTTTTTTAATTTTCAATAAACCTTTTGTTGCACGACGTGCAACTCGGAAAGCGCCGGCTAGATTGGCATTTACAACATCCAAAAAGTCGTCGTCGGTCATGCGCATAACCAGCATGTCCTTGGTAATGCCAGCATTTGCAACAATGATCTCTGGGGTACCAAATTTTTCTTCAATTTCGGCAAAAGCTTTTTCAACACTATTTGTCTGTGTGACATCCATTTGAACGGCTTTGAAACCACTCGGGGCTGAACCAGTGCGATATGTGACAATCACGTCAGCACCGGCAGCCTTTAGTGAATTTGCAATGGCTAAACCAATGCCGCGATTTCCACCAGTAATCAGGGCGAGTTTTGAAGAACTCATAGGAGTAACTTTATCCTTACTTTGTGCCCGATCAGCCTATTTCAATAACGAACGCACCAGTAGCGCAGAGCGATGAACTGCCAAGACGTGCAAAACGCTACTTACTTTCCATGATCATTCGAACAATTTGTTTTTTGGGCGCAGTTCTAGCTTCCAACCCGTGGCGTTGGTTTTTAATTTTAGGCGCAGTGCTTCTTCCCTACCTGGCTGTCGTGATTGCAAATGCCGGAAGAGAAAACGGTCCGGAAATGAACTCTCATGAAACGAAAAAATCAATTGGCTAAAGAAAGATACTCGTTTCTAAAATCACTTATTTCTGTGTCTTTAATTGTGGTTTGTTTAATAGCTGCTAATTGGCAATTTAATCGAGGCAAAGATCGTCATCTAATCAATTCCAAAATCATTCAAAATTTAGCTAAACCGAACTTAACTTCCCTTCCTCTTGATCTAAAATCTTTGAATAATCAAGAGTGGCGAACCATTACATTAGTTGGTCGATATTTAACTGGTACCGACTTGCTAAAAAGGAATTCATATTATGAAGGCGAATACGGATATGAATATCTAACCAAATTTGAGACCACGGATGGATTCAAGTTATGGGTCGACCGAGGTTGGGTTAAAGCGGGTG
>JBDLPY010000049.1:0-16733 GCA_039800785.1 Actinomycetota bacterium
AATGGCTCTAACCCCATTAAAGGATGATCTGAAACATAAAGACCGAGCATTTCGCGCTCGTAATTCAACAGCGATGCTTTGTCCCACTCTCCCTCTGGAACATCTAATGAAATCTCTACCATTCCGGTTTCGGCGCTACCAAACAAATCAAATTGGCCAATACTCTCTGCCCGTTTACTTTCGGCTACAGAATCAATTGCTTGTAAATGTACCGCCATTAAACCTTTACGGGTTGCTCCAAGTGAATCAAAGGCACCACCTTTGATTAATGATTCAATGGTTTTCTTGTTGCAAACCGCACCATCGACTTTAGCTAAGAAATCGGCGAAAGAATTAAATCTTCCTTTTTCGTTTCTAGCTTTTTTAATTAAACCGACTACGCCTTCGCCAACATTTCGAATTGCAGCTAATCCAAAGCGGATGTCTTCGCCAATTGGGGTGTACTCGGCATCTGATTCGTTTACGTCGGGTGGCAATACTTTGATTCCCATGCGCCGGCACTCGCTGAGATAAAGCGCCGATTTATCTTTATCATCGCGAACGCTAGTTAATAGCGCCGCCATATATTCAGTTGGAAAATTAGCCTTTAAATATGCAGTCCAGTAAGAAACTACGCCATATCCAGCGGAGTGTGCTCGGTTGAATGCGTAATCACTAAACGGAATCAATGTGTCCCATAGGCGCTTGATGGCGCTATCGGAAAAACCATTTTCTTTCATGCCGGCTTCAAATGGAACATACTCTTTGTCAAGAATTTCCTTGTTCTTCTTACCCATCGCCTTACGCAATAAATCTGCTCGACCTAATGAGAAGCCAGCAACTTTCTGAGCAATCGCCATAACTTGTTCTTGGTAAACAATTAATCCGTAAGTGTCATCCAGAATCTCTTTAAGTGGTTCGCTCAATTCGGCATGGATCGGTTCGACTGGTTTACGTTTATTTTTTCGATCCGCATAGTTGTTATGTGCATTTTCACCCATCGGTCCAGGGCGATACAAAGCAATAACAGCCGAAATATCCTCAAATGAATCTGGCGCCATAGATTTCAAAAGCGCCCGCATCGGGCCGCCGTCTAATTGAAATACACCGAGCGTTTCACCTTTTGCTAACAATTCGTATGTTTTTTTATCATCAAGTGGCAGAGTTTCTAAAACAATTTTCTTGCCTTTGTTTTTCTCAATGTTTAATAGCGCATCATCGAGTACCGATAAATTGCGAAGGCCAAGAAAATCCATTTTTAATAATCCGGTGGATTCGCAGGCGCCCATATCGAATTGCGTAATGATTGCGCCATCATTTTCGCGGCGATGAATCGGAATCACATCAATTAGCGGTTCGCGCGAAAGAATTACACCCGCGGCGTGAACACCCCACTGACGTTTTAGTCCTTCTAAACCTCTTGCCGTATCAACGATTCGCTTTGAATCTGTATCAGATTCATAAAGCGCACGAAATTCCGATGCTTCCTGGTATCTCGCATCTTTTGGATCAAACACACCAGCAAGTGAAATATCTTTGCCCATAATTGCAGGCGGCAAAGCTTTGGTTAATTTCTCACCAATTGCATATGGGTAACCCAAAACTCGAGTTGAATCTTTAATTGATTGTTTAGATTTAATTGTGCCGTATGTAATTATCTGAGCAACCCGGTCTTCGCCATACTTCGAAGTTGCATAACGAATCATTTCGCCGCGGCGACGTTCATCAAAATCTAAATCGATATCAGGCATTGAAATACGTTCTGGATTTAAGAAACGCTCAAACAAAAGTCCATGTTTAATTGGATCTAATCCAGTAATACCGAGCGCCCAAGCAACCAAAGAACCTGCGGCAGAACCACGACCAGGTCCAACTCGAATGCCAACTTTCTTCGCATGGCCGACTAAGTCAGCAACAACTAAGAAGTATCCAGGGAAGCCCATTTTGATCATTACATCAAGTTCGAATTTCAATCGCTCTTGATATTGAGTTGGAACTTTGCCATCAAAGATTCTTGCAAGTCCAAGTTCTGCCTCTTTAATTAACCAGCTATCTTCAGTTTCACCACCCGGAACCGGGAATTTAGGAAGCAAATTTTCACCTTCGCGCAATGAAACATTGCAACGTTCGGCAATTAATAAAGTGTTGTCGCAAGCTTCCGGTAAATCTTTAAATAATTGGCGCATTTCGACAGCACTTTTTAGGTAGAACTGATCGCCATCAAATTTAAAGCGCTTTGGATCGGCCAGCGTTGAACCTGATTGAACGCAGAGTAATGCGGCATGGGAAGGTTCGTCTTCGGCGTATGTGTAATGTAAATCATTAGTTGCCAGAAGCGGCAAACCCAAATCTTTTGCAATTTTTAAGAGATCTGATTTAACGCGGTGTTCGATTTCTAAATCATGATCCATTAGCTCGACGAAAAAATTTTCAGCTCCGAATAAGTCACGAAATTCCGCGGCAGCTTTAACGGCATCTTTGTAATTTCCCATGCGTAATCGAGTTTGAATTTCGCCACCAGGGCATCCAGTTGTGCCAATCAAACCTTTGCCATATTTACTTAAAAGTTCTCGATCAATTCTTGGTTTGTAATAAAAACCTTCGAGTGACGCCAGCGAAGACAAGCGATATAAATTTGCTAATCCTTCATTGGTTTCGGCCAGAATTGTCATGTGGGTATATGAACCACCGCCAGATACATCATCTTCGCCGCCTTGGGCCCATTGAACTTTTCGTTTATCAAATCGAGTTTCTGGCGCAACATAACTTTCGATACCAATGATTGGTTTGATTCCGGCTTTTGTTGCTTGTTTGTAAAAATCAAAAGCGCCAAAGAGATTTCCGTGATCTGTCATTGCAACAGCTGGCATGCCCTGCTTAGCCGCTTCAGTTACTAAATCATGAACGCGCGCAGCACCGTCAAGCATCGAATATTCAGTATGAACATGCAGATGCGCGAAACTTGATGAATCGCTGGCGGTATTTTTCAAATCTTTGGACATAGCTAGTGGAGATTAGTCCTAGCTACGGACCCCGCCCCGAAGGCGCGTAAGGCAGTCAGTTAAATCACTTGGGTAAGGAGCGTGGAAGTCGAGCGCATCACCAGTAATCGGATGATTGAAGTGGAGTTCCATAGCGTGGAGCCATGGTCGATCGATTCCAAGTTCGGAAGCAAATTTTGGATCCGCGCCATAAAAAGTATCGCCCACTAACGGGTGTCGAAGCGCCGCAAAATGAACTCTAATTTGATGCGTTCTTCCAGTTTCGAGTTCGACGCGAACTAACGTGCAACCGCGAAAATATTCCAAAACTTCATAATGGGTAATACTTATTTTTCCATCTTTAACTACTGCCATTTTGTGCGATTCTTTTGGGTGGCGATCAATCGGCGCATCGATTGTTCCGGAAGCAGGTTCGAGATGACCTTGAATTAATGCGTGATAGACCTTGTGAACATCGCGGTGGCGAAATTTATCTTTCATAATTAAATAAGCAGATTCAGATTTTGCAACCGCCATTACGCCACTAGTGGTTGCATCGAGTCGATGCACAATTCCTCTGCGTTCGGCTGGCCCAGATGTTGTGACGCCATGCCCTGCAGCTATTAGAGCGCCAATCACAGTTGGTCCAGTCCAACCTGGACTTGGATGCGAAGCGCAGCCAACCGGTTTATTAACAACGATTAAATCATTATCTTCAAAAATGACTTTTAAATCCTTTAAAGGTGTTTTAGGAATCGCTTCTGAACTTGGCGGCTCTGGAAGTAATACTTCAATCCGTTGGCCGGCAGTTACTCGATCGGATTTATTTAATGTTTTTTTACCGCTCTTAACTTCACCGGCGGTAATCAACTTTTCAATACTTGCTCTAGAAAAACCAAGGATGCGAGAGAGCGCTAGATCAATTCGCTCTTCATCTAGCCCTTCCGGTACCTCAATATTTCTGGTTTCCCGGCTCATGATTTGCTCCGTTGGATAGGCGGGATATTTCGCGCGCTCAAATAAATCGCAACCAGCGCTGCGCCGACGATTGCCATATCTGCGATATTAAAAGTCGGCCAAAATTTGAGCGAAATCCAATCCGTAACTTCGCCTTTGAAAATTCGATCGGTTAAATTTCCAACTGCGCCGCCTAATACCAATCCAAATGTTATCGCCCAAGTTTTTGATGTGAGTTTTGGTGCCCAGTAGAAAATTGCAACTGAAGTAATAATGGCAAAGATCGATAGAACAATTTGGCTGATTTGAAGTGAGAATGCTGCCCCAGTATTTGTGGTTAATTGCAGCTTAAGAATTGAACCAATTAAATTTATTGGATTTAATAAATTACGCTCGGCCCAAATCTTGGTCAAAAAATCTATTAGCCAAACAGACCACGCAATTAAATAGAGTGGCCTGGCATTCATTTAAATCAGCGACGCTCTTCTTTCTGTTTGCAGACCATGCAAAGAGTTGCGCGCGGGAATACATCCAAACGAGCTTTACCAATTGGGCTGCCACATTCTTCGCAGCGTCCATAAGTCTTGTTATCAATTCGCTCGATTGCTCGCTCGGTTTGGAGCACCATGTCTTTGGCATTTATCCAAAGTGACATTTCGTGTTCGCGTTCGAATGTTTTGTTTCCGGCATCGGCCTGATCATCGCCGGAACCTTCGCCAGATTCTTTGATTAAAGAATCCATTTCAGCTTCTACGGCAGCTAATTCAGCGCGACGCTGTTCTAATTCTTTCGCTAATTGTGAGCGCACAGATTTTAATTCGGTTGCAGTCCAATTTTCATTATCGTTTGCAACGACTGCAGTTGGCGCAGCTTTTAATGGTTTCAAATGAACTTTTTTCCCGCTAATTTTTGGTGGTGGTGGCGGCGCCATGAATAACCGCTTCTCTTCAACCACTGCAGCGGCAACAATTTTTTCTGGTTGTGAAACTGAAACTGTTTGAGTCTTGGTATCAACTTTTAGCGTTGCTTTAGATCCGGCGATAATCGAACCTTTAGTTGGGAATGGTTTTGCTGGTCCTTTTTTTGCGACCGCTTTCTTAGCCGGTTTCTTAGCAACTTTCTTTGCTGGAGCTTTTTTAGCAGGCTTCTTCGCTGGGGCCTTTTTTGCAGCCTTCTTTGGCGCAGCCTTCTTCGCGACTTTCTTAGCCGGTTTCTTTTTAATCGCCATATCGAGGCGAAAGGTTATACCAATTAAGTAGTACTCCGGCGCAGGTTAGACTTACGCCTCGTTTCGTAATTCGAAAATAGTGAGAAAAAGGCAGATGAGGAGAGGTTGCTAAATTGAGTAGCGGATATCGCGCAATTGCCCCAACAATCGACCTGCCAAAAATGGAGCACCAGATTTTGGATTTCTGGGCGCGCAATGAAATCTTCCATGAATCTCTAAAAGCGACTGCAACTGGTTCGAGTTGGTCATTTTATGAAGGACCACCAACTGCAAATGGCATGCCTGGTACTCACCACATTGAGGCACGTGTTTTTAAAGATGTATTTCCGCGTTATCAAACAATGAAAGGCCACCATGTAGTTCGCAAAGCTGGATGGGATTGCCATGGTTTGCCAGTAGAAATTGCCGTTGAAAAAGAACTTGGTTTTAACGGAAAAGGTGACATTGAAAAATATGGCATCGCCGAATTCAATGCGAAATGTCGCGAATCAGTTCAGCGTCACGTAGATGCATTCACCACCATGACGCATCGCATGGGATTTTGGGTGGATTTCGAAGAGGCTTACTGGACTATGGCGCCGGAATATGTTGAAAGTGTTTGGTGGAGCCTCAAAGAGATTTGGAAAAAAGGATTATTAGTTCAAGATTATCGAGTTGCACCATATTGCCCACGATGTGGCACCGGTTTATCTGATCACGAATTAGCGCAAGGCTACGAAACCGTGACTGATCCTTCCGTTTATGTTCGATTCCCAATTACCGAATCAAAAGACAGCGCCCTGATTGGCGCAGCGCTATTAATTTGGACCACTACTCCATGGACTTTGGTAAGTAATGCGATGGTGGCAGCAAATCCTGACATTGAATATGTTCTAGTTGAAGTTACAAAAGATGAGGTTTCTGAAAAATTAGTACTTGCCGAAGGTTTATTAGAAAAAATCGATGGTGAAATTAAAGTCTTGAAGAAATTCCTAGGCAAGGAATTGGAATTTACGAAATACCAAGCACCATTTGATTATGTAACCGTCGAAAAGGGACATTTCGTCGGCTTAGCAGATTATGTGACGGTAGAAGATGGAACTGGCTTCGTACATAACGCACCCGCGTTTGGTGCCGAAGATTTAGAAGCTTGCCGCAAATATGGCATTCCAATGGTTAATCCAATTACTACGGATGGTCACTTCGAAAAAGATTTAAAAATTGTAGGCGGCCTATTTTTTAAAGATGCCGATAAGCCATTGGTCAAGGAGCTAAAAGCATCTGGTGCGCTTTATAAACAACAGCCGTACGAGCACCCTTATCCGCATTGCTGGCGTTGCCACACTGCTTTGATCTATTACGCGCAACCATCTTGGTACATTCGCACCACTTCGATTAAAGATGCGTTGCTTCGAGAAAACAGCAACACAGATTGGCATCCAGAAACTATTAAAACGGGTCGCTATGGCGATTGGTTAAATAACAACATCGATTGGGCGCTATCGCGTAATCGTTATTGGGGTACACCACTGCCAATTTGGCGCTGCGAAAATAAACATGAAATTTGCATTGGTTCGCTAGCCGAACTTGGTGAGCTCGCCGGAAAAGAACTTTCAAATTTAGATCCACATCGACCTTATGTTGATGATGTGAAATTTAATTGCGAAGAATGTTCAAAAGAGATGGTTCGCGTTCCGGAAGTGATTGATGGCTGGTATGACTCCGGTGCCATGCCATTTGCGCAATGGGGCTACCCGCACAAACCGGGTTCGAAAGAAAAATTTGAGGCGGCTTATCCGGCAGATTTCATTTGCGAAGCAATCGATCAAACTCGCGGTTGGTTTTACACCTTAATGACCGTTGGCACATTGGTTTTCGATAAATCTTCATACAAATCGGTTCTCTGCTTGGGTCATATTCTGGATAAAGATGGCCGCAAAATGAGTAAGCATCTTGGTAACGTATTAGAACCAATCTCTTTGATGGATCAACATGGAGCAGATGCAGTTCGTTGGTTTATGTTGGCAGCTGGCTCACCTTGGGCAGCACGCCGAGTAGGCCACGATGCGATTTCAGATTTTGTGCGAAAAGTCTTACTAACTTACTGGAACTCAGTTTCATTCTTATCTTTGTATGCACGAGCGGCAAATTTTGATTTGGCTACTGCCCCAGCACAAATATCTAGACCGATGATGGACCGTTGGATTCTTTCGGATTTACAAGAATTAATTAATGAAGTTGATGCCGCTTATTCTGACTTTGATTCCCAGCGCGCCGGTAAAGCAATTGCAACATTTATTGATGATTTATCAAATTGGTATGTTCGTCGATCCCGCCGTCGTTTTTGGGATGGCGATCCAGCTGCGCTAGCTACGTTGCACGAAGCGTTGACTGTCGTCACTCAGTTGATGTCACCGATGGTGCCATTTATAACCGAGCATGTTTGGCAAGAATTGATCCGTCCGGTGGCAGCAGATGCTGTTTCGTCGGTTCATTTAACTCCGTTTCCAGTTGCAAACGTTTCGTTAATTGATAAAAATCTTTCCGAACAAGTTTCACTAACACGCAGAATTGTTGAATTAGGTCGAGCGGCCCGAGCCGAAAGCTCAGTAAAAGTGCGTCAACCACTTTCTCGTGCTCTGATTGCAGCATCTGGTTGGGCGAAATTACCTTCAGATATGCGTGATCAAATTGCTGATGAATTAAATGTTTTGGAGCTTGAAGATATCGCCAATGCAAGTGGTGACTTAGTTGACGTCTCAGTTAAAGCAAATTTCCGATCTTTAGGCGCCAAATTCGGCGGCGAAGTTCAGGCAATCGCTAAAGCAATAAGTGCTGCCGATGCCGCCAATTTAGTAAAACAGCTTCGCACAACTGGCAAATCAAAAGTTGGCGATTATGAAATTGAATTGGAAGATTTAGTTATTACTGAAGTTCCTAAATCAGGATGGTCGGTTGCCAGCCATGATGGCGAGAGCGTTGCGCTCGATCTTGAACTTAGCCCAACTTTGATTGCGGCTGGGCAGGTGCGTGAAGCTATCCGTGCGATTCAAGAAGGGCGAAAGGTTGCTGGTTTAGAAATTACCGATCGAATTGATATTAAATGGAATGCGCAACCAGAGATGATTCCTGCGATTGAAAACGAACTTGAGCACATCAAACGTGAAGTTTTGGCGATTGAAATGGGGCTAGATAGTTCGCTTCTGACTGACACCGAAACAGGGTTTGTATTTAATTTAGTTAAACACTAAATCATCGAAACAAAAGGTATTGCAACCTGGACTGCAAAAAATAGAATTAAAAACGACATATCCAGGCTTACTTGGCCAATTCGAAGTGGCGGAATAAATTTGCGAAGTGCATTTAACGGTTTATCAGTTAGTGAATAAACCCCTTCGGCAAACCAAAGTACGAAGCCTCTTGGTTGCCAACCGCGATTAAACATTCGAATGTAATCCAAAATTAACCGCGCCAATAATGCAAATAAAAATATCCTAAGTAATCCGGCCAGAATCAAGCCGACTTGGAGCATGGTTGTTTAATCAGCTCTGGTTAAAGAAACTTGCTTCAGCTGCAGAACTTTTAACATCTGCACTGATAGTTACATTTGCAGGTGAAAGTAAAAATACTGCCGGAGTAACACGTTCGATTGTTCCGTGATGGCCGAAAACTAATCCGGAAGCAAAGTCAACAATCCGTTTCCGTTCTTCATCACTCATGTCAGATAAATTCATCAGAACGGTATTGCCTTCGCGATAGCGTTCGCCAATTACGCGCGCTTCGCTGTAACTGCGTGGGTTAACAGTGAAAATTTGATTAAGTGGATTAGCGTTAACTTCAACTGCACTTTGTGTTGATACTGAATTAACTGAAGTTAAAGATGTGCGATTTTCCCGAACTCGTACATCGCTTTTTGCCCACGATGGAGTTTCGGTAACTTCTTCCATTTCGATCTCATCCGACAAGCCAAGGAAAGATCCGATTCGACGCATTGCACTAGCCATAGTAAATAGGTTAGCGAACTGGAGGTCTAGAACCGAGGATTGAAGAGCCAACCCGAATATGTGTCGCGCCGTATTCGATTGCAGTTTTGTAATCACCGCTCATACCAGCTGATAAATATGGCGCAGCCGGAAAGTCATTCTTAAATCGTTGATGAATTTTGGCCAGTTTTTCAAATGCCTGTTCTGGTGGAATTGCCAAGGGTGCAACTGCCATAAGCCCAAGTAGATTTAAATTATCAGTGGCTAGGACTGCGGATGCAATTTCAGTTAATTGATCTGGTGTCGCACCCGCCCGGCCTTCTGACATCTGTGTTGATTCGGCCAGATTCACTTGGATAAAGATTGATAAATTCTTACTTGTAGCTTTGTTAATTAAATCTACATATCGAAGCGTATCCAACGAGTGAATTACGTCGGCCCAATTGCAGATAGATTTTAATTTATTGCTCTGAAGTTGACCTTGAAAATGCCAAGTTCCGCTAACTTCCTTCGCCTTTATCGAACCCTCTTGATCTCGATTCTCGCCAAAATCATTTACGCCAAGTGATTTTAGAATCAGTACATCACTTACTGGGAATGTTTTAGTGACAACAATTAACTTAACTTCGCTCGGAATTTCAGCTTTGATAGCCGCTAAATTTTCAGAAATCTCACTCTTGCGATCTAGCGCCAAATTACACCCGCTTGACGTCCGGTCGTGCCACTTCGGCGATAAGAGTAGAAATTTGAATCTTCTAAAACGCAACTTCCATGATCATGAATCAACACATTTCGAAGTTGGCTTTTTAAACCGGCTACAAGATCTAAGGTGTATTTGCCAGTCTTTTGATAGGTATCGGAGTTTGGATATTTAATAACTACTTCATTATGAATTTCTTGGGAAACTTCATAGCAATCTCCGCAAATACTCGGTCCGATATAACCAGAGATTCGTTCGGCGCCTAAATTCTCCATTTCGGCAATTGTTTTTAACGCGATCTCATTCATCAATCCCGCGCGGCCAACATGAACGGCGGCAATTGCGACATCGCTTTTAAGAAGTAATGGAATGCAGTCGGCTACCAATACCGCTAGAGCTAATTTGGCTTCAGTCGTGATTATGGAATCGCACCTATGTGTTACTTCATTTGAATCCACTCGAACTATTTTGTCGCTATGGAATTGATCCATAAATACGATTGGCATCCCAAGTTCATCGCTAAGTTTTTTACGATTTGAAATTACCAACGGTTCAAAGTCGCCAACATGAAGCGCTAAATTATTTGAATCGAACGGTGCTTCACTTACCCCACCAATTCGATTGGTAAAGGTAAATGGCATTACTTCATGAAGTCTGGAACGTCGATATCGTCTTCAGCAACCAATTCTTCGAACGTAATTCGACGAGTTGGTTCGCCTGAGATATCTAGCGCAACTGCCAATGGGTCATTTGCTGGGAAATTATCGGCTTTGCCATTTAGCGTATGCGCTTCAATTACTGGAACTGATAAGCGCTTTGGTTCGCCGCCATCAAATCCCGCAGCGATAACAGTTACGCGGACTTCGTCGCCTAGCGCATCATCAATAACAGTACCGAAGATAAATTTAGAATCAGGATGCGCTGCATCTTGAACTAATTGGCAAGCTTCGTTGATTTCAAATAGACCTAAATCAGAGCCGCCGGCAACGGATAGCAATACACCCATTGCGCCATCAATTGAAGCTTCGAGTAGTGGACTAGAAATTGCTAACTCAGCTGCGCGCACAGCACGATTTTCTCCACGCGCTGAACCAATTCCCATTAGCGCTGCCCCTGCACCAGTCATAACGCTCTTAACATCGGCGAAGTCAAGATTGATTAATCCTGGTTGGGTAATTAATTCGGTAATTCCTTGAACTCCAGAAAGTAGAACTTGATCTGCAGATTTAAATGCTTCGATTGCAGTTATGTTGCGATCAGAAATTGCAAGCAAGCGATCATTTGGAATTACAATCAAAGTATCAACTTCGGCACGAAGCGCTTCGATTCCTACTTCTGCTTGAGCAGTACGAAGTTTTCCTTCAAATGAAAATGGTTTCGTTACAACACCTACAGTTAGTGCGCCAAGTTCGCGGGCAATTTTTGCAACTACTGGTGCGCCACCAGTTCCGGTACCGCCACCTTCGCCAGCGGTAATGAAAACCATGTCAGCACCACGTAACGCTTCTTCAACTTCATCAATATTATCTAGCGCAGCTTCACGTCCGACTTCTGGCGCGGCACCTGCACCAAGTCCACGAGTAATTTTTCTTCCAATATCTAATTTCACATCGGCATCGCTCATTAATAATTGTTGCGAATCGGTATTGATCGCGATGTACTCAACGCCCTTTAAACCAGATTCGATCATGCGATTAATTGCGTTAACTCCGCCGCCGCCAATACCGACAACTTTGATAACAGCAAGGTAGTTTTGTGGTGCCGCCACGTTCGCCCCTTCCTAAAAGGTAAACCTCTACTTGAGGGTTACAAATTAGAGCTCTTTTGCGGCGGTGACTTTATGTCCGAAATAGAAGTAATTGCGTAAACGACACGCAAATTTTTTTAATTAATTATTAACGAACTATCGGAGATTTTGGATTACTTAAATCTAAATAATTTATTTTTTTATTCTCAGGTAGATCGATTAATTGATTGAAAACTTTGATTTTTAAATCTGTATTTCCACTTCTGCCCCAATTAATTCCATATTTTCCATTGGTAATTAAATATTGATTTCCAGTAGCTGTAAGTGAACTGACATTTGATGCAAAAGTGTCTGGTAACGAGAGAAAGAGTTCGATGGCGGAGAGCCTGGTAGAGCTATCTGGTGCTATCAACTGTGGCAGATTTCCGGTTGGTGAAATTGGCGGGTCAAAAATGAAGCCAGTTTGATCAATATATTTTCCGCCGACTGCAGCAACCGGAGTTCGAGCTTGAATCTTGATCGAAACTTTTCCATTTATCCAGTTTCGAGAAATCGAACTTCGCTCTACCCAATCATATTTTTCAATCTGGCTCTGCAAGATTCGCGGTTCGATTCGGGCAAGTGGCTGACCGATTTTGATATCGGCCAAGTTTGCGATTTGTTTCTCCAGCGCCCCAGTTGGAGCGCCAATTACCGCTACTGATTTCGTTGATAACAAACTGCTCCAGCCAAGGAGATATCCGCCCAAAGCCAGAACTGCAATTGCCGTAACTACAAAAAGATTGCGCCGCACAGATTTTACTTTCGTTCGAGCGCTTCCAAAATAACTGGACCGAGCGAACTTACGTCACCAGCGCCGAGGGTCAGAATCACATCTCCAGGTTTCGCTTCAGCAACCACGTTTTCTGTGACCGAAACAAAATTAGGTTCGAACTTTCCATTTGGTAATTGCTTAGCAATTTGTTCGGAAGATACTCCTGAGATTGGTTGTTCGCTCGCTGCATAAATTTCCAACAACCAGGTTTTATCTGCTACCGAAAGTGCTTTCGCAAAGTCGGCCATAAAAGTTTGAGTTCTGGAATATCGATGTGGTTGGAAAATAACTAAAACACGACCCTGCCCGGCAAATAATTTTGCAGCAGCAAGGGTCACATTGATTTCGGTTGGGTGGTGCCCATAATCATCAACAACTCGCACGCCATTTGCGCTCCCTTTTAATTCAAAACGTCGGCCAGCGCCACGAAAATTAGCTAAACCATCTAGCAATGAATTAATTGATTCACCAAGTTGCAAACCGACTGCGATTGCCGCGGCAGCATTTAATAAATTATGTTCGCCCGGAACTTGTAACGTTAATTGACCAACTTTTGCACCTTGCCATAAGACTCGGGCGCTCCCGCCAGTGGCAGTTAATTCAATTGAATCAATCCGTAAATCGGCATTTTGGGCTTTTCCATAAGAGATCGTCTTAACTTCACTTCGATTGGCAACTTCGCTCGCTAATTTGTCATCAGCGCAATAAACCAGGAATCCATCTTTGGCGATTGTGGCCACGAAATCATCAAAAGCCTTGATAACTTCGGACTCGGATTTAAAGTGATCAACGTGATCCCATTCGACATTTGTAATGATGGCGCCATTTGGTCGATATGCCACAAATGAACCATCTGATTCATCGGCTTCGGCAACAAAGTACTTGCCGGTTCCGCGATGTGCATTAGAACCAGAAGATTTTAATAATCCACCAATTGCAAAGGAAGGATCTGCTCCGCATGCTTGCAGCGCAACAGTCAACATTGACGAAGTGGTTGTTTTTCCATGAGTTCCGGCAACGGCAATTGATTGGGACTCTGACATCAAAAGTGCCAATGCCGCAGCGCGGGTGATGATTGGAACTTTGGCTTCAGCGCGCTCGGGATTTCGTTCATTAATCGCATTTGAATAAACGATTAAATCAGCACCAATTAAATTCTTGGCATCGTGTCCAATTTTTACTTCAGCTCCTAGTGCGCGGAGCGCTTGGAGGATTTGGCTATCAGAGTTATCGGAGCCACTAACTTTGATTCCGTGAGATAGCGCAATTCGCGCCAACCCGCTCATTCCTGAGCCACCGATTCCAATAAAGTGGATCTGTTTTCCAACTAATTCGGATAATTTCATTTAAGCGCAGCCTCAATCATCGCCACCATATTTTCCGGTGCATTAATTTCAGTACCGCTTGGTTCTGCAGATACGGTTAGCGCGTTTTTTACCAAATTCGGTAAATGATTTGCTAACCAATTAGATGTGAATTGATTTTGCAAAATTAATTCGGCGCGTCCGTTATTGATTAGCGCCTGCGCATTTAGCGCCTGTTCTCCATTTCCGATTGGCAATGGAATAAAGAGCGCGTATCTGGCAAGTGCCGCAATTTCGCTGCATGCGATTGCACCGCTTCTTGAGATAACTAGATCAGCAGCCAAAAGTGCTTCGGCCATATTGTTGATATATGAAACCGGTTGGTAATTGGCTTTCGCTGCCGGTAATTCATTACCAGCACCCAAAGAATGAAGTACAAAATAATTACTCAAGTTGGCTTCCGCGATCACTTTATTAATCGAGCGCGCCCCTTGTGATCCGCCTAGAATCAAAATCATAGGTAGATCGCTCGGTGCGCCAATTTTTTGCTTAGCTAATTTTCGGGCAGATTCCCAGTCGCTTTGCTGACTAGCTTCAACAATTTCTTTTTTCAATGGATTGCCAATTACTTTTGCATTTGGCAATTGCAATTGAGCCAATTCATACCCGACCCCTACGCCACTTGCGAATTTTGCTCCTAATCGATTTGCTAAACCAGGCTTGGCATTGGCCTCATGAATAACGATTGGCTTTCTTAATAACGCGGCAGCAATATAAGCCGGAGCAGATACATACCCACCAAATCCGACGACGGCATCAAAATTCTTAACCACCGTTAAAGTCTTAGAGATGGTTCGAATTAATTGCACAGGTGAAAGAATTGAAACGATTGAGATTGATCGCGGGGCTACAACTTTTGGAATCAGAATTAAGTCACTAGGCGAAATCAATTTATTTTCTAAACCAGACTTTGTTCCTAAATAGGAAATTTGATCACCTGGATATTTCTTAGACCAGGCTTTTGCCGTCGCAATTGCCGGCTCCACATGTCCTGCGGTGCCGCCACCTGCAAAAAGTATTCGATTCATGCACGCTGCCTTGGCCAAGCTGTATTTATTTCAGATTTTAATTCTGGATCCCTAAATGCGATACCAGCGACATAGCCAACAGCAAGCGCAAGTGCAATCATGGATGAACCACCATATGAAACAAATGGCAAAGTGACGCCTACGACTGGAAATACACCCGTTGCCGAACCCAAATTAATAATTGATTGAATGGCAATCCAACTAGCAATTCCGATTCCCACAAATCGTGACATTTGATCTCTGGCGCTTAATGAAATTCGAATCGTCGAGTAAATTAAAATTCCAATTCCGATAATCACTGAAAGTGTTCCAACTAAACCTAATTCTTCGCCAATTATTGAAAAAATAAAATCAGTATGCGCTTCTGGCAAGTTTCCCCATTTTTGTCGGCTGCCACCTAATCCCACACCAAAGATTCCACCGCTCGCCAAAGCCATAATGCTGTGAGCCGGTTGCCATCCAGCATTTTTGTATGTTCCTTCTGCGAATGGATTTAGAACTGCTAGAAAACGATCGCGTCGGTAAGGCTGACTGAGAATTAACGTGCTCACGGCGATTACGCCGGCGGCAGAAATAAATGAAATGAATCGAGCCGGCAATCCGCTAATCCAAACCAGCGCCAACATAATAGAACCTATCACAATCGCCGATCCAAGATCTTTGCCGGCTAACACCAAAACCAACGAAATTATGAAACCGCCAACTAAGGAGTATGCAAAATTTTTATCGCGTTTTGTACTCTGCCTAGCAATCAAGTTTCCCGCCCATAAAATCAAAAAGAACTTTGCAATCTCACTTGGTTGTAAATCAAACGGACCGATTGTGATCCAGTTTGTATTTCCATTCACTGATTTACTAATCGCTTTTACTTGCAATAATGAGAGTGATCCGGCTGAAATCAGCACACCTAATCGCGCTAAAGTTTTCCAACGTTCGAGTGGTAACTGAGAAGCCAGCCAAGCAATTGGCGCACTGATAATTATTGCAGCTCCTTGTTTCCAACTTAACCCATAAATATTTCCAGTTTGGGCAATCGCGGCAGCAGATGAAGCGGAAAAAACCATTACCAATCCACCAAGCGTTAAGAACGCAACCGAACCAATAAATAACTGATAATTACGCTTCATTTTTAACTTTCGAGTTAACTTGAGCAACAAATTGTTCGCCACGGTCTGCATAAGATTTGAATTGATCCATAGAGGCGCAAGCTGGCGCAAGCAAAACCGTGTCGCCTTCTGAAGCAATTTCTTTCGCTCGAGATATTACCTTTGCCATCACATCGCTATCGTCAATCATTTCAAATGGCACGTTATGTTTACTGAGTTCGGTGGCTATCAAATCGCGATCGGTGCCAATTAATAGCGCGTGTTTGATTCGAGATTTGGCGCGTTCAACTAGTTCAACCATTGAAGCACCCTTTGCTAATCCCCCAGCAATCCAAATTGCGCTATTGCAAGCCAAAATTGAAGCTAGTGCAGCATGCGGATTTGTCGCCTTGGAATCATTCACCCAACTAATGCCATCTTTTTCTAAAACAACTTCAATCCGGTGGCGACCTGGGCGGAAATTTTTAATTGCCGTACGAATATCGGATAACTCTTCGCCCGCTGCCCGAGCCAGCCCGGCAGCGGCAAGTGCATTAGAGACGTTGTGCGGAACTGTTGGAATAACGTCGGTTAAGTCAGCTATTAAACCGGCTGCCATTGGATCTGGCACAACTGCACGATCAACTAATAACTCTTCAACGAGACCCAACTCGCCAGCATCCGGTGTTTCCAATGAGAAGAAAATCTTTTTTCCTGGCCAACTCTGGCTCGATTTAACAACTAAGCCATCTTCGCCATTCAAAATTCCAATTTCTGCGTGAGCCAACAATTTAATTTTATCTGCTGCGTAATTAGCAAAACTTCCATGCCAATCAGTGTGATCATCAGCAATGTTCAATATTGCTACCGCTTCAAATTTAGCTTCCC
>JBDLPY010000050.1:0-5476 GCA_039800785.1 Actinomycetota bacterium
GTTCTGCCTGGAAAACTTTCCGGGTATTTAATAATTCCTTCAATTCTTACATTGCTTTTCGGATTCGCGCGAATGATGGTCGCGCTCAAAAAATCCGAGTTCCTTGCTTCAGAACAACAATTGGCCAGAATTGATGATCTGACTGGATTACCTAATCGAAGAAGATTTGTTGCAGAGTTGGATCGATTCAATTCCGGATCCGTTCTTCTTTTGGATTTAGATGGATTTAAACCTGTTAACGATAAATTTGGCCACGAAACTGGAGATCAATTGCTCAGACAAATATCATCAAGATTTCGCAAAGCCATTCCAGATGATGCATTGATTGCTCGGCTGGGTGGCGATGAGTTTGGTGTTTTAGCGAACGAAACTTATGAAGCTGCATTGGAACTTGCGATGGCGCTTCGGGCAACTCTGAGTTATCCGTTCAATATTGACGGCAATCAAATCAGTGTTGGCGTAAGCGTGGGATGTGTTTCTAATAACGGTCGTGGCGATCTCATGCGCCGAGCAGATACCGCGATGTATCAAGCAAAGCGGAGCGGAATTGGTGTGTGGGGCGAAGCGAATTAAGATTTCGCCTGACTTTAAACAAATCTAGAAAGTCGAGAATGGGGTCTAATTGTCCGAAAAGTTCCAAGGTCGAATCCTTGTTTTAGGTGCAGGTTCAGTTTCACAATGCACACTGCCTTTACTAATAGAACATTTAGTTGATGCTAAACAAATTACGATTATGGATCCTCGTGACAACCGAAAACGGGTGCAGAGTTCACTAGATAAAGGTGCAACTTACATTCAAGAAGAGATTACAAAAGAGAATCTCGAATCAAAATTAGGCCAATATCTAAAGGCTGGCGATTTCCTACTTGATTTAGCTTGGAACATCGATGCAAATGTAATTCTGCAATGGTGTCACGATCACGATGTTATGTATTTAAATACATCGGTTGAAGTTTGGGACCCTTACGAAGGTGGCCACTCAATTCCGCCACAAGATCGCACACTTTATGTTCGCCATATGCGCCTACGTGAAATGAAATCAAAGTGGACAAAGACCGGACCAACAATGGTTGTAGAACATGGAGCGAATCCGGGTTTAGTTTCTCACTTAGTTAAAAAAGCTTTAGTTGATATTGCAAATCGAGCAATAAAAGATGGAATTGCATCGAAAGAAGTAGAAGCGGCATTAGCTACCGAAAATTACCCAGCGTTGGCACAAGCTTTGACAGTAAAAGTCATTCACATTGCAGAACGTGATACTCAAATTTCTGATAAGCCGAAACAGGTTAACGAATTTGTTAATACCTGGTCCGTTGAAGGCTTCTACGAAGAAGGCGTTGCACCGGCTGAATTAGGTTGGGGAACGCACGAAAAGAAATTACCGGTAAATGCTTACACACATAATTCTGGACCAAAGAATCAAATTTGTATCGCGCAACCAGGTGCAAAAACTTGGGTTCGTTCTTGGGTTCCTAACTTTGAAATTACTGGAATGGTGATTCGCCACGGTGAAGCATTTACTCTTTCAGATCACTTAACAGTTTGGGATGGCGATAAAGCGGTCTACCGACCAACCGTGCATTACGCATACTGCCCAACAGATGCAGCAATCGCATCTATGCGCGAACTTGAAGGTATGCAATGGAACTTAACACCAAATCAAAGAATCATGAATGATGAAATTATTTCAGGTGATGATCGATTGGGTGTTCTACTCATGGGCCATCCGTATAAATCTTGGTGGACTGGTTCACTATTAAATATTGATGATGCTCGAAAATTGATTCCAAATCAATCTGCTACAACGGTCCAGGTTGGAAGCGCGGTATATGCAGCCGTTGCTTGGATGTTGCTAAATCAAAATAAAGGATTACTCGTTCCAGATGAAATGCCATGGCGTGAAGTTCTGGCATTTGCTGAAAAATATTGGGGCGGTTTCCATTCGGAAGCAGCAGATTGGACGCCGTTGCAAACTCGGAAAGAGTTTTTCAAAGGCTGGGATGGTCGCGAATACGATGAAAGCGATCCGTGGCAATTTACAAACTTCCAAGTTTGATATCCACAATTTTGTAATTTCGTTAAGTTAGCTTCGATTGCGCTGTAATAGTTGCGCAATGAAGTTAACTTACGAAAACAAACCAAGTAATGAATTTCGACCAAAATTAAAGTGCGGCGCCAGCGCCGTAAATCTAGATTCAGGCTCAATATTCGTCGGCCATTTTGGTCATGGAATAGAAGTCACCGGAACTCAAGTTTCGCTATTGCATGCGATGAATGGTCGAAGATCTATTGCCCAGTTGGCGCAATACACCGGAACGCCAAGTGAAACAGTAAGTAATTTAGTTGAACTTTTAATTGAAAATTCGTTAATCGATGTTCATTGGCCAAAGCTTTTAGTAGAAGGCCGCTATCAGTCCGATATTCCAAATCGCCCGACACATGATGGTGACTTCAGTGAAGATGGTGCAGTTAAAGAGCTTTCAAAGCGACTAAAACCAGAATTGATTCAAGCAAGTTGGCGGAAATCTTGTATTGATGGTGGGCGAAATTTAATTGCCAAACGCCAAGATTTTGCGATAAATATTCATGGTGATTTTCACGTTGGAATAGAACTTTTATCAGGACTTCTTCGAAGTGGCTTTGCACGTGCTGAAATTCAATACGACCGAGAATTACGAATAGATTCCTCTGATTTGGTTTCCAATCAAATATCACATGAAAATTTCGGTTCAACTCGCAAGAATATTGTCGATCGGATTGTTCGAGAATCGCGCGTCCTTGGTCCGATGCCGCAATATGAAATACCAAATTTTGAATTAAATGTTGCAATTGGTAAGGTAAAAAATTCAGATTTGCAGAGTTGGCTTAGTAGCAATAAAAGCCATTTAATTGTCCGACTAGGTTTGGGGCCAAATATCATCATTGGGCCACTTGTAATTCCTGGTAAATCCCCTTGTTTCAACTGCGTATCAATTACCGAAGTGGAAAATTCAATAATTTGGCAAGGACTTCATTTTGCTGATCAGTACGATAAAAGTTTTCAACTTTCATCTTCAACTATTAATTTAATATCAAGCTATTTAGCACTAGCAATTTCTCAATTTGCAGATACAAAAATGAGTTCGCTATTAGGTGGCGCGGTGATTGTTGATCCAAATAATCCATTTGAATTACAAACTGTTAAATACCCGCGCCACCCAAATTGCGGCTGTGCTTGGAATACATTAAGCAGCGCTCACTAACCGAGGGCGGCCGGCTTTGCGCTTGCGCTCAATAACTTGGCCACCATCAAAAAGTTCGCCGCCCCAAACACCAACTGGTTCTTGGCGCGAAAGGGCGCCAGCTAAACATTTGGTTCGTACTGGACAGCTGCCGCAAATAGATTTTGCAACAGCAATTTGAACCTCATCTTCGGAGAAGAAGAGATCAGGTTCAGTGTTGTAACACGGCAGGTTTAACGAGTCATCAGATGGCGCAGTTACATCGCCTAGTCCAATCATCTCGTCGGCCCAACCAGGGATGAGAAGTTCATTGAATAGAACTGACATTGGGTCTTTCCTTTCTGTTTATGTTTCTATTTATGTTTTATTTGTTCGATATAAACGAAAAGGGCCTCAAATCCATTTTTGGATTCGAGGCCCTTGGGCTTATCTATTCGCTTATCGAATAGAGCTCCAAGGTGCCTCTGCCCAAAAATGTGCGTATGCACGCTTGGTGGCAGACCAATTTGTTGTAGGTGAATAAGTTGTAGGCATAACAAAGCGAGCGCTCTTTGCGCTTGCGATTGATGAATTTCTCATCGTTTTGCCCCTTCTTATAGCAATTTGATCCCTACTCAAATTGAAGAGTAAGGATAAACGATGAATGTGATTTAAAGCAAATTAATTAATTATTGCGCTCAAGAATCGTGATGGCTGACCGCCATGGCTCATATGTAAATGTTCGCGCGCTCGTGTAATTCCAACATAAAACAATCGAAGTTCTTCATCTTCTGGCGCCTGCGGATAAGGCAGATAACCCTCGCCAATTCCAATTAAAAATACACGATTCCACTCCAAACCCTTTGCCGCATGGAAAGTTGCCAATGTTGTAACTGGCATTTGAGGTGGATTGTTCTGTTCGGCGCGATCAGATAATTCTTGTAGCAAACCGCGAAGTGTTTTTGGAAATTTATCATCTCGATCTAGCTCATTTGCTAAATGCAAAATGGCTCCAATTCCATCCATGCCCGCACCGGTTAAATATGGTTGCGCAATTCCGCGCAATTCATCTAACCAATTAACGCCTTCTTCTTGAATCACCGATGCCTGGCGAATCGCACGTATAAATTCACGAATTTCGGTCCGATCAAAGAATTTTTCGTTGCTCCGAAGTTGATAAGGCAAACCTGCGCTTCGGAAGGCTTTTTCGATTGCGGCTAATTGATTATTGGTGCGCGCTAGAACTGCAATATTTTCCGGTCGCTCACCATTACTAATTAATTCTGAAATTGCATCAGTTACGCCGATGGCTTCGGCGCCATCAGTTTTGTATTCTGTAAGTGCGGGTAGCGATCCATGTCCATTGGTCACCGTGAGTTCTTGGCCGATCTGCGAACTTCGAATTAACGCATTTGCTGCAAAAGTAATTTCTGGCGTAGATCGATATCCGGTCGTAAGGCGAATAACTTCAGCAGCCGGAAATCTTTCCGTAAAATTAAGTAGAAAATTAGGTGTAGCACCAGCAAAGCCATAAATTGTTTGAGCCGGATCGCCCACAACGCAAATATCATCTCGGGAACCGAGCCAAGCATTAATTAACCTTTGTTGCAGTGGTGAAATGTCCTGATATTCATCAACTGTGAAATATCTATATTGATCATGAATTCTTTCTCGAACTTCTGATTCGTTTTCTAGCATCGCGCTGGTCAACATCAATAAATCTTCAAAATCAATTACCCGCTCCTGCTTTTTTAACGCCTCATAACTTTCATAAACTTTTGCGATATCGCCTAAATCTAAACTTCCTCTTAAGGTGCGGCCAGTGTTAATTAAATCTTCCGGTGCAATTTGATTAACTTTTGCCCATTCGATTTCAGTCGATATTTCCCGAACCGTTTCGCGTTGATTTCGAGCTAATTTCAAATCGGTTCGTTCGATTGCTGCTGTTATGAACGGTGGTTTGGAACTCAATAAATCTGGCGTAATGCCACCAAACACTTTCGGCCAAAAATAAAGTAATTGTTTCAAAGCGGCAGAGTGGATCGTACGAGCCGCAACACCCGGTACGCCTAACGTTCGCAATCGAGTGCGCATTTCTCCGGCTGCGCGAGTTGTAAAGGTAATAGCCAAAACTCTTTGTGGATCCATAACACCGATTGCGCAGGCATAAGCAATGCGATGCGTTATGGCGCGAGTTTTTCCAGTTCCGGCGCCGGCAATAACACAAACTGGACCTCGGGTCGCTAGTGCTACTTTTCGTTGTTCGCTATCTAGCG
>JBDLPY010000051.1:0-3440 GCA_039800785.1 Actinomycetota bacterium
GTAAAACAAATATGGATGAATTCGCGATGGGTTCATCCACTGAAAATTCTGCATATGGACCAACTCATAATCCATGGGACTTAACTCGAATTCCTGGTGGTTCCGGAGGTGGATCGGCGGCTGCACTTGCAGCATTTGAAGCACCACTTTCAATTGGAACCGATACCGGCGGATCAATTCGCCAACCGGCTGCAGTTACTGGAACGGTTGGCGTTAAACCAACTTATGGTGGAGTTTCTCGTTTTGGATTGGTTGCTTTCTCTTCATCACTTGATCAAGGTGGCCCGTGCGCACGCACAGTTTTAGATGCAGCGTTATTACATGAAGCGATTGCTGGCCATGATCCAAAAGATGCCACAAGTATTAATGAAAAAGTTCCAGCTGTAGTCGAAGCGGCGAAATCTGGAAATGTCAAAGGTTTAAAAATCGGTGTTATTAAAGAATTACAAGGTGACGGTTATCAAACTGGAGTATTAAATCGATTTAACGAGTCACTCGATTTACTTGCTAATGCTGGCGCTGAAATCGTTGAAGTTTCTTGCCCAAGTTTTGAATATGCGTTAGCTGCTTACTATTTAATCGCACCTTCTGAAGCTTCTTCAAACTTAGCTCGCTTTGATGCGATGCGTTATGGCTTGCGCGTTGGCGAAGGGTCGGCTGAAGCGGTAATGGCAGCAACGCGTGATGCCGGATTTGGCCGAGAAGTTAAACGGCGCATTATTTTGGGAACTTACGCGTTATCAAGTGGTTATTACGATGCTTATTACGGAAGTGCGCAAAAGGTACGCACTTTAATTATGCAAGATTATGCAAAAGCATTTTCTAACGCCGATGTATTAGTTTCACCGACATGTCCAACCACAGCATTCAAAATTGGTGAGAAAACCGCTGATCCGGTCGCGATGTATTTAAATGACGTAGCAACAATTCCAGTTAACTTAGCGGGTATTTGCGGCATGAGCTTGCCAGCAGGTTTAGCTGACGAAGATTCTTTGCCAGTTGGTTTCCAAATTATGGCGCCAGCTATGCAAGATCAACGTTTGTACAACGTTGGGGCAGCACTTGAAGCCGCGTTACTTTCTAAATGGGGCGCACCGTTACTTGAAAAGGCGCCAGCGCTATGAAATACGAAGATGTAATTGCAAAGTACGAGCCGGTAATGGGCTTGGAAGTACACGTTGAATTAAATACCAAATCAAAGATGTTCTGTTCTTGTGCGACCGAATTTGGCGCCGAACCAAATACCCAAACTTGTCCAGTTTGTTTGGCGTTACCTGGCGCGCTGCCAGTTGTGAATGAAAAAGCAATTGAATCAACGATCAAAATTGGCTTAGCACTTAATTGCAAAATTGCGCCATACAGCAGATTCGCGCGCAAGAATTATTTCTATCCGGATATGCCTAAGAATTTCCAGATTTCACAATACGACGAACCAATTTGTCACGATGGTTATGTGGATGTCGAAATTGATACGGAAGAAGGAGCGAAGCAATTCCGAATTGAAATCGGACGTGTACATATGGAAGAAGACACCGGTAAGTCACTTCACGTAGGTGGCGCCACTGGTCGAATTCACGGTGCGGAATATTCATTGCTCGATTACAACCGAGCTGGAATTCCATTAGTTGAAATCGTGACAAAAATAATTCCAGGAACTGGAAAATACGCGCCAGAAGTTGCAAAGGCTTATGTGGCAGAGTTGCGTGACATCTTGCGCGGATTAGGTGTTTCAGATGTAAAGATGGAGCAAGGTTCACTGCGCTGCGATGCTAACGTTTCATTGCGATTGATTGGTTCGAAAGAACTCGGAACTCGAAGCGAAACTAAAAACGTAAATTCCTTGCGTTCAGTTGAGCGCGCAATCCGTGGTGAAATGATTCGTCATGCTGAAGTTTTAGATGGCGGCGGAAAAGTCAAACAAGAAACTCGTCACTTCTTAGAAGATACTGGTTTAACTCGTGCTGGCCGCTCAAAAGAACAAGCTGAGGATTACCGCTATTTTCAAGAACCAGATTTAGTTCCAGTTGCGCCAAGTGAAACTTGGATTGCAGATTTAGCAAAAACTTTGCCGGAGAAACCATCAATTCGTCGCAAGCGATTACAGGATGCCTGGGCCGTGCCAGATAAAGAAATGGCAGCGATGATCAATGCCGATGCACTTGAATTAGTTGAAGCGACAGTGAGCGCTGGCGCGGATCCAACAAAAGCACGTGGTTGGTGGCTTGGCGAAATTTCTCGAATTGCAAATGAAAAAGATTCTTCAATTCAAGAATTATCCATCACACCAAATGATGTTGCCGAAATTGTGGCGCTAATTAATTCCGGTGAATTAACGGACAAATTAGCTCGCCAAGTTGTTGAAGGCGTTATTAATGGCGAAGGCTCACCAAAATCAGTAATTGAAAAGCGCGGAATCAAAGTTGTCAGCGATGACGGTGCATTGATTGCAGCAATTGAAGCTGCGTGCGCTGCGATGCCAGATGTGGCAGAGAAAGTTCGTGGCGGACACGTTCCGGCTGCCGGTGCATTAATTGGTGCAGTTATGAAAGCAACAGGTGGCCAAGCAGATGCTGCGAAAGTTCGCGAACTTCTACTTAACCACCTGGGTCAAGCTTAAATATTTAAAGCGCAATGCCGCCTTCGTGTTCGACGATGGCATCTTTTCCAACATTTATTGCAGCAAACAGTACTAACGCGCCAACAATTAAGAACACAGCACCAACTCGGAATGATTGCGTGTAGCCGTGGACTAAACCATTTGGTACCGCCAGTTGACCGAGTTTCTGATTTGCTGCGATGTAATTTGTTGTAGCAGTGGTTGCAACCGTATTAAGTAGCGCAGTACCAAGTGATCCGCCAACTTGCTGGCTGGTATTTGTTAGCGCGGAAGCAACTCCAGCATCGGCATTTCCAACCCCGTGTAAAGCAGTTGTGGTGATTGGAATAAAAACATTTGCCATACCGGTACTCATGATTAATAACGCAGGAAATACATGGGTCCAGTAATTAGAAGTAGGAGTAATTGTTGAAAGCAGAAGTAAGCCTGCTGCAGCCAAAATCAAACCAATAATCATGTGCGGTTTTGGTCCATTTTTTGGCAGCAATTTCGAAACTAAACCGGCACTTGCGGCAATACCAATTGAAAATGGCAAGAATGCAAAGCCAGAGTGAAGCGGAGTCCAACCTAAAACTACCTGGAGGTAAAGCCCAAGGAATAAGAACATTGAAAATAGACCTGCGCCGACGATTAACATTCCAAGATACGAACCACCGCGATTTCGTTCGATCAAAATTCGCATTGGCATTAATGGATATTTAACGACGCGCTCAACCATCACAAACGCAATCAAAAGAAGTGCTGCGAAAGCTAAGAAAATTAGCGTTCCAGTGTTTGACCAACCATGGCTTGCTGCGCGATTGAATCCATATACAAGTGCAAA
>JBDLPY010000052.1:0-5101 GCA_039800785.1 Actinomycetota bacterium
CCAAAATGTTGCCTTTTCGGCCAACTAAACGTCGAGATTTTGCGCTATGAACTTGCGCCAAAATTGTGACTTCGTCACCTTCGCGCAAACTTGAAATTTCCGTCAATTCGCCGCGTACTAAGTATCGTCTTGGGTAATGGCGAAGAAAATCGCCAACTGTTTTAACGCCAAGTGTGGCTTCAAATGCTTTAGCGGAGCGATCTCCAATTACATCGCTCAATTTCGAATTCAGGATTGCCACTGGTTAATTCTCTACGAGTTGCTCCAAATTTCGCTCAGGCAAACCGGAAAAACCAGAATGAGTAATGATTATTAGTACGCGATCCCGATATCTATCCAGGATCCTTTGCTCAATGCGAAGCGCCAAATCCGGATCCAAATGTTCTAGCGGTTCATCCAAAATCAAAATTGGTGCATCGTTAATTAACGCTCGGGCTAAGTTTATCCGCTTTATTTCTCCGCCAGATAGCCCGCGTCCATATTGGCCAACAATGGTTTCTAGACCATTTGTCATTTCAGATACAAGTTGGTTTAGTTCTAACAGGTCCATAACTTCCAAAATATTGTTCAGACTCGGATTTGAGATCTTCAAATTCTCAAGCAAACTGGTGTTAAAAATGTGGCCAGATTGCAAGGAACCCGCAACGAGATCAGTTAAATTTTCAATTTCTCGAACTTCTAAATTGTTGATAGTTAGCGAACCTTTGTAATCAAGAAAACCTAAAATCCCTAGAGCGGTAGTCGTCTTTCCAGAGCCACTTCTACCCCGTAGAACCAAAACATCACCACGATTTAATTCAAAATTAATTGGAGTTAAATTTGGTTGATTCCAATACGGTTGGAAATTGTTTGCCTTAATTGTCCCGTATGCAACCTTAGTTTTTCGCTGACTAGACACTTCTGGAATTAACTTCAATTTATTCTTAGCATTTAACAATTTGCCAGATGAAAATAGATTTGGATACCAAGCCAACGCAGCTTCAAATCCAGTTAGTGAAAGAAAAATTAACATGGCTACCTGAACTGCGGGTAGTGAAACATTTAACACCGTCAAAATTAGAACCATGGAGATAATTAAGTTTATTAAAATTTGAAAATTTCTAACTCTGCTTAAATATTGAATCTCTGCAATCTTTATTTGATTCTCAAGTAAATGAGTATGATCTAATAACTGATTCGAATAACCGTAATTGTCGGCCTCCAAATATCCATGTGAGTTTGATCGGATTCGATCAGCGTATTCGCTTTCTAATGTTTCCACTCTTTTAGCGGAATTACCGATTGAGCGATTAACCAAACTTGGTATTAGTAGTGCTAATAAAACAAAAGCTATGCCCCAAATAATTGCAATCTTAGGTTGTAACCAAAAAGCAAGTCCCGTACAGGCAAGCAATGTAACTAAGGTTGTCGCGCCTGGCAAAATTACACGAAGTTCGTATTCTTGAGAACGTTCAACATCATCAACAACTTGTTTAACTAGTTGGCCTGTTCGATTTGATTTTAGTAATTCAAAAGGATTGGCTGTAATTCTTCGATATAGATCACTTCTTAAATCCGCTAATTTTGCAAAAACCATTTTGTGGCTAATGATTCTTTCACTATATCTAGCCACCGATCTTGAAATTCCAAAAAAGCGAACCATGACAACAGCAACATTTAGTGTTAATACCGGCGGCATGAAAGAAGCCATAGTGATTAACCATCCGCTAGTTACATTTAAACCTACGCCAGATAAGAATGCTGAAGCAGATAACAAATAGGCCATGATCATTAGTTGCCGACCTTTATAACCTGATCGTCCGTTTGTAAAATACTGTAATCGTGAGTTATCACCACTAGACCAGAGGCTTGTTGTCGAAGTAACGCCATGATTCTTATAGCTGAAACGGAATCTAGATCTGCAGTTGGTTCGTCAGCGATTATGAAATCTGCTTTTTTTGCAACCGCTCGGGCAATCGCGATTTTTCTAATTTGACCACCAGATGCGCTGCTAATCAATTCATTACCTGATTCGAGTCTGCTGTCTAAACCGTTAGGTAGTTGGCTAATCGTCAGCCCAGCATCGAATAGATGATTTGCAATCTGTTCATCAGAGATTTCTGAGTCTATTAATTTGAATTGATCACGCACAGTTCCTGATGCGAGGGAAGGGTTTTGCGGTATCCAGGCAATATTTTCGTATTGATTAACGAAATTGAGTGCGATTGTTGTCTTGCCGGAACCAGAATCGCCAATCAAGAATAGTCTTTCTCCTTTAAGTATTTCGGTGCCCAAATAAGACAATGAATTAGTTTTGGTTTTTTTATGATTAGTACGTTCAGGAAGTAATTCTATCTGTTTCAAACTCTCGGTACCATCAGTTGATGCGTGGAAAAGCGAAGCCGCATTTCTTATTGGAAAATAAATTTCAGGTGCTAATATCAAAATTATTAATGAAATTTTGAAATCAATTGATCCATTGACTAACCGCAGACCTACTGAAACTGCCATTAATGCAACCGAAATTGTTGCTGCTAATTCCAGAGCCAAACTCGATAAAAATGAAATCCGTAATACTTTCATTGTTTCTATGTTGTATTGCTGGCCCATTTCGCGAATTCGTCTGGCTTGACCAGTTTGGCGTCCAAATATTTTCAATGTTGCGAAACCTCGTAATGAATCTTCAAAATAACTAGATAAAGTTGAAAGGGTCTGCCATTTTTTTCCAACCGCATCTGCCGTAAATCTCCCGATCAAAAAACCAAAAAATGGAATTATTGGCAGGGTTAATACCGCTATCAGTGCCGATAGCTTGTCATTTAAAAAGAATAGAATTACCAAGGTCGTGGGCGTGACAAATGAAAAAATTAATTGCGGGATAAATCTCCCATAATAAGTATCAATTGAATTTAATCCTTTGGTTAATAAGTTTGATATCGCGGCTGGTGCTAGTGAGCGAAGCGCATAGGGATTTGCGCTTACTTCGCTTCGCAAATCTTTCTTAATGGTTACGGCTTTTCTCGCAGTCCAATTTTCAAAAGTCGCCAAGAAAAGTGATCGAACCGTGAATAAAACAGCTAGTTGGATGACTAGTAAAGTTATATCTTTTCTATTTAATATTGCAATAATTAAATCAGAAATTAACCAAGCTCCAATAACAAGTATTGCTGTCCAAATGAAACTAGCAAATAACGATACGTAAAAAAGAATACGGCTGCTACCTTTTTGAAGTAGCAGCCGTAATGGATTATTTATCAAACTCCATCCAAAATTCCGCGCTCTGGGTTTTTAATTTGATCCGCGCTTACTCGTTTGCGGAAAACCCAATATGTCCATCCTTGGTATATCAAAACCAAGGGAGTCATTATTAACGCAACCACAGTCATTGTTTTCAAAGTGTAATCTGTACTAGAGGCATTGGTGATTGTTAGATCAAATTGAGACCCAAGTGAACTCGGCATCACTCTTGGATATAGATTGGTGAACAAAGTTGCAACAAAAGTAAGGATTGCTGCAGCGCTAAATGAAAATGCCCAACCTTCCCTACCCTTTAAATTAAATCCTTGAGCAGTTACCCATAAAATCGCAACCATCGCAGAAAGTACTACTACTTCAAATTTGGATTCACTTGAAGCCAAATTAGTCCAAAGCAAGAATGTAACTGCGGCTACCGCAGCAATCAACCCATATCTAGTTGCTAGTTTGCGCGCACGCATTCTGATTTCGCCTGCAGTTTTCAGTGATAAGAAAATTGCTCCGTGAGTTAAGAACACTGTTAAAGTGACAATTCCACCTAAAAGCGCATATGGGTTTAGTAAGTTAAAGAATCCACCGGTGTATTCCAAGGCGCCACTTGAAGATTTTTCAATTGGAACCCCTTTTACAATATTTGCAAAGGCAACGCCCCATAGCAAAGCTGGTATTGCGCTTGAAATTACGATCGCAACATCCCAGCGAGATCTCCATTCTGCGCGACCGTATTTACTTCGATATTCAAAGGAAACACCGCGAATTATTAATCCAACAAGAATTAAAAAGAGTGGCAAATAGAAACCGCTAAATAATGTTGCATACCATTCTGGAAATGCTGCAAATGTCGCGCCGCCAGCTACAAGTAACCAAACCTCATTGCCATCCCAAACCGGACCTAGCGTTGTGAGTACAGCTCTACGTTCGGCTTCATTCTTTGCAACTTGTGGCAATAGCATTCCTACTCCGAAATCAAATCCTTCGAGGATGAAATAGCCAATCCAGAGCACTGCAATTAGTAAAAACCATATTGTTTGTAGCGTCATTTCATCTCCTCTTAGTAAGCCATTACGAGTGGTTTGTCATTTGAACCACCAATTTCAGTTGGTTCTTGATAAGTAATTTCTGGATCAGGTCCAAGTTGGATAGCGCGAAACATTAATTTGAGTTCTATCGCCGCCAAAACCCCGTACAAAACGACATACCCAATCAACGTAATCCAAAGTGAAGTTGCACTAACCATCGGACTAACTCCATCAGCCGTTTTTGCAAGTCCAAAGACCGTCCATGGTTGACGAGCGGTTTCGGTAAAAATCCAACCAAATGAATTTGCAGCGAGTGGCAAGAATGGCAGCGAAATCATTGCCGGCGCAAACCATTTTCCACTAGGAGTATTACCACGACGCATCTGCCACAAAGCTAGTAGTGCAAATAGAAGTGCAATCGCACCGAAGCCAATCATTAAACGGAATCCCCAATAAGCCATTGGGATGTTGGGTTTGTAATTTCCTTCGCCGAATTGATCAACATATTTTGCTTGCAAATCATTTATTCCTTCAACGCTACCATTCAAATCGCCAGTTGAAAGGAATGACAACATGTTTGGAATTCCTATTTGGAAAACTGATCTTGAACCATCGAGCGTTCCTATTGTTAATACTGAAAACGGTGCACCGGTACGAGTCTCATAAAGCGCTTCGGCTGCTGCCATTTTCATTGGTTGTTGCTCGGTCATAATTCGAGCTGTCCAGTCTCCTGTTACACCAATTACCAAGAACGAAACAATCATGGTAACGAGACCGAGTTTTAAAGTTGATCTAGACATAATCGCTTCACGTTTACGTGCAATTAACCAACCAGATACGCCAGCTAC
>JBDLPY010000053.1:0-2643 GCA_039800785.1 Actinomycetota bacterium
TTTCGGTAACAGTTGCACCATCTTCGACAGTTGAAATTTTTGTTTCTCTAATTTGATCTTGATGAACTTTTCGAATCCGTAGCGCTGCGATTTCTAAAGCTGCCTTTACCTTTGGATCTAAATCCTTTAGAGCATTTGTTAATTCTGACTTTGGAACCCGAATCGATTTAGGTGCCATTCCATCGAATTTTTCGCCAAGCTCAATCAAATCTTGCTCGGTGCCGGTTCGGACCTTTTCCAAAATAGGTTCGACTGCTGCCATAGCCGCGACTACATCTAATTTGGCGCGCGGGATTTCACGGAGATATTCCACTTTGGAGAGGCGCTTACCTCGAAGATCTAACCGGCGAATCACCAGTGAATTCTACTTTACGCACTCCGCTCCAAGTATCGCCTTTAAATCGGCGCTCAAACTTGGTGAAGAGGTGACTTGAAATCCCAATTTATGTGTAGTGGTTTTGCCCTTATCGGTTACTACTAATTGAACTTCCCTCTTACCAGGGTGCATTCGTAAGGTCTCTTTGATTCGCTCAATTACTGGTTGAGTAAGTTGATTTGCATTTGCGCTCAATGTGAAAGGACCAACTGGACCACTTGATAAATCAATTGCTGTCATTTCCATTGCAGTAAATCTGAGTTGATCATCACGCCAATCGACTCGACCGCGAATTTTTACTACTCGATCTTCTACTAACCCCATTGCATACTGATTGTAGGTATTTGAAAAGAACATTGCGTCGATTGAACCTTCGAGATCTTCAATGGTAACGATTGCCCAAGAAGCACCCTGTCGAGAAACTTTTCTTTGCACCCCGGTAATTAATCCAGCAATCGTGACCATACGATCGGTGCCATTTTCTTCATCCGCCAATTCAGAAATTGCAATATCAGAATTTGAACGAATTAAACCTTCAACGCCAAGTAGTGGATGATCAGATACGTAAAGTCCCAACATTTCACGTTCGTAATTTAAAAGAGTTGCTTTATCCCATTCTTCAGAAGGAATATCTAATTCGACTGCGGTAATACCAGATTCGGTTGCACTGCCAAATAAATCATATTGGCCGATTGCTTCAGCGCGTTTTGATTCTGCAACAGAATCAATGGCCATTAGATGCACCGCCATAAGACCTTTTCTAGTTGAGCCAAGTGAATCAAATGCGCCGCCCTTAATAAGAGATTCGATGGTTTTCTTATTGCAGACTGAACCATCTACTTTTGCTAAGAAATCACCAAATGATTGGTATCGACCCTTAGCTTCGCGCGCTTGTTTGATTAGATTGACAACGCCTTCTCCGACATTTCTGATTGCGGCCAAACCAAAGCGAATATCTTCACCGCGAGGGGTGTATTCCACATTAGATTCATTTACATCCGGTGGTAGAACTTTGATGCCCATGCGGCGACATTCTGAGAGATATAGTGCAGATTTATCTTTATCGTCGCGAACCGAAGTCAAAAGCGCTGCCATATATTCGGTTGGATAATTAGCTTTTAGATATGCGGTCCAATATGAAACTAATCCGTAACCTGCTGAGTGAGCTCGGTTGAACGCGTAATCCGAGAATGGAATCAGTGTTTCCCAAAGGCGATCAATCGCGGAATCGCTAAAACCGTTGGCTTTCATGCCTTCAGAGAATGGAACATATTCTTTATCCAGAATCTCTTTATTCTTCTTACCCATAGCTTTTCGTAAAAGATCTGCACGGCCAAGAGAGAATCCCGCAACTTTCTGCGCAATTGCCATAACTTGTTCCTGATAAACAATTAGACCGAAAGTGTCATCGAGAATTTCAGATAGCGGTTCAGCTAACTCGCGATGAATTGGTTCGACAGGTTTGCGTTTATTTTTGCGATCCGCATAGTTGTTATGAGCGTTTTCACCCATTGGTCCTGGACGATAAAGAGCGATTACCGCCGAGATATCTCCAAAATGATCTGGTGCTAATGATTTGAGAAGTGAACGCATAGGGCCGCCATCAAGTTGGAACACGCCAAGAGTTTCACCGCGAGATAGCAGTTCGTATGTTTTTTTATCATCCAGAGTTAAATTTTCGAGTACCACATCTTCGCCTCTATTAGCTTTGATGTTTAAAAGCGCATCATCTAAAACCGAGAGATTTCGAAGTCCCAAAAAGTCCATTTTGAGCAGTCCAGTAGCTTCGCATGCGCCCATATCAAACTGCGTGATAATCGCGCCATCGTTTTCTCGACGATGAATTGGAATTACATCTAGAAGTGGTTCACGCGAAAGAATCACGCCAGCTGCGTGAACGCCCCATTGGCGCTTTAATCCTTCTAGACCACGAGCAGTATCAACTACTCGCTTTGAATCTGGATCTGATTCATAGAGATTACGAAATTCTGATGCTTCCCCGTGGCGCGGATCCTTTGGATCAAATACTCCAGCTAGGGAGATGTCTTTGCCCATAATTGCAGGTGGCAGCGCTTTAGTTAACTTCTCTCCGATTGCATATGGGTATCCAAGAACGCGGGTTGAATCCTTAATAGATTGCTTTGATTTAATTGTTCCGTAAGTAATGATTTGAGCAACGCGATCTTCGCCGTATTTTTCAGTTGCATACTTAATCATTTCGCTGCGGCGACGTTCGTCGAAATCCAAATCAATATCAGGCATGGAAA
>JBDLPY010000054.1:0-5556 GCA_039800785.1 Actinomycetota bacterium
GTGCCACAAGAAGAATCATGGCGCTTAGGTTTTGGCTTGATGGTTTCTTTAGTCTGGCTATACCTAGAAGTGTTACGTCTTCTATCTTTACTTCGAAACGATCGCTGATCTAGTTTCTGGCAGCCGCCACGTAAGCAATAGCATTACTGAAAATATTGCGAGCGTGGCGGCAAATGCCGTTCTAAAGTCATAAATATCGGCTAACCAACCAACAATTAACGGTCCAACAATCATTCCGGCATCACCAGCCATTTGAAATACACCAACAACGCGGCCAATTTTTCCTTTGACAACATCGCCCACAATTGCCGCAGGTGTTGCGGATAAATAAGCGCCACCAATTCCTAAAGTCGCCATCGCAAATAAGTACATCCACTGATGCGTGGCAAATGCCAAAATCAAAATTCCAAAACTCGTAATTAATGTACCAATATATAAAGCAGCTTTCCGCCCTTTTTCATCCGAAAATCTACCGGCGCGAATTACCAAAATGGTTTGCACCAATGCGCCTAAGCCAAAACCATAACCAACAACTGCATTCGTTCCCTTTAATTCTTCAACAACGAATAGTGGCAAAATTGAATTTCTTAATCCGAAGAGCACCCAAGTAATTAGAAAAGTAGAAATTAAAGCAATTCGATAGGCCGGAATTCTTAACGCATCAAGTGGCGAAGTACTTTCTTCGTCCGGATTTGCAGTTGGATCTAAGTGCGCCGCATTTAAGAAGAAAAATGCAATCACCCCAGCCGTGAAAAGCGTTGCGGCATAAACCAAGAATGGCGCTCGTAATGAAATCCCCATGAGCAAACCGCCAAAGGCTGGACCGGTAATTCCGCCAATCAAAAAGGTGCTGTTGTAAATTGATTGCGCTTGTGCTCGCTTACTATCTTCAACCGAACGCAAAATTACCGAATTAGCAGATACTGAAAACATCGATGAACCAAGCCCGCCGGCAGTTCTAAAAATTAACATCTGTAAATAATTTTGGGAAAATGCAAGTAGCAAAGTGAAAATTGAAACCAGGGTAACGCCGACGGCAAAAACCATCCGCTCGCCAAAGCGATCAATTAACCGACCAGAAATTAATCCTGATAAAAATCGCATGGCCGCAAAAGCCGAAACAATTAAACCTACTGCTGCGTTACTAACACCGAAAGATCTAGCAAAAATTGGAATTGCCGGAACTACCAAACCAAATCCCATGGCAACGAAGAACCCCGCGAAGATTGTTACTTTAACTTCGCGGGGCAGTTCGCGTAATTCTTTTAGCCTAACGTTTCGCCCGCAGCCTCTTCGCGTGCCTTTGAATAATCACCATGTGTGCGAAGTGGAACTTCTTTAAGCATTAACGCTAAGAAGAAACCAAGCGCAGTGACTGGCGCTGCAGTGAAGAATACAAAATGGAAAGCTTTAACGAAGCTTTCTAAAATTGTGGTTTGCACTTCTGGCGGCAACTTCTTGATTAATGCAGTGTTATTAGTGAAGGAATTCTCGCCGCCACCTTTTAGGCCACTTTCAGCCAAGTAATGCGCTAATCGATTAGTAAGAACTGCACCAAAGAAGGCAGTTCCAAATACTGATCCAAGTGAGCGGAAGAATGTATTAGAACTTGTAGCAACACCCATGTCACTTAGATCTACTGAATTTTGCAGTGCAATCACAATAGTCTGCATCGACAAACCTAAGCCCATACCAACAATTACGGCATAGATTGAAATTTGCCAATATGGCGTATCAATTTCCAAGCGAGTCATTGCCAAAATTCCAATTGTCATAAGAAGCGTTCCAACAATAGGGAAGCGCTTGTAGTGACCATGCTTTGAAATCATTTTTCCACTGAAAATTGAAGTTGTAACAATTCCCAACATAAGTGGAATTAACTTCAAGCCAGCATCGGAAGCGGTGTAACCCTTAACAACTTGCATGTAGAGCGGCAACATAACAATCGCGCCGAACATCCCGGCACCAATTACCGCACCTAAAACTGAAGTCAAACTAAATGTGTGGTTCTTAAATAATCGCAGAGGCAAAATCGGCTCTGAAGCTCTAGTTTCTTGCCAAATAAATAGTCCAGTTAAAACTAATCCCACGAGTAAATACAGAAGCGTTCGGGAATCGGTCCAGCCATTTTGCGGTCCATAAACTGAAACGGTTAACAAAATTGAAGTAACGCCGGTGACCATAAATATCGCACCTAGGTAATCAATTTTGTGATCGCGCTTTTGAAATGGAATATGTAGAACTAGAGACGTTACAACCAGTGACAAAATTCCAAATGGAATGTTTATGTAAAAAATCCAACGCCAACCAGTGATTCCCAAAATTTGGTTGTGGTCTGAAAAGTAACCACCAAGCAGAGGACCAGCAACTGAAGAAAGTCCCCAGACCGCGCCAAAGTAACCTTGATAACGACCACGTTCGCGTGGCGGAATGATGTCTCCGATGATTACGAAAGTTAGCGCCATCAATCCACCAGCGCCTAACCCTTGAATCGCACGAGTTGCAATTAGCTGAGTCATATTTTGTGATGCGCCAGCAAGCAACGAACCAACTAAGAAAGTAACAATTGCAAATTGAAATACCGGACGTCGACCATACAAATCTGAAATTTTTCCGTACAGCGGTGTCGAAGCAGTCGAAGTTAAAAGGTAGGCCGTTACAACCCAGGTGTAATGGTTTAACCCATTGAATTCTTCAACAATATTTTTTAGCGCAGTTGAAACAATCGTTTGATCAAGTGCTGCTAACAAGAGTCCGGTCATAAGACCGCCCATAATTACAAGAATTTCTTTATGGGTATGTTCTTTGCTTTGGATTTTAGACATAGCGAGTAGGTTACCCGCTTATAAAAATTTAAGCGAAAGGCTGTGCTTCTAAAACAGCAACTTTAAAAACTTTTCCATTTGGTGCGGTGTATGACACAGTGTCGCCAACTTTTGCACCCATAACTGCTGATCCAAGTGGTGATTTCTCGGAATAAACATCTAAATCTCCAGAAGAAATTTCACGTGAACCAAGTAAGAATTTCATCTCATCGCCGGCCATATCAATTGTGACAATCATTCCTGGACCAACAACGCCAGATTCGCCAACGGGTGGCACACCAATGTGTGCATGTTCCAACATATGTTTAAGTTGTTTAATTCGCGCTTCGTTTTTTCCTTGTTCTTCGCGTGCAGCGTGGTAGCCGCCATTCTCCTTCAAATCTCCTTCAGCGCGCGCTGCTTCAATTTTCTTAACAATTTCAGAACGAATCGGACCTTCAAGTTGTTCTAATTCGTTGCGAAGTCGATCCGCAGCTTCTTGTGTCAACCAAGTTTGAGTCATAAGAGGAGAAGTTTAACTTGTACATCGAACTACTTTTGCAAATGCAGCAGTAGATCTAGTTGGAATAGTTACCTTAATTAAGCGTTCACCGGGTTCAATTTTTCTTTGGATTTCCCCCACGATGAAATGGTTTTGGTCAGTTCCAGTCAAAATACAGGTGAAAATTTTCGATTCATCTTTGCGTGACACTTCGAAAGTCAGTTCAATTTCGTTTGGCGATTTTGCATCGTAAGCGATAACAGTAGTTTTAATGTCAGGTTTTGCATGGAATACACCAGCCCAGAGCAACCATCCAATTCCCAGAATTGAAACAATTAGCGCAATTGAAAATGTGTAGTTTCGACCACGTCCGTAGCGATCAGCTAAATCTAATTGCGTCATAGGAGTATCCTCGCACTTAAAAGCAGAGGGAGCCAAAATGCCGAAGTCATTTGATATGGGAATAGCTGGCTCGATTACAGTTTCAGTTCTTTGTGTAGCGGTCGCGATTTTGCTTCGGAGTTTTTATAAGCGATACACCCGAGTGCAGAATAGAAAAGATAATCAAGAGTAAGTGAAATCCGCTCGGACCTTTGTAGTAACTGCGTTCCTAGTTGCCATTTTTTTATCGCTGGCTAATTGGCAATGGAACCGCGCTGCCGACATGAAAAAACCAATTAAATCTGATACAAAAATTTACAATTTAGAAGAAATCGCAACCGCTGGCGGGCCGGTCGAAGATTTCGCAATTCATAAGTTGGTAAAAGTTAGCGGGACATATTTATTTACCCGCCAAGCACAATTTAAGAAACCAGGAAAAGTTTGGGATGTTTCGTTAATGGCGACTGAATCTGGTGGCGCTGTACTTGTTGTAAGAGGTGTTATTGGTACTAACAAAAGCGAAGAGAGTGAATCGACGGTAATTGGTCGATATTTCCCACCGCAGGGGGTCGATACCAGAGTTAATACCAAAGATGTGTTTTCCAGAATCGATAGTTCTTTAGTTGTAACAGATACTGCGCTTCCGCTTTATTCTGGATTTATTTTGGCAAAAGAAGAGATGCCGGATTCAAAATACACCAAAGCAGATATTCAATTGGGCGTCAGCGTGCCGGGTTATTACTGGCAACACATTTCTTATGTGATTATTTGGCTCTTGTTCGCACTTGTAGTTTTATATCTTCCTAGATATCAAAGAAAACTAGATCGGGGTAAATGATGAAATCAGTAATTACTCGATATCGCGTAATGGCGATCGTGTCCGGAGTTATGTCACTTTTACTTTGGTTTATATACATGCCAGTGAAGTACTTGATGGACAATCCTGATCTGCATGATGCAACCATTTGGATACCGATGGTGCACGGCTACCTATACCCAATCTATGTACTTTTTGCGATTCAGTTCTCGGTCCAACACCGTTGGAGTATTTCGAAAATTATCGGTTTGATTTTGGCTGGAACGTTGCCAGTTGCTTCAATCGCAACCGAACGACATATTGTTAAAAAGTATAAAAATTAAGAATGATTCGGAAAGCGATAAAGGCGCTTCTTTATCCAATCTATGAAGCGAGATTGCTTCGTAAGTTAGATTTTTCCCAGACTCCCCATCACGTGGGTGTAATTCTTGACGGCAATCGTCGCTGGGCCAAAGCTAATCCCGAATTAACTTCTGGCGGTTTAGCAAAACACGGCCATCAAGCTGGCGCCGACAAAATTTTAGAGTTCTTAAATTGGTGTGAAGCGGCAAACGTAAAAGTTGTAACTCTTTGGTTGCTTTCGACCGATAATTTCAAGCGCAGCAGTGAAGAGCTAGACACATTGTTAGAAATTATTGGAAGCACCGTGGATTCATTAGTTGCTGAAAATAAATGGAAATTAAAGGCAGTTGGCGCTTTAGATATTTTGCCACCATGGTTACAAAGTAAATTGAAGAATCTGCCAAACCTTTCAAACTCAGCCAGCGCTGAATTGGAAGTAAATGTGGCAATTGGTTATGGCGGCCGACGTGAAATTGTTGACGCGATTAAGAGCTACTTGCAAGATGCAAATGCCAAAGGTTTATCAATTGAGAAAGCTGCGGAACAACTTTCAGATCTTTCGATTTCGGAAAATCTTTACACCGCAGGTCAACCAGATCCGGAGTTACTAATTAGAACGTCGGGCGAACAAAGATTGGGCGGTTTCTTACTTTGGCAGAGCGCGCAATCCGAGTTTTATTTCTGTGAAGCCTATTGGCCAGATTTTCGTC
>JBDLPY010000055.1:0-4043 GCA_039800785.1 Actinomycetota bacterium
CTGTTTTAGATGATGCAATATTTAACGAATACGTTGAACGAACTGCGAATTTAGTAAATAATCCTGGAAAATTAAAAGTTGTTTATACCGCCATGCATGGCGTTGGTAAAGAAACTATTGAAGCAGTCTTCAAAAAATCTGGGTTTGCTGCACCAATCATGGTTACCGGACAAGTCGAGCCTGATCCTGATTTCCCAACTGTTGCCTTTCCAAACCCCGAAGAACCAGGTGCAATTGATTTATCTCTCGCTAAAGCAAAAGAAGTTGGCGCGGATTTAGTGATCGCGAACGACCCAGATGCTGATCGATGTGCTGCAGCAATAAATGATCCGTTACGCGGTTGGCGAATGTTAACTGGCGATGAATTAGGAATCGTGTTTGGTGAATATATTGGCCGAACCAAAAAATCTGGGATTTTTGCCAATTCCATCGTTTCCTCATCTTGTTTGAAAAAAATCGCCGAACATTATGGAATTAACTTTTCCGAAACTTTAACTGGCTTCAAGTGGATAGCAAAGATTGAAAATCTTACTTTTGGCTACGAAGAAGCGATTGGTTATGGCGTTGATTTAAAAACCGCCAACGATAAAGATGGGATTTCAGCCGCACTTTATCTAACCCAAATTGCAACTGATTTAGCAAAAGAAGGAAGAACTATTGCAGATTTATTAAATGATGTTTGGCAACGTCATGGTTTCCACGGAACTGAACAGATTTCAATTCGTGTTTCAGATATGAGTCGGGTTGGCCAATTGCTGAATGAAATTAGAAAAAATCCACCAACTGAAATTGCTGGCAAAAAAGTAATTTCGATCGACGATTTAGCTAAACCAAAAGATGGTTTGCCTCCAACCGATGGACTTCGAATCTGGTTAGCTGGCGCACGATTAATTATTCGCCCTTCCGGAACTGAGCCTAAATTGAAGTGTTATGTGGAAGTCATCACATCAGATATAAATTCAGGTCGAGAAACACTTGATGAATTACGTGAACCGCTGCGAAAATTCCTCTCCTGATGAGCTTTTACGGACTTGTAGATGGCAGCGAAAGCTCACTTAAAAATTTCTTAAATAAATTACCTGGCGTAGATCAAGTTGGCGCAGATGCGCGCGCTGCAATGCTGGCTACCCGTTCGATTAAAACGTCTAGCAAAAAATGGGCAATTGATACTGCAATTTCAATGGTTGATTTAACAACTTTAGAAGGTGCTGATACGCCAGGAAAAGTTCGCGCACTTTGCAATAAAGCAACTAGGCCAGATCCAAGTGATTCATCTGTTCCGTCAGTAGGCGCAGTTTGCGTTTACAACGACATGGTGAAAGTTGCGCGTACTCATTTGGATGAAATTGGTGGAAAAAATCTTCCAGTTGCTGCGGTATCAACTGCCTTTCCATCTGGTCGCGCTTCTATGGAAGTAAAAATTCAAGATACTCAAGATGCCATTGATGCCGGGGCAGAAGAAATCGACATGGTGATTGATCGCGGCGCATTCTTATCTGGCCAATATGGATTGGTTTTTGATGAAATTGTAAAAATCAAAGAAATTTGTGGCGATAAAGCCCATTTAAAAGTTATCTTTGAAACTGGCGAATTAGTTACTTATGACAATGTTCGTAAAGCATCCTATTTGGCGATGTTAGCTGGCGCAGATTTCATTAAAACTTCGACTGGAAAAGTTTCACCTGCTGCTACCCCGCCCGTTGTTTTGGTGATGCTCGAAGCTGTGCGTGACTTTTATGCCTTGACTGAAAAGAAAATCGGCGTCAAACCTGCGGGCGGAATTAGAAATACTAAAGATGCGATCAAACAATTAGTGCTGGTGAATGAAACTGCAGGGCCTGAATGGTTAACCCCAAAACTATTTCGCCTTGGCGCAAGCGCGCTACTAAACGATTTATTGATGCAACGCATGAAATTGACCACCGGCTACTACGCTAGCCCTAACTACGTAACGATTGATTAAGGGTATTTAAATGACATTTGAATATGCACCGGCACCAGAATCTAAATCAATCGTAAAAATCCAACCGCAATATGGCCATTTCATTAATGGTGATTTCATTAAAGGCAAAAACCATTTCCCAACTATTAATCCCGCCACCGAAGAAGTATTAAGTCAGATTTCATTAGGTGGAAAAGTTGAGTTAGATAAAGCGGTAACTGCCGCGACTAAAGCATTTACTAAATGGTCGAAATTAACTGGCGCAGAACGCGGTAAATATTTATATCGAATTGCCCGGATTCTGCAGGAACGAGCCCGCGAATTCGCCGTATTGGAAACAATGGATAATGGAAAACCAATTCGCGAAACTCGCGACATTGATATCCCACTTGTTGCAGCGCACTTTTTCTATCACGCTGGATGGGCGGACAAATTAGATTTTGCTGGTTTGGGTAAATCACCAAAACCTTATGGTGTTGCTGGACAAATAATTCCATGGAATTTTCCATTGCTGATGTTGGCTTGGAAAGTTGCGCCAGCACTTGCCACTGGAAATACTGTTGTTCTTAAACCTGCCGAATCAACTTCATTGACTGCGCTGCTTTTTGCGGAAGTTTGTCAGCAAGCAGAATTACCAGCAGGTGTGGTGAACATCGTTACTGGCGATGGTTCAACTGGCGCTGCGTTAGTAAATCACGCCGGAATCGCCAAGATTGCTTTTACTGGATCTACTGAAGTTGGCAAAAAGATTGCAAAAGCAATTGCCGGTACAAATAAGAAAGCAACCCTTGAACTTGGTGGAAAAGGTGCAAATATCGTTTTTGAAGATGCGCCAATTGATGAAACTGTAGAAGGAATAATCTCCGGAATTTATTTCAACCAAGGACATGTTTGCTGCGCTGGTTCAAGGTTGTTGTTACAAGAAAACATTGCCGAAGAACTATTGGTTAAATTAAAAAAGCGAATTGAAAAAATCCGAGTCGGAGATCCGTTAGATAAAAACACTGATTTAGGCGCGATCAATTCAAAAGAGCAACTTTCCAAAATTAAGGAGCTAGCTAAATCCGGCGACGATGAAGGTGCGCAGCGTTGGAGTCCGAAGTGTGATTTACCAACTAAGGGCTATTGGTATCCGCCAACAATATTTACCGATGTGACGCAGGCGCATCGAATTGCTCGGGAAGAAATTTTCGGGCCAGTACTTTCAGTATTAACTTTCCGCACTCCGCAAGAAGCTATTGAAAAAGCAAACAACACGCCTTATGGATTATCTGCCGGTATTTGGTCTGAAAAAGGTTCTCGCATTTTGTGGGCGTCGCAGCAATTAAAAGCTGGTGTTATTTGGGCAAATACCTTTAATAAATTTGATCCAGCTTCACCTTTTGGCGGATTTAAAGAATCTGGTTGGGGCCGCGAAGGTGGTCGCCACGGTTTATCTGCGTACTTGAAGGAGAACATCTAATGCGAATCGATGTTAAAAAAACTTACAAGTTATATATAAACGGCGCTTTTCCACGAAGTGAATCCGGTCGAGTTTTTGAAGTTAAGAATAATAAGAATGAATTCATTGCCAACCCTTGCATGGCATCGCGCAAAGATTTGCGTGATGCAGTTGTTGCTGCTCGCGCGGCTCAAGGTGGCTGGGCTAAATCAACTGCATATTTGCGCGGACAAATTCTTTATCGAATTGCTGAAATGGCTGAAGGTCGTAAAGCTCAATTAATCGAAGAAGTTTCTGCGGCAGAGAAAGTTACAAAAGCTGCGGCAATCAAATTGGTGGAACAAGCCATTGATCGTTGGGTTTGGTATGCCGGTTGGAGCGACAAATTATCGTCAATCTATGGCGCAACTAATCAAGTTTCGGGTCCGTATTACAACTTCACGATTCCGGAACCTCAAGGAGTTGTAACAGTTACGGCTGATTCGCTTCTTTCATTTGTCAAATCAGTTGGCGCAGCCGTATGCAGTGGAAATACCGTTATTGCATTAGTTGGTGGCGGTGCATCAGTTCCAGTTATGACTTTTGCCGAAGTAATTGCCACCAGCGATGTGCCAAATGGCGTGATTAATATTTTGACTGGATCTCTTGATGAGCTTGCTC
>JBDLPY010000056.1:0-3991 GCA_039800785.1 Actinomycetota bacterium
TGCCACGAAAAACAAAGATTGGTGAATTAAGATTTCGCATCGAAATGAGTAAATTTTCGTCGGCAATCCGAAAACCAGGATGGATTCTTGGCTTTGCCACCATCGGCGGAATTATTTGGGCCGCCAATGGCTTAATTAATAGCGCGACGGACTCTAACGTTTATGTGATCAATTGCGAGAAACTGCAATATCGCTCTTCGCAAATCACCGGCGCTTGTGGCGATGATGGCATTGGTATCACGAAAATCCATTGGGATATTTGGAATAAGAAGAAAGCAGAAGGGAAAGCAATGTTCTACATGAACAATTGCGATCCAGATTGCGCCGATGGAAAAACCGTTGAAACCGAAGTGAGCGTAGCTCTAAGCAAATTGGAAACGATTCAAGGAAAACTTACCTACACGCAATTAAAAATAACGAACCGTGTAAAGCAGAATCTGCCGGGTCACAATTCTAGATTCGTGTATTGGAATTTAAACGAGCTTTAATTTTTTTGCTTCATCAGTCAAAGAAGCACGGACATCTGGGTGAGCGGCATATTTGATGATGTTTTGCGCTTGCTCTTTTTGGTTATGTCCAAAGCACGGCGCTATCCCCTGCTCGGTCGCAACATATGAATGTTGGAAACTTGTTACCGGAGTTTCTAATTGCGAGACAATTGTTGAAACATTTGCTTTTGGATGCCAACTTGGCAACGCAATAAAAGATTTACCGCCGCGCGAATGTAGCGCGCCAACAATAAAATCTGTTGAACCGCCAAAACCAGAATAAATTTCATTTCTCACATAACTGGCATTTGCTTGGTCATAAAGATCAACTTGCAGCGCGCTATTTATGCTTGTCATTTTTGCTTGGCGGGCAATCTGAGATGGATCATTTGTGCGCTCGGTTCGCATCATGCGTACTCGGCGATTTAAATCTAACCAGTCGTAAAGTTTCCTCGAACCAAATAAGAAACTTGCAGTCAATGGCAAGTCATCATCTAGAACGCCCAGTTCTTCTAAATCCAAAACTCCATCGCTAAACATTTCAGTCCAAATTCGAAGCCCTTTACGATTTTTTAATGCTGCCAACACAGAATCTGGCACGCCGCCAATTCCTAATTGCAGCGTTGAATGATTTTCAATTAGCGCCGCGATTCGCTCGCCAATTTGGCGTTGCAAGTCTGAGATCTCTGGCGCTGGTTTGGTGGTTAATGGCTCATCGACTTCAACAAGATAATCAATTTCTGATTCATAAATTTGCGCATCGCCATACGTGTACGGCATTTGTTTATTTGCTTGAGCAATCACTAACCCATCTCGGGTTCGGGCTGCTTCAATTGCAGCTGGTAAAACGTTGACTTCAATTCCCAAACTAACTGTGTCAAACCGCGGCAATGAAGTATGTAAGAAAACTACATCTGGTCGGAAATGGTCACGGTACATGACTGGTAGAAGCGATAACCGTGACGGGATGTATCTAAGTCTTGGATGGCGCCGCATCGCTGGACCAACGAAAGCTGTTTCGTAAGTAATGCCATCTCGGTCTGGAATTCCTGGATGCGCATTCAACATGTGCAACTTAAATTCTGGCAGTGTTTCGTCTGCCAATTTCAACAAAGTATTTGGCGTAGCAAAATTTCCGGAGGCAACAATTCGGGGATTATCTGGCAGACCTGCGAGTATTGACTTTAATTGCTCAGGATTAATTACTCGCATGACGCGATTGTATTAGCAGCATCCTTGCGCCATTTGGCAATTTCTTGATGGTTACCACTCAAAAGAACAGGTGGAACTGATAATCCTCGCCACACTTGTGGCTTTGTAAATGTTGGATACTCCAAAAATCCTTCGCTGTTGTGACTTTCCTCAACTAAGGATTCTGGATTTCCTAAGACTCCTGGCAGTAATCGAGAAATCGCTTCAACCATAACCATCGCAGCAACTTCCCCGCCATTTAAAACATAATCACCAATCGAAACCATTCGAACTTTAAAACCTTGGTTTTCATAATATTGGCGAACTCGATCATCAATGCCTTCATAACGACCGCAGGCAAAAATGAGGTGCTTTTTCGTTGATAAGTCTTCGGCCATTCGTTGGGAAAATTTCTGGCCAGCAGGTGACAAAATTATTAGTTCAGAATCTTTTGTGATTAACGGATCGATAGCTTGACCCCAAATTTCAGGCAACATCACCATTCCGGCGCCACCTCCGTAAGGAGTGTCATCTACCGTTTTGTGATTATCGGTCGCATATTCGCGCAAATCGTGTGCATTTATTTCGAGTAACGATTGATCCTGGGCTTTACCGATTAGCGATAATTTAAGCGGTGCAAAATATTCCGGGAAAATTGAAATCAGATCAAATTTCATGGCTTGCGAATCACAATTCTTTTATTTGCAATATCAACGCTTGGCACCCAAACTTTCACAAACGGCACCATTACTTCGCTTCCTTTTGATTCGATTACCAGCACTGCTTGAGCCGGTAAATCAAGTACTTCTTTCACTTTGCCAAAATTGCTGCCATCTTCGAGTTCAACTGCGCAACCAATTAATTGCTGAAAATGATATTCGTCAGGATTTTCCGATTTCTCTTCGACATCTACATCGCAATAAAGAAGCGAATTGCGAAGCGCTTCGATGCCATTTCGGTCATCCACGCCAACTAACTTCAATAGCAATATTCCATTGTGATTTCGGCTTGATTCAACTTCGAATTCACCATTGTTATCAGTAGCAATTATTGCGCCATCGGCAAAACGTTTTTCTGGTTCGTCAGTACGAACTTCAATAGTTGCTTCGCCTTTAATGCCGTGCGGACGACCAATGCGTCCAACGCATAAACGCATTAACGAACTTCGTCGGCCTCGATGAGATCTACGCGTACCGAACGACCTGCAAGCGCGCTCATCACGGTACGTAAAGATTTTGCGGTACGTCCGTTGCGACCGATTACCTTGCCAATGTCTTCTGGATTGACATTAACTTCGAGCGTTGTTCCCCGACGATGTGTTTTTTCGCTTACATTCACATCGTCTGGGTGATCAACGATTCCCTTAACGAGATGTTCTAAAGCTTCGTCCAACATAATTATTCTGCTGCTGGAGTCGCGGCTTCAGCTGGAACTTCGGACACATTTGCTTCCGCAACTGGCTCGGACACTTCTACTGCCGGTGTTTCAACCACAGCTTCTGCAGTTTCAACAACTGATTCCGCTACTGGCTCGGAGACTTCTGCAACTGGCTCAGACACAACAGGAGCTTCTTCCTTCGGTGCTGCCTTCTCCGCTAAGCGATCTTGCGCCTTCTTCTTCAAAGTTGTTGCGCCATCAGCTGGTTCGTTAGCAGCAGCTTTAACTGCAGCTTCGTAACGAACTTTCTTATCTTCGCGTGCTGGAATAGTTTTTAAAGTTCCTTCAGTTCCTGGCAAGCCTTTGAACTTCTGCCAGTCACCAGTAATTTTCAAAATTGCTTGAACCGCTTCAGTTGGCTGCGCACCAATCTTTAACCAATGTTGTGCACGCTCAGAATTAACTTCGATGTATGAAGGATCTGAACTTGGAACATAGCGGCCAATTTCTTCGATTGATAAACCGTTACGAGCCTTCTTCTCATCTGTTACGACGATGCGGAAATATGGTGTGCGAATCTTGCCTTTACGCATCAAACGAATCTTTGTTGCCAAAGTTTTACTTCTCCTAATTTATTCGCTCTTCATTTACCGCTGCAGTGGGAGCGCAGCAATTAAATAAATTGCATTTTTTATATTTGTCGAGTGCGGCTAGAGGGTCCGCGCTCAGGTGGCCAATTCTGCCAGCGAAGTCCCATAGGGCGAAATCGGCGCTTAGCGCCCCTCTTCTTGGGCTCGTTTTGCGGGATTTCCGGAGCGAGATTTCTTCTTCTGATTGTTTTGGTTCTGCTGCGTTTTTGAAATTTTCGGCAAATTCGGCATCGCACCCATTCCTGGAATATTTGGCATGCCACCACTTCGCATTTGTTTCATCGC
>JBDLPY010000057.1:0-6768 GCA_039800785.1 Actinomycetota bacterium
ATTGTTGTTCTGAAGCAAGGAACTCGGATTTTTTGAGCGCGACCATCATTCGCGCGAATCCGAAAAGCAATGTAAGAATTGAAGGAATTATTAAATACCCGGAAAGTTTTCCAGGCAGAACGGTAATTGTAGAAAGTGCCGCAATTGCCAAAATGATTGAAACTCCAATAAAAATCGGATGGATCGATCCAAAAGGTTCAGATGAAATTCCCCGGTGGTTTTGTGCTTCTGCAATAAGTAGTAAACCAAGTAACCAGCCAAAATCCAACCAAGAACCCATTTTGTAATTAGGCAAATTGTTTAGAAACATAAAATCGGTTGCGGCGAATATCGAAATTCCAATCGAGATAAGGGCGCTATTTAATGTTAATGGCCGACGAAGGGCGCAACTAAACGTCCAAATTAATAAGATTAAATCCGCAATCACAAACATGATTTGGAAAAAGCTTTGGTCGGGATTAATTATTAAGCCGGAACTAATAGTGCTGATACCCAAAACCAAGATTGCAGAATCTATAAGATTTACAAAACTACTTTCGCGATCAATTTGAAATAAACGTGGAATTGCTACGAATAAGAATGGATAGAAAATTAAATAACAAATGTTGGACAATATTGGCCATTCGATTAAGGCAACACCGGCACTCCAGAAAATTATGGCGAGCGAGAAGAAAATTCCGGAATTAAATTTTGACGCGAATCCCGTTATTGCAACAGCTATTCCAGCGGCGACGTAATAAAGATTCCCATAAAAAATTGAGGCGACGAATAGGGAAATCGGTAGAAGGCGAAAGAGCAAAACCACAGCGATTTAGTAAAGCGAAGTAATTTAATTTATTAAATAGGGATGACCCTACTTAGGAAAGATTGGGTTTCTTGGTTTGATTGAATCAATTCTTAAATACGGTTGGTTTTGATTTGGTCGCAAATCTTTATCGCCATTATTTGGCCACATGGAAAATGCACGTTCCGCTTGTGCCGTGATAGTTAGTGATGGATTGACACCTAAATTTGCTGTGATTGATGAACCATCAACTATGTGAAGCGATGGGTAATTCCACACTCGATGGTATGGATCAATTACACCAACTTGATCGTTTTTACCGATTACACAACCACCAACAAAGTGAGCTGTAAAAGGTGCGCCGATCAGATCTCCAATTGTGCCAGCCGGCACCCCGCCATACTTATTAGCAATAATTTCGGCAGTCTGATTTGCGGCAGGAATATAAGTTGCATTCGGATTTTCAATATTGTTTCTTGAAGAAAGTCGCCAACCAAAGATGGTTCGCTTCATATGGGTGGTAATTGCACTATCTATATTTTGCATAATCAAGGCAATAACTGTGCGTTCGCTCCACTTACGAATATTTAGAATTTTAAGAATTGTGAATGGTTTTGTAAATACTGCCTTTAACAATTGGAGCCAACGATTTGAATTTCCATCAGTCATTACGGTTTGAAGTAGCGCCATCGCATTACTTCCTTTGCCATATCGAACTGGTTCTACGTGTGTTCGCGAATCAGGTTGGAAGGACGAAGTGATCGCGGCACCTTGCGAGAAATCAATTTTCCGGTTGGGCATAATTGAACCAACTAATGCTTCACTATTGGTGCGAGAAAGTTTGCCCAATGCCGGCGAAATTTTGGTTAAAGTTTTAGTTGATTTCATTTTGTGTAGAAGTTTTTGCGTGTTATATGTTCCAGCGGCGATTACGACTTGGTCAGCAGATAACTTCTTTTTAATTGGAAGCCACGAATTGGATTTTTGATACGAAATAATCCAGGAGTCACCGTCTTCTTTAATACTCGTAACGGTGCTCATCGGTTTAATTTTTAAGCCTTTTAGTTCTGCCAAAGCTAAATAATTTTTTACCAATGTGTTTTTTGCATTAAATCTGCAGCCGGTCATGCACGCGCCGCAATTCGTGCAGCCATTTCGTTTTGGCCCAAGTCCGTCAAAATAAGGATCGATACCGTCTTGGCCAAAGTAGATTCCAAGCGGAGCCAACTGAAAAGTTTCTTCCACTCCCATTTCTCGTGCAACATCGAGCATCGCTTGATCACTTGGTGAGAAAAATGGATTTTGCGAAACACCTAACATCTGTTTTGCTAATTTAAACCACGGTGAAAGTTCAGATTTCCAATCAGCAATTTCGCGCCATTGATTGTCTTCAAAATAGTCATCACCTGGTTGATACAAGGTATTTGCGTAAACCAGTGAACCGCCACCAACTCCAGCGCCAGCCAACACCAACACATCTGGAAGCGCGTGGATTCTTTGAATTCCGGTTAAACCAAGTTTTGGTGCAAACAGAAACTTGCGAAGCCGCCAAGAAGTTTTTGGAAAATCTTTATCTTCAAATCGTGCACCTGCCTCTAAAACACAGACGCGGTAACCTTTTTCAACGAGACGCAACGCAGCTACAGATCCGCCAAAGCCAGATCCGATGACTATTACGTCAAAATCGTTCACTAAGGATTTATACCAGCTGGATCTTCCTCACGGATTTGCCATGAAGTGCCATATGTTTCAAGTAAATCTAAGAATGGTTTTGGATCAAACCATTCTGGACCATTAACGCCTTCTGGTTTCCAAATACCTTTATGAATTAATTCCATTGCGATAACTGGATTAATTGCAGTCTGCCAAACAACGGCTTGATCACCATATTCCTTCATTGACCATTCGTTATCGACAACGTTGTAAATGTAACAAGCGTAAGGTTTTCCAGATTTATCTAAACCTTTTACTAATGCACCGGCACAAGTTTTTCCACGCATGCGTTCGCCCAAAGTAGCTGGGTCAGGTAAAGATGCAGTTAACAGATCGCGTGGTGCTACAGAAACACCTTGCACATCTACATTTTCTTTTCGATCTAAACCAAGCATGTGAATAGTTTTCAAAGTTGAAATGAATTGCGCACCTAATCCGTATTTAAAGTTAACTTTTTTAGCATCAACTTTTTGTGGGATTAGAACTACCTCTTCGTGTTCGACGTTTACGCATTCCACCGGACCAATTCCATCTGGGAAATCAAAAACTTCTAATTCGCTAAATGGAGCTGTTGTAAACCAACCACGTCCATCTTCCCAAACCAAAGGTGGATTTAAACATTCTTCAATCGTGGTCCAAATAGAAAAAGATGGAGCAAAGTTATGTCCTTCAACGTGAAGGTTAGATCCATCCAAAATAGTGATTTGATCTATTCGACTGAACAAATGGTCTGAAGCATATTTCGCAAAAACATCGCTCATGCCAGGTTCGATACCCATTCCAACTAAAGCAAAAATCTTTCGCTCGCCCCAGTTCCAATCTCGAGCAAATTGTTCGTCGCCCAACTTCACACCGGTTTCGGTATATGGGTAATGCGGATGCGGTCTAGATAAAGACATCGCCATATCAATGTAATTTGTATTTTCGATTTCGCATGCCAAGAAAATTGGCATTACATAGCGAGGATCGACTGCGTTGATAACAATATCTGGATCAGCAGTTCTGATTAATTCGCGAATATCTTCAAGTTCTGCTGCATTAACTTGTGCCGCAGAAAAACGAGAATCTTTTAGCCGTTCTACAGCTTCTTCGGCGCGCGCCAATGTGCGGTCAGCAATTACCATCGAGGTAATAAATGATTTACGAGATGCGATATTTGCAATCGCTCTTCCAACACCACCGGCGCCAATAACTAGCGCTTTCATTTTTGATCAACTCCAATTGAGTAGATGCGCAGTTTAATCTACCGGCGATATATCTGCCAAACTTCGCATAACGTCCCCGTAGCTCAGTGGATAGAGCAACCGCCTCCTAAGCGGTAGGTCGCAGGTTCAACTCCCGCCGGGGACACTTAAGAAAAAACTACTGTCCTTCGACCTACTAAGAAAATTCGATCTTCAGAATAATTCTTAACTGCACGGGATAAAACTCTTCGTTCGATATCGCGCCCTAATGCAATCAGTTGTTCTGGTGTTGCTGCATGATTAACTTGAGCAACATCCTGATCAATAATTGGTCCTTCATCTAAGTCTTCTGTCACGAAGTGTGCTGTCGCGCCAATAATTTTTACACCAGCAGCGTGTGCTTGGTGATACGGCTTTGCACCTTTAAATCCTGGTAAGAATGAATGATGAATATTAATTATCCGGCCACTATATTTCTTGCATAGCTCTGGGCTAAGAATCTGCATGTAACGTGCAAGCACAATGAAGTTGATTGAATGCTTTTCAACCAAATGAGAAATTGCAGTTTCATCGTTGCCGTTCAATTTAATGAACGGGATTCCATGAGATTCAACCAGCGCTCTTAAATCTTCATGGTTTGACGCTACAACTGGAATTTCCACTGGCAATTCTTCTAATTCAAGTAAATAAAGTAAATCTCGTAAGCAATGACTCTCTTTGGTGACAAGCACCAGAGCTTTCGGCTTATCTTCAATAGATCGAACCTTTAGGGCCGGGGCAAATTTGCCGAGCCCAGTTTCCAAAATCTTTTTTGCTTCAGCGAGAGATTTATTGGATTCAAACCGAGTGCGCATCACAAACGTATTGGTATTCGGATCAGTAAATTGTTGATTCTCAATGATATTTCCACCAGAAACTAAAATTGCAGTGGTCATTGCATGAACAATGCCTGGTTGGTCTTCACATTGAAGCGTTGCAATTAGATCCATTAGAGAAGTTTACGTTTGATTAGTGGTCTAATGTAAATCGGCGCAAAGCTTTTGGCGCCCACCAGTTAAATTCGCCAAAAAGTCTCATCAAAGCCGGAACTAGAAGCGCCCGAACTAGTGTCGCGTCAACCAAGACAGCAAACGCGGTACCAAGTCCCATCAACTTGATCGGAGTTACACCGCTCGTTATAAATGAAGCGAAAACAACCGCAAGGATAAGTGCCGCTGCGGTAATTATTCGAGCTGATTTTTGCAAACCAAAAGCAACCGCATCTTCATTATTTTTTCCGGATAAATGTTCTTCTTTAATGCGTGATAGCAAGAAGAGTTCGTAATCCATCGATAAACCAAAGACAACAACGGCGACCAAGATTGAAGTACCAATGTCGAGCGTGCCAGTAGTCGTGAAATCGCCAATTATGTTTTTGAAATGTCCGCCAATGAATACGTATGAGAGCACTCCAAGAGTTGCACTTAACGACAAAGCATTTAACAGCACCGCTTTAATTGGGAGAATTATGGAATTTGTAAATACGAAAATTAAAATGAAAACGCTAATAATGATCCAAAGTAGCGCCCAAGGTACAGCGTTATAAATCCCATCCTGCGAATCAGTGAAATCTGCGGCTGGGCCTCCGATTATCGTTCCCTGTGGCGCCGAAATATTTCTAAGTTCATGAATTAAAGATCTAGCTTCCAAAGAACGCGAATTCATACTTTGAATGGCTTGAATTCTTAAATCATTTCCATAAGTTTGAATTGGGTCAACCCGAACAATGCCAGGAACTTTGCCTATTTCATCGGCATAAGTTTGCGCAGCTGCAAGCTCTCCAGCGCCATTTTTGATAATGATTTCTATTGGTGAACTTTCTTGTCCCGGAAACCGATCTTGCAACACATTGGTTGCAATTACTGCGCGATCATCCTTTGGCAGAACTCGCACATCGGTCTGAGAAAAAACTACATCTTTATTTGGAATGGCTAGCACGCCAAGAATTACAACTGAAGCAAGTACCACCGGAACAGGTCGACGCATGACAAACCTTGCGGTCTTTGCCCAACCACCATCTGATTTTGGTTTCAAACCATTTTTGCGTATTGCACCTTTATCAATTTTATGTCCGAGCAACTTCATGACAGCTGGAAGCGGGATTAGCGCACCAACAATCGCAAGCGTCACAACAGCGATACCGGCATATCCAAAAGATTTTAGGAACGGCAATGGAAATACGACCATAGAACCAAGCGTTACTGCAACAGTTAAACCAGAATAGAAAACAGTTTTTCCAGCCGTCTTAACAGTTGTTATAACTGCGTCATCTACTGATTTCCCGTGATGTATTTCTTCACGGAAACGATTAACCATCAAAAGCGAATAATCAATTCCTAGCCCAAGTCCCATGCCAGTTATTAAATTAAGCGCAAACACGCTTACAGTTGTGAAGCTTGTGATTAAAAGCAATAAGAAAAATGCACCCAAAATTGCACTCACTCCGACCAATAAAGGCATGGCTGATGCAACAAATGCACCGAAAACAAAAACCAATAATAGGAATGAAAGTGGAATTGAAATGGATTCAGCTAGCGCCAAATCTTTGGAAATTTTCCCATTAATTGCTGCAGTAATTACGCCAGCACCACTGGCATAAACTTTTAGTGATTTGTAATCTCCATCAAATTTATTTTGAATTTCTTTACCTAATTCGCCAACATCAGAAAATTCAGCGCTCTTAGTGTAAATAAAAATATAACCTGCTTTTCCATCTTTTGATAACAAAGTAGGTGCAAAACCTGATGACCAATATGAAAGAGTTTTTTCAACACCAGAAAGTTTTGCGACATCTTTTTCTAGCGAGATCGCGTCCGCAGCAGCTACCGGATCATTTGCCATTCGATCTTTGGCATCTACAACCAGAATCACTCCTGGATCTTTAATTTTCAAATCATTAATAAAATAATCAAATACTTTTGCTGAATCGCTATTTGGGTTGGAGTATCCACCACTATCTAGTTTGCCAATAACGGTCGAACCGATTCCTCCAGCAGCCAAAATTCCAATGACAAAAAGAATTAGTACTAGTTTGCTCCGCTTAACCAT
>JBDLPY010000058.1:0-4004 GCA_039800785.1 Actinomycetota bacterium
TATCCGAATTCAACATTGAGAAACTCTGCCATTTAGGAAATTTTAATCAGTACGCCAAATTGCGCCGTGAAATTAAACAATGTGAGATTTTACTTTCGAAAAGAGCCAAAATCTCAAAAGCTCAGCGGGCTCAATTGGAGCAAGATTTGGGTCGGTTACGCAAAGAAATGAGAAATCATGTTTGCCACTCTTGTAACGATCGTGAACAACACGCACGAATCGCAGAACGAGCAGATCGTTTAATTCGCGAAAACGATGGATTACTTTCGCGGGTGGAGAATCGAACAAACGTGATTGCCCGTACTTTTGATGAGGTATGTAAAGTTTTACAGAAACTTGGTTATATTTCTGATTTCACAGTAACAGAACAAGGTCGACTTCTCGCTAAGATTTATGGTGAATCAGATTTAACAATTGCTGAAACTGTCAGGTCGGGTGTTTTGGATCGCTTAACAGATTTAGAGATTGCTTCACTTTTGTCGGTTTTCATTTTTGTCTCAAGGAATCCAGAACCGCCTAAAATCCCCACAAAAGATTTACAACTTGCGCTCACTGACGTGGTAAAAATTTGGAGTAAATTGCAGGATTTGGAAAGTGAATTTAGTTTGAAATTGCAGAGGGAACCAGACTTAGGTTTTTGCTATATTGTTCATCGTTGGGGCAGTGGTAATGGCTTAAATAGCGTGCTGCGAAATTCAGATTTATCTGTAGGGGATTTCGTTCGCAATATGAAACAATTGATAGATTTGTTAAATCAAATAGCAATTGCCGCGCCACATTTAAAGGATAAATGTAGGTCAGCTTTGAGTAAGTTGGAACGCGGTGTCGTAGCAACAATTAGTGGTGATATGTGAGTTTATTGCTTTTAGATAGCGCATCACTCTGGTATCGAGCGTATTTCGGGATGCCAGATACTTTAGTCGCACCTGATGGAACGCCAGTTAATGCCATTCGAGGTTATTTGGATATGACTTCACGATTATTAACAATGTACAAACCATCCCGACTCGTTGCTTGTATTGAAGGTGATTGGCGTCCGAGTTGGCGAGTTGAATTATTTCCGGGATATAAAGCAAATCGTTTAGAAGAAGAAGGGGAAGAGGAAGCAGAACCAGATACGCTCGCACCACAAATTCCAATTCTTTTAGACCTGCTAGAAGCTTTCAATATCCCATTGATTGGTGTTGATGATTACGAAGCTGATGATGTGATGGCTTCGTTTGCGAAACGAGAATCCGGTCCGATTCGAATCGCTACTGGTGATCGTGATTTATTCCAGTTAGTAGACGATGATGCTGATGTACAAATTATCTATTTAGCAAAGGGCATAAGCAACCATGACTTAGTTGATCGAAAATGGGTTGCTAACAAATACGGAATTCCGGGTGATAGATACGGATTATTCGCGATGTTCCGCGGCGATCCTTCAGATGGTTTACCTGGGGTCGTAGGTATTGGCGAGAAAGGTTCTGCTTTGATTGCTAACCATTTTGCTGATGTGAAATCAGTTATTGAAGCAGCAAAATCTGAAGACAATCGACTCACGCCGGCGCTCCGTAAAAAAATTATTGCCGGTCAGGATTATTTAAAAATTGCACCCAAGTTAGTTTCATGTGCTTTAGATGTTCCGCTTCCAAATTTAGATTTAAGACTGCCGACAAAACCAAATGATTTATCGACAATTCGACAAATGCAAAATGATTACAATTTAGGTGCGAGTGTTGATCGGTTAATATCAGCGTTGAATTGGTGATTATGCGGTTACGAATTCTCATTCCAACATTTAACGAAGCCGAAAACATTAAACATCTTTTAACGCAATTAATAAATTTGAAAATTGAAGGGGTAGAAATAGATATTTTGGTGATTGATGATGGATCACCGGATGGCACCGCCGAACTAGCTTTATCACTTCGAAATCAAAATGTGGCAGTTATGGAAAGACCATATAAAACTGGTTTAGGACCAAGTTATATTGCTGGTATTACCGATACTCTGCAGAAAAATATGTATTCACACATCATGACGATGGATGCTGATGGTTCTCATCAGGTCGTCGATTTAATTACTTTAATTGATAACGCCATTCTTCATCCAGATTACTTGATACTTGGTTCACGTTGGATACCTGGTGGTGAAATCACAAATTGGCCAAAATGGCGCCAATCAATTAGTCGAACCGGCACCTGGTATGCCAAGAAAATGCTCAAATTGAAGATCTCTGACTTGACAGGAGGTTTTAAAATTTATCCGGTTCCGTTTTTGGAAAAAATGGCGTTAGATGACATAGTTTCAAATGGTTATAGTTTTCAAATTGAATTGACAATGGCTTCAGTATTAAATGGCGCAAAATACGTTGAAATACCGATTAATTTTGTAGAACGAACCAAGGGACGATCTAAAATGAGCTTCAAAATCTTCATCGAAGCGATTGTCCAAGTAACCCGTTGGGGTCTCGCGTTACGGATGCGACATAACGCCGATAAGTTACATTATGTTAACTAATCTTGAAATGAACTGACTGGCGGACAGGCGCAAATTAGATTCCGATCCCCGTGCGCTCCATCAATTCGCCCTACTCCTGGCCAATACTTATTTCTAGAACCCATTAATGGTTGGTTTATTTCATTCGTTGGATAAGCAGCAGTCTCTCGTGAATATGGCGCAGTCCATTCGTTTTTCAATAGGGCTGCAGCCGTATGAGGCGCATTGCGTAACGCGCTCTCCTCCACCTTGATTTGGCCATTTCTGATCTCATTGATCTCTTTAGCAATTTGTTTCATTGCAGATACGAAACGATTAATCTCAGTTAAGTCTTCTGATTCAGTAGGTTCCACCATCAGCGTTCCAGGGACTGGAAAACTCATAGTTGGAGCATGAAATCCGAAATCCATCAATCGTTTCGCTACATCATCGACGGTTACACCGGTTTCTTTGGTGATATCGCGTAAGTCCAAAATACATTCATGCGCAACTAACGAATTTTTGCCGCTATACAAAACTGGATAATCGTCTTTCAATGCATTAGCGATGTAGTTCGCGGAAAGTATGGCTATTTGAGTGGCTTTGGTTAAACCACTTCCACCCATCATTGCGATATACGCCCAAGAAATTGGCAAAATACTTGCTGAACCAAATGGCGCTGCACTAATTGGTCCTGGTCCAGATTTTGGTCCAGCTTCATCATCTAATGGATGATTTGGTAGAAACGGTGCTAAATGAGATTTCGAAATAACTGGTCCGACGCCAGGTCCCCCGCCACCATGCGGAATGCAAAATGTTTTATGTAGATTTAAATGTGAAACGTCTGCGCCAAACTCACCTGGTTTAGCTAAACCAACTAAAGCATTCAAATTAGCGCCGTCTACGTAAACTTGCCCTCCGGCATCGTGAACTAATTTACAAATATCAGTAATCGCTTCTTCAAATACACCATGAGTCGATGGGTAAGTGATCATTATTGCAGCGAGATTTTCTGAATGGCTTTGGATTTTCGTTTTCAAATCTTCAATTGAAACATTGCCCTGATCATCGCAATCTACAACAACTACTTTCATTCCTGCCATAACTGCACTTGCAGCATTTGTGCCGTGCGCACTTGATGGAATTAAGCAAATATTTCGGTCTTTGCCATTATTCGAATCCAGATACTTACGAATGGCTAGTAATCCAGCAAACTCCCCTTGCGAACCTGCATTAGGTTGCAATGAAACTGCGTCGTAACCAGTAACCGTTAAAAGAAATTCCGAAAGTTCCTTAATTAATTTTCTTGAACCAACTGAATCTGATTTAGGTGCAAACGGATGCAAATTCGAGAACTCCGGCCAGGTCACCGATTCCATCTCGGTAGTGGCATTCAATTTCATAGTGCAAGAACCAAGTGGAATCATCGTGCGATCAAGCGCCAAATCTCGATCCGCTAAGCTGCGTAGATATCTCAACATAGCTGTCTCGTTGTGTAATGAATTAAAAATCGGATGAGTCAAAAATTCGCTTTTTCGCTC
>JBDLPY010000059.1:0-9072 GCA_039800785.1 Actinomycetota bacterium
ATCAGCAGTTTTATTACTGCCGTTTAGTTTTTTGCTGAGTTATTGGTTAACGAGATCATCCCAGCTTCCTCGGCCCGCTTCCCTTATCCCAACAAACAGAGTCGAGACCATTCACCCCCAAGATGAGAGTCGTGGAAAGCTATTTCCATTATTTAGTTTTTTAGTAGTGCAACTGGATTTTAAGTATTGAGCCAGTTTCTTTTTCGGCTTTTGACCGAAGGGCAATTCTACCTTCACTTATAGAACCGATGAATCGGGGTTTATATTTCCAGGATTAACGCGCAGTTTTGAGCGCGAATCAGCGCTTAATGGCGTGCGAGTTTGAGTGAAATTATGCGAGATGATGCGAGTTGGATTGAAAAACTAACTAATAATTAAATCTTGCCACGCTTGGAAACGGCGCGCGCGACCTCGCGGGCGTCCTGTTTCTCGCGCAGCGAATCACGTTTGTCATGGGCTTTCTTGCCCTTTGCAACCGCTAATTCAACTTTCACTTTTCCATCTTTAAAGTACAACGAAAGCGGCACCAAAGTTAATCCGCCAGCTTTCATGACTCCAATTAATTTATTTAATTCGCGTTTATGAACCAACAATTTACGTTCGCGACGAGGCAAATGGTTAGTCCAGGATCCTTCGGTGTATTCCGGAATATGAACCCCGGTTAACCAAAGTTCGCCACCGTGAATAATTCCAAAACCATCAGTAAGTGAAGCGCGACCATCGCGAAGGGATTTAACTTCTGTTCCGACTAAAACAATGCCGCATTCAAAAGTATCTTCGATGAAATAATCGTGGCGCGCTTTTTTATTTGTCGCGATTATTTTCTTGCCGGTCTCCTTGACCATAGTGGGCTACGTTTCGCCTACTTAGACCTGAAGATACTTTCGCAGAGTCAGCGTAGAAGCCAGTGCAGATACTGCAGCGCCAACAAAGAAGAGAATCGCTGAAGTGGTCCAGACTGCGCTCCAACCGAAGAACTTGGTAAATGAAAGCAGTGGCGCAATTTTTGTATCTGTAACTTGTTTAATTCCAATTAGTAATCCCGTTGAAATTACCCAACCAACAGCTGCGGCAATCAATCCTTCAAGCAAGAACGGTAATTGAATTTCCCAACTTGTGGCACCGACTAGTTTCATCACGCCAGTTTCGCGGCGTCGATTATGTGCAGCGATGCGCAAAGTATTGCTAATTAATAAGGCCGCGGTTAGCACCGAAAAGAATCCAATAACTAACGCACCATTTCGAAGCACATTTAATAATTTAAAGAACTTATCCAAAATGGTTCGTTGATCCTGAACCACATCGACGCCAGGTCGACCAGAAAACGCACTAACAATTACGCCAAATTTAGTTGGATCTTTTAACTTAACGCGGAAACTTTCTGGCAATTGATCAGCTGTTACGTTTTGCGCAATTGATGAACCTTTGAATCTTTCTTGGAAGCGCTTAAATGCTTCTTGTTGCGATTCGTAATAGACCTTATCTACTACCGGCAGCGCCTTTAAATCATCTTGGATTGATAAACGTTGATCCGCATTAACCACACCACTTGAGCAAGAAGCTGATTCAGATAAAGATCCGCAAAGGAAAATTGAAACTTCAATTTTGTCGTACCAATAATCTTTCATTGCGCGAACTTGGGAATTGGCTAGCAATCCCATACCGAGCAGCGATAGTGAAATTGCCATGGTCACGATCACGGCGAAAGTCATTGTGGCGTTACGGCGAAGACCGATTCCTACTTCTTTAGTAACAAATTTTGCGCGCACGTTTTAGCTCCTCAATTCCTATTTTCAACCCGTATAGCCATAAACACCACGAACTTGGTCGCGGACTACATGGCCTTCTGACAATTCGATAACGCGCTTGCGCATCTGATCCACAATTCCAGCATCGTGAGTTGCCATGATTACGGTGGTGCCTTCGCGATTGATGCGATCAAGTAATTTCATAATTCCAACCGATGTTGCCGGATCCAAGTTTCCAGTTGGTTCATCCGCAATCAGAATCTGTGGTCGACTTACATAAGCTCGGGCAATCGCAACGCGTTGCTGCTCACCACCAGAAATTTCAGATGGAAAACGGTCGGCTTTATCTTCCAAACCAACTAGTTCTAAAGTTTCTGGAACTTTGCGATCAATTTCTTTTTCGGAGAAACCTAAAACGTGAAGTGTGAAAGCTACGTTTTCGGCAATTGTTTTATTTGGCAGCAATCGGAAGTCTTGGAAAACTGTTCCGATCTGGCGGCGAAATTCTGGAACTTTATGATTAGGCAAAGTATTTAAATCTTTACCAGCAACGTGAATTACGCCAGAGGTCGGCCGCTCTTCCCGAAGAACGAGACGCAAGAAAGTTGATTTACCTGAACCAGATAAACCAACAAGGAAAACGAATTCGCCTTTCTTGATTTCTAAATTGATGGAGTCAAGAGCTGGACGTTCTTGTCCGCTGTAAACCTTTGTGACATTCTCAAACCGAATCACTTAATTACTCCATCCACGTCTTGTTGAGATTTTTTATCTCGCTTCGTGTCGAGCCTTAAGTCTAAAAGGGGAGGGTGTTATTTGCGCTGATTTCGAGCGGAATACGTGGCAGATTCTCAGGAATATCAGCGTGAGATATTTAACGGCGCGCAAAAATTAGGAATTTGTGGATCTACGCCAACGAATTCCGGATGCGATGAATTCATCAATTTCGCCATCTAAAACTGCACCAGTATTTCCAGTTTCATAATCGGTTCGAAGATCTTTAACCATTTGATACGGAGCTAATACATAAGAACGCATTTGATTTCCCCAGGAACCACTGTTGTCGCCTTTTAAAGCATTAATTTTTGCTTGCTCTTCTTGGCGACGACGTTCCAATAACTTTGATTGCAGAACTGCCATTGCAGTTGCTTTGTTTTGAATTTGGGAACGCTCGTTTTGGCATGAAACCACAATGCCAGTTGAAATATGTGTAATGCGAACCGCGGAATCCGTTGTATTTACGCCTTGGCCGCCAGGTCCAGATGAACGATAAACATCAACGCGAATTTCTTTTTCATCAATTTCAATATGGTCACTTTGATCGACAACTGGAACGATTTCCACGCCAGCAAAAGAGGTATGACGACGGCTTTGGCTATCAAATGGCGAAATGCGCACTAGTCGATGCGTACCTTGTTCTACCGAAAGTGTGCCGTAGGCATAAGGCGCGCTAACTCGAAACGTTGTGGATTTAATTCCAGCTTCTTCGGCATATGAAGTTTCCAAAACATCAACTTTGTAGTTATGGCGCTCGCAATAACGTAAATACATGCGTTGCAACATTTGCGCCCAATCCGCTGCTTCAACGCCACCGGCTTCTGAGCGAATTGTTACGAGTGCATCACGTTCGTCATATTCACCATTTAATAAGGTTTGAATTTCCAAATCTTCAATTGTTTTGGTGATTGAATCTAATTCTTTATCTACATCCGCCAAGGCAGATTTATCGTTCTCTTCTTTTGCTAGATCCAATAAAACTGGCAAATCATCAATTCGCCCACGAAGTGATTCAAGAGTTTTAATTTGATTTTGAGTGTGTGAAAGTTTGCTAGTTACTTTCTGAGCATTTGCCACGTCATCCCATAAATTCGGTGCCGAAGCCGCTTCCTCAAGTTTTGACGCATCGTCCTTCAACTTCGGCAAATCCAAAACTTTTTCGATACCCGAAAGAGTCGATTCCAACTGCGCTAACTCCGCGCCATATTCTCTCTCGGCCATTGGCAAAGAATATCGTTAATTAAAGAATTCGAACTCCAAATAAATATAGTCCAGAGTTCTTTTCATTTCGAGCAACTACTTGGGAAATGACAGTTGCCTTCGAGATATTTGAAAAAGGAACATTAAAAGGAAGATTAATTATTGCTGAAGTTGAAAGTGCAACTGTGTCGTAATTGCAGGTGAAAGTATCGATTCGATAGTCAGTAATTTCAGCTCTTTTCAAATATCCACCATTGTTCTTCCAAGAAGATAAAACTTCTTGTGCCTTACCTAAACCCTTATTGCAATCTATTGGGACTCGGTTTTCAACGTAATAGTTTGGATTTAGAAATCGATAGATTTGAATCTGGCGGTTCATCTTTCCCGTGTAATACTGCTTCTCATCTAAAGTTTGGGAAGCATTTTGTACTGCCGCTTCAGTTGCGTGATCTAAAGATCTTTTGGCGGCAGCTAAAACCGAAATATCTGTAACAATCATTATCACTGCAAGTGAAATTACAAATAACCCTATTATTAACAAAGAAATCGATCCAGATTCATCTTTTATAAACTTCTTTAATAACTTGCTAAAGATTTTCATTATCTATAGCAAAGACCATTTCCATGGTGAAACAAATTCTTCCGCAGAGACTTTGACCTTTCGGTGGTCAGGTCCAGTGACCATTTCAAGGGTTGCTCGCACGCGACCTTCTTGAGATAAACACGGCGTTTTATCGCATTGAAACGAAAGATGCATTGAGTCAATTTCATTTGAACCTAAACCTTCAATCTTTGCCATTGCATAGAGCGTTTCATTTGCTCTGGCATTTGCAGTAAAGAAATTGGGACTCAAAACAAAGGCTCTTAACGATTCCCGAACCATTGTTCTGGCAACTAATTCGGAATCGCTTAATTGTGCAAAATTACCTAAGTACATATAAATAGCCACAAAAAGGGGAATTGCAAGAAGTACGTATTCAACGACGGCACTTCCATTTTCATCCAGTAAGAATTCTTTGAATTTATACATGTTAATTCTCCATTCTTGAGTGCGAGCCTAAATAGAATTCGAAATCAAACTACGGTTGTTGTTCTACAACAGATGATCCAACTACTGAAATCTTCTTCCCGTGAATAAGTGAATTAATGCCAGGAAAAATTTGAGGCATCTCTTTCTCTATTTTTGTAATAAATAGTTGCAATTTATCTGAATACCAAAAAGTTTTAAGATCTTGAATTCGCGGCGGTGGCGAATGGCCATTAAAACCATGATCTATACCCATAGCATAAGTACGAGCTTTTTCTTGAGCTAATGTTCGCTCCAAATTTCTAGTACTAATTACAGCCATTAGCTGAAGACTTCCTAGAAAAAGAAATAAAAGAGGGATGATCACAAGAGCGCTTTCAACATTACCTTTTTCAGATTTGATGAATTGTTTACTTAACTTAATCAATCTTCAGCGTATCCCGTTCATAGAGTCCAATGAATTTTTGAGTATGGAACTTAATTTAGGTGCGGCTATTGTCCATATTGCAGTAACTAATCCCGTTGTCATGAGAACAACTAAAACCCAACCAGGAACATCCCCATCTTCCTGTTTAATGAAATTTACGTAAGTCTTTGCTTTTAGATGTTTATTCAATTTGAATTTAATCCAGCTTAAAATTGAAATAACTGCTTTAGTAGTGACCATATGAAAATTTTCTGCCCAATTAGGAATAAATATTTCATTCTCCAGTTCATTCAAATTTTCTTTCACCGGAGAGTTTTTCTCATTGTTGCTTCTATTACTCATTTTGCATACCTTTCTTATTTACTTGCCGTTTATCAGTTAATTAATCTATTTCCGTCTCAATTTCATATTTATTTTGTGCTTCATATTTAGGATGCGAAGAAACTCAAATTTGACATTGATGGCCAAAGCGCAAAAATCACCGATATAGGTAATATCAGGAAAACTATTGGAATCATCATTGTTATTTCAGCCTTACCGGATTTATCTAAAATTAAGTTTCGATGGTTTACACGTGCTTCAGATGCATGGCGTTGCAAAACATCCACCAGAGGCGCCCCTCGCATCATTGCTATTACGAGTGCATCGACAAACCTTCTGACAATTAACGATTTAGAATTCTGACTAAATTGATCTAATGCTTTATGAAAAGAAACTCCAGACTTAACTTGAGCAATAACTGACCTCATGGAAGTAGCAAAAATTGAATCAGAGCGATTCGCTATGCGCGAAAATGCACTTATTGGTGAATCTCCGGCACCTATAGCTAAAGTAAGAATTTCAACTATCGCAGGAAATTCGCTCTCCATTTGTAATCGTCGGTTTTCAATCTGCTTCGATAAGTTGCGATCTAAATAAAAATAACAAATAGTTGCTGAAAGCAATGAAAGACCGATTGCAGATAAATTGTCGAGTCGACCAGCAATTGTGAGAAGGATTGGAATCAAACTTGCAGAGCAAGAGATCAGGAACTGATTAAATCTAAAATTATTATATGTTTGAATATTATTTAATTCAGATAGACGTTCCTTTACATTAGTTCGGTCTTTCTGTTTTCCTGCAATTTCTGCTACTTGCGCAAAACCTTCTTCAAATAGTTTGAAACCGGATCTATTGTGGTTTAGAGAATAAATAATTAGAACCGCAACTGCAATTAATGATGTAGGAATAAAAGTCGCGACGAAGATCATTTTTGTTTAAAAATCTGTTCTGTGTTTCCAAATACACGTGGAGTCTTAGGCAATCTAGAGAGCCAATTCATCCAAAAATAGGCAACTACCGTTAAAGCAAAGCCAATAGCCAAAATGAGAATCCCAGTTGGCGAAGCAAAAGCAGAAGCTGTTGTATTTTGTGTTGAAAGCATAAGAAGAAGAAACCATGGGGCGGCAGCGGACAGATGTGCTGAATTCTTAATCCATCCTTGCTTAATGAGAATCTCTTTATTTAGAATCAAATCTTGCCGCTGGAAATCGCCAAGCGCCCGAAGTAGATTGATTAGTTCGCCCCCACCCAAATTTTTTGCAATCAAAAGAGCCTCTATAACTTGATCGCTTCCGTGGTGTGCAAGTTTTCCTCGGACTTTTTCTAAGCTGACTTCAAAATCTTTTCCACTTCGTATCTCATTCTTAAAATCTTGAAAATATGGTCTGATGAAAGTTGGCCCCCGGTCTGCAAGTCCAACCAATGACTCAGTTAATGACCTTCCCGCATACAGACCCGTGACTAAATGATCGATAGCTTCAGTCCACCCTTCAGTTATTTGAGCATCTCGCTTTTTTGATTTTTCATTAACAAAATTAAGCGAAGCTAAGAAGACCAACAGAGCAAAGGGTGTGGTTATGAAAATTGACCTAGTCACAAAGACCACAAACATAAAAGTAAAGAAAGAAATTGAAATTATTATCAATTTAGTTTTGGAATCTAATGTTCTAAATTTCAATTAAGCCAAATCCTTTCTCATAGGCTTCACCATTCCAGCGCCACAAAGACTCTGTCTCAATAAAGTCGTTTTCAATTCGTCCTGTTGTCTTTGAAATTTCAGTTATTCGTCGCTTGCCATCTTTGAGAGATACATGAACCAAGATGTGTATTGCTGAAGCAATCGTTGGCCCAATAAATTTTTGGGAAATATTTTCGCCTGCTAGTAGCGGAAGAGTTTGGAGTTTTATGACCGCGTCTCTAGTTGAATTTGCATGAATTGTTCCCATACCAGGCAATCCCGAGTTGAGTGCAATCAAAAGATCAAGCGCTTCAGCCTCACGGACTTCACCAATTACGATTCGCGATGGCCGCATTCGAAGCGATTCTTTGATTAATTTCCGTAATGGAATTTCGCCATCACCCTGAAGATTTGCAGTTCTAGTTTGCATTGCTATTACATCTGGAAGGTTTGGTTTCAACTCAAAAACTTCCTCAATCGTAATAACGCGATCCTTAACAGGAGTTGAACTAACCAGTGCATTTAAAAGAGTGGTTTTACCTGCCTGAGTCCCTCCGCTAACTAGAATATTTTTTCCATCAGCGACAGATTTCTTTAAAAATTGAACCATTTCTTGGGACATAACATTTAAGTCTGCTAAATGTTCAAGCGAGAGATTGCGCATAACATGTTTACGAATGTTCACTGCCCAGTGCTCTGCGGTTATTTCAGGTATTGCTACATGTAATCTCGATCCATCAGGTAAACGCGCATCTACAAAAGGCTGAGATAAGTCCAATCTTCTGCCACTCCACATTAGTGCGCGATCGACAAGATTTCTTACCTCTTCTGAGGTCAAAATTAAATTTGTAAGTTCACTTCTACCATTTTTAGCTATAAAAATTCTATGTGGGGCATTAATCCAAATTTCTTCAACTGTATGATCAATTATTAAAGGTGTTAATTGACCGAAAGTTATTTCGAAATCCGAAGCACTCGTACTTGAATCCACGACCTCAAATTAAATGTGAAATTCCTGCAAAATCTCCATGCGAGCACTTTCGGTGGAAAATGATTGATGTTGATAAATAGACTCTAAATTAATCAACAAAATCAAAATAACTAATATTTGGCATTAATCTGGATTAGTAGATCTTTTAAAAAGGGCTCGATCGAGAAGCTCCAAAGCTCTAATCGAGTCAAAAGTTCCATCGATTAATATTGTGGAAAACAGAAACTTTCCTTCAAAAATTTTTGATATGCGCCTAATGATATTCCTACTATTATCTGAACTTAATGGGTTGATGCGAAGTAGAATTACAAATTCATGATTTCCAATACGCGAAACTATGTCTTCGTCTCGCGTTGAATCGTTCAATGCGAACGCGAATTCAATCAATGATTCATCAGAAATATCATCCGAGACTAAAATTCTCATCAACCTAAATTGATTATCGTCTCTTCTAGTTTGAGCTAGTTGTCGTTCAAGATGTTCATAAAAAAGTGCTGCATTGACTAAATCAGTTGATTCATCGAATTCACGTCGCAGAGAAGATGTTGATTGAATATATTCATTTGTTTTTGCCTTTTGGAATTTTCCGGATTCTGCCTTGCCTGTGTTTTTTAATTCATTGTTGGCAATTGAATTGGAATTTAATACAGTCAAGTAATCAATTTCTTTAATCTGAGAAACCTTTGTCGATCTACCAGCTTCATTCTTGGCGGTTCGAGCTATTCGGTTAAGGTTTGAATTGCTTGATAGAGTAAAACCCATGAGCTTTCTCCAATCCCAAAAAATTCGTCGACAAATCGCATCATTGCTCTTAATTTCAGAGTCAGCCATAGTGTTTACCCTAGATTTTTTTCTTATTTACAAAGGGATAACTGCAACAAATACTTCAGATCCAAGAGCATT
>JBDLPY010000060.1:0-11023 GCA_039800785.1 Actinomycetota bacterium
TTGCTGCGCTGTTAAAAGCTGGCCAAGATGCCAATTCAATTTCCGTAATCGAAAAGCGGAAAGAGCGCTGCGATGAATTAGTTGATATTTACGGAATAAAAATTGACGATAATCTCGATAGCACTGATGTTTTGCTACTTGTAATTAAACCGCAAGATCTTTCAACCGTTTTGAGTGAAATATCTGGAAAATTAAACCCAAACACTTTGGTCATATCTTTTGTGGCCGGTAAGAAAATTGCAGATATATCTGCGGCGCTATCGGGCGCGAATCCAATTGTTCGCGTAATGCCAAATACTCCTACTTTGATCGGCCAAGGAGCTGCTGGTTATTCGGCTGAACCTAAAGTTAGCGCAGTGCAAAAAACATTTGTCGCTCAATTACTGAACTCTTCAGGTGTAGCAATCGAAATTGAGGAATCACTACAAGATGCAGTGACTGCAACATCCGGTTCTGGCCCTGCTTACTTTTTCGCATTTGTCGAAGCGATGATTGCTGGCAGCAAAGAACTTGGCCTTTCCGAAGCAGATGCCACAAAATTAACAGCTCAAACATTTATTGGCGCTGCCAAATTATTGGAATCAAGCGGAAAGAGCGCAACAACGTTACGCGAGAACGTCACGAGCCCTAACGGGACTACCGCTGCAGCGCTCGCTAGTTTTTCCGATTCAAAATTAAATGAAATCGTATTAAAGGCGATGAAAGCGGCACGTGATCGCTCAATTGAATTGAGTTAATTCTTGAAACGGTTATTTTTATTGGTTTTACCATTTCTATTTTTAACACCAGCAAATGCGGCTTCGGAACCGACAAATTTTGCAATTTCAAAAGATAAAATTTTATTAATCGGTAATCTAGAAAAAACCGGTTACTTTCAAATTGAAGGTGGGACTCAAATTCCGCTAACCGGACCAAGCGAGAGCTTTGTTTCGGCAATTAGCGTTGACTCAGATGGAAATTTCTTAGTATTTGGTAGCGGGGCGACAACTTCCACTTCCAATAATGCGCAAAGCGTTGCTCCGATAAATCCAGATGGCGTAGTAGTTGAACCACAAACAACTTCTCGGACAAATGCAACGCAGATTTGGCGCTGGAAAATTGCACCGACGGGCGAAGTACTTGAAGCCAAAGGCGTCGATGTTGGCTCAGCAGTTTGGATTAAAAGCGCTTTTGGAAATTTGCTTGGCGGCCAAATCGCCACTGATTCGGGTAGCGCCGGGTTTTATATGAAGTGGGACGGAACAAGTAATCAAATAAATTTAATCGGTAAAACCAACACTGAAGTAAATGTAATTATTAATGAGAATTATTTAGCGGGAAGCTCGACTGAAAAATTGTTAGGTAAGAATTTGGTTGCTAAACGGGACGGATTTTTATTAAAACTAAATAAACCGGCATTAGTCCGAAGCAGCAATATAAATGCGGAACGTCGTTGGATATCTGGAACAACAAATTATTTCCTTGGTGGATCGGCAAAAGTTGGAAAGACAACGGAAGCTGTCGTCACAAAGTTCACCAGTGCATTTGCACCATCATGGACCACCCGATTTCCGGCAGTTGGCGGTGCGCATGTTGTTTCAGTTAAGAAGAATTTCATGGCAGCGTATCCGATCAAAGGTGGAAAAATTTCAATCATCACATTTGGTAGCAAAGGTAAAGTTTTAGCGAAAAAATCCATTACTGGTTCAAAAATTAATGCTTTTGGCTATTCGGATGAAGTTGGCGCAGTGCTAATGGCTGACAGTTCGTTAAATCGGTTAACTTCACGCTAATCTACGGGCATGGGTTCAGTTATCAAAAAGCGCCGCAAGCGCATGGCGAAGAAGAAGCATAAGAAACTTCTAAAGAAGACGCGGATTCAGCGTCGTAACGCCAAGAAGTAATTTACTTAAGCGCAACCAATTTTCCGTTAATACCGGCAACGGCATAACGGTTACGTTTCCATTCAATCCATCCGGACATGATTGGATCATTGGATTGCCACGAGCTAACTAATTTTCCTTTTGCCAACTTGGTGTCCATTACACATAAGCGAAGTTCGCAGTTAACCAAAAGTAAATTTTCATTAAGTGAGAGAAAAGCATTTGGGTCGCCGAACTTACTCAAGGTTGAAGCGATTATTTCGCCGCCCAAAACTTGCCATCGAATGTAATCCGGATTTGGAATAGAAGTTGTTGGAGCTGTCATCCAAGTTACCAAAATTTGTTTACCAGATTTAGCAATATCAACGTCATAACCCGCAACTGCAACATTTTCGCGTGGGCTATCTAAAGTTTGATATGCCCAAGCATCAAAGCTGGCCTTTTTCCTGATAGCTAATCTAATTTCACCGGCGATCGCGTCACGTTTGGTATTTACCGATGTAACAGAGTCATAAATTAAATAAGTTTTACCGCCGGTGTTGATTGCATTTAAATGGAAACCAACATCACCTTCGGTGCGACCATCGGTTTTGCGGTCGCCATCTACTAATTCATATTCCCACTCGGAATCAGGAGCTTTAATTGCACCTAACAAAATTCCTTGACTTTCGTCACGATAGAAAACTTGAATTCCTTCTTTAGTAATAACACAAGCATTTGAAACACTGACATTGCTCGCAGTTCGAATTCGATCTAGATCTTTGTAACTTTGAACTACTGGCCCATCGCCGTCAACCGTTTCAACTACAACTTTCTTGCCATCAAAGGTGGCATGGAATAGATCGCGTTTTACAGTATCGGTGTAAAAAATGTGAACTTTTTTGGTATCAGTGCAAACCGAGATTGCATTGCCAACTTTTTCAGTTTTTTCTATTACCGTCTTACTCCATTTGCTACCGCTCCAGAGCGCTAATTTCAAAACTTGGCTTTGGCTATCTACATATGCAATTGCTGGATTCTTTTTGTAAACAGCAGTTGCCAGAACTTTGGCATCACTTGCGCTATCAATAACCGATTGTTTCCAGGCGCGAGATGGCGTCACTGTATTAGTGGTCGCAAATTCTGAAATACCAAGCGAATTTTTCGCAGCAACAGTAAAGCCATAAGTTGCGCCATTTCGTAAATTATTAACTTTTGCCGGACTACTTTCAGCTTCTGTTTCTTGGCCGGTAATAATATTTTTAATGACATATCCAGTGACTTGCGCCGATCTTGCATTAATTGGCGCATCAAAAGTAACGATTGCAGATTGATCACTAATCAATGCGCGGGCATTTGTTGGCGGCGCTGGCAAAACTTTGGCTGTTCCGGCTGGCGGCTTAGCGCGCATATCTTCCATCATCGCCAACGCAACCGGACCTGGATCTTTAAAAACTTCACCTGCATCTAAATTTGGCGTCATAACAGAATCAGCGCCAGTTTTTCCAAAAGTAGCTTCATCTAAATGGCTTATTGAAGAACCTGATTCATAAGCGCTAGGTGAATATAACTTTGGCGCCACTCCGTTATTTGCGGCCAAACCTTTTGGCCCAGACCAAACTAAATAGTTTGTTAATGCGCGACCTAATTCTGGTGACGGACTTGGGAGCTCTGAAATTCTGGTGCCATCTGGTGTTTGAACAAAGGCGTCAAATGGCGTTGGGTTTTGCAGCGTGCCAAGTCCATAAGAAGAGTTGTAATTATTTGTAGATAAGAAGCCAAGACCATGACAGATTTCGTGAATAAAAACAGATTCCAAATCGTATTCGCGATTTGATGGTTTGCCATCACCGCGGGTATTCCACATGCCGTCGCTATTTACTGAAATAACTATTTCGGCCGAACCGCGATCTAAATCTTTTCCAGCTAACGCATTTGCCAATGCAGATGGGTACCAAAATGTGGCATCAGGTGCGCCCGCAAAATTTGAGAAGTAACTTCCAGGTCGGGCATAACCTAAAACTGTGGCTCGATCAGTTCGACCCCAACTGGCATCCACATGGATTGGAACATTGCTTTCAAAATAACTTGCCCAAACATCAATTGCACTTTGCATTTCAATTTTGGCCCACTCTGGAAAATTTGTATATGTAACTTCGAAAGTAGATTTCTTTTCCAATTTTGTTCCAGCTGATGGTGTTGCGTAGGCAACGGGTCCACCAACTTCGCCAGCCAAGGTGTAGCCCCATGTCGCTGCGGGGCGGACCAATAGTGCTTCAGCTGGCGCACTTAAAATCGGTGCCGAAATTAAAGTGGCGGCAAGTAAGAAACTTAAGCGCTTCATATGGTCGGAACGCTATCAAATGAAAGGATGGGCGAGTGAATCGGAAAGCTCTGGTCGAGGTTTATTCGCGTTCTGGTTGTCATTTGTGCGAGAAAGTAATTGATCAATTAAGCCCACTCACAGAATCGCTTAATTTTGAATTAAAAGAAATTTTAATTGACGGAAATTCTGATTTAGAAAAAGAATTTGGTGAACTTATTCCGGTAACCAAAATAAATGGCCACCATGTTGACCATTTTTCAATTGATTTAACTAAATTTAAAATTTCCCTTGAAAAATATCGTCTGCATCAATAATTTTGTAGGAATAACCTTGTTCGGCCAAAAATCGTTGGCGATTTTGTGCATAATCTTGATCTAACGTATCGCGTGAAACAACCGAATAGAACCGAGCACCACGACCATCGGATTTCGGACGCAATATTCGACCTAATCGTTGCGCTTCTTCTTGCCTTGAGCCAAATGCGCCAGATACTTGAATTGCAATTGTGGCATCCGGTAAATCAATCGAAAAGTTTGCAACTTTAGAGACGACTAAACATTTAACTTCGCCACTGCGAAATTTATTGAACAATTCTTCGCGTTCTTTAATAGGCGTCTCGCCTTTAATAACTGGAGCTTTAAGTAGCGCTCCTAATTCATCTAACTGATCAAGATATTGTCCAATTACTAAAACTTGTTCATTTTGATGATGTGTTGCAATTTGTTCGACAATTTTCGATTTTGTATTCGAAGTAGCGCATTTGCGATATTTCTCTTCTTGTTCGGCAGTTGCGTAAGCTAATCGTTCGCTTTCCGTTAACGTGACTCGAACTTCAATGCATTCAGCTGGTGCGATGTACCCTTGAGCTTCAATTTCTTTCCATGGAACATCAAAACGTTTTGGCCCAATTAAAGAGAAAACTTCACCCTCCATGCCATCTTCGCGCACCAAAGTCGCAGTTAAACCTAATCGACGTTTGGATTGAATATCAGCGGTAAATCTAAAGATCGGTGCTGGAAGCAGATGAACTTCATCGTAAATAATCAAACCCCAGTCATATGAATCAAATAAATCTAAGTGGGCGTAAACGCCATTCTTTTTCTTGGTCATTACTTGGTAAGTAGCAATCGTTACTGGGCGGATCTCTTTTTTAGCTCCAGAATATTCACCAATTTCATCTTCATTTAATGAAGTACGACGTAACAATTCATCTCGCCACTGCCGAGCCGCAACTGTATTTGTAACCAAAATTAAAGTTGTGGCTTTTGCGTGAGACATAGCTGCTGCGCCAACAATTGTTTTTCCGGCGCCACATGGCAGAACGACCACACCCGAACCACCATGCCAGAATCCTTCGGCAGCTAATTCTTGGTAATTTCGAATTTTCCAACCATCTTGATTTAAATCGATTGGGTGGGCTTGGCCATCCACATAACCAGCAAAATCTTCCGCCGGCCAACCTAGCCGCAACAACGATTGTTTAATTTGGCCACGTTGTGATTGATGAACTGCAACAGTTTCATTATCGATTCGGGCGCCAAGTAGCGGTGCAATTTTCTTGGCGCGAATAACTTCTTCCAAAACCGCTGGATCTGTAGTCACCAATACCAAACCATGAATTGGATTCATTTCTAATCGCAACCGACCGTAACGTGACATCGTTTCGGCAACGTCCAGCAATAAGGAGTTTGGTACTGCGTAGCGACTGTATTTAATTAAGGTATCAATCACGCCTTCAGCATCATGGCCAGCAGCGCGTGCATTCCAGAGTCCTAAATTTGTTAATCGATAAGTGTGAATATGTTCTGGCGAACGTTCTAATTCTGCGAAGGGCGCAATTGCTCGGCGGCATTCAGTTGATAAGGGATGATCAACATCTAATAAAAGTGTTTTATCACTTTGAACAATTAATGGACCGTCACTCATTTCAAAAGCTCTTTAATTAAAGCGTGTAAGAATGCGCTTCGCTCAGTAATTGATTTAACGCTGACCCATTCGGTCGCAGCATGTGCGCCGCCACCGACAGCGCCAAGTCCATCTAAAACTCTAGCGCCAGCACTTGCCGCAAAGTTTCCATCACTTGCACCACCTACTTCAGCAGCACCTAATTCACCTAAACCAATTTCCTGTGCAACTTTTTTCGCAATTTCGTAAAGTTCCAAAGTTGATGTTGGTTGTAATGGAGGTCGATTTAGTCCACCGGTAATTTCTAAAGTTGCTTCTGGATGATTAGCTTTTAGCGACTTAATGGCTTTATCAACGCGCTCTAATTCCGAAGTTAAAAACGAACGGGCATCGATATCAATTTCAGCTAATTCCGGCACAGTGTTGGTTGAAGTTCCGCTATGCATCAAAGTTGGCACCACGGTGGTGCCATGAGTCGGATCTTCTAATTTAGATAACTGCAAAACTTGATGCGCAATTTCAACACTTGCGTTGACGCCTTTTTCTGGTTCTAAACCAGCATGTGCAGCTCGGCCATGTACTTTTATTTTGTACATTGAAGTGCCTTTGCGACCAGTTTTAACTTTTCCATCAAGGCTGGCTTCTAAAACCAAAACTGCAGTGGCGCCTTTAGAAACTTCCAGAATTAAATCGCGCGAAGTTTGGCTTCCAACTTCTTCATCGGTGGTGGCAATTAATGCGACGTCACCTTCAATGTTTTTCAGCGCAAATAGCGCTTGGATAAATCCAGCTTTCATATCAAATGTTCCTGGCCCGCGCAGTACGTCGCCATTAATTTCCCAAATTGGTGAATAACTTCCAATCGGCCAGACGGTATCTAAATGAGCAAGTAAAACTACTTTAGGTTTAGCAGCGCCCCACCAAAATACTGGACGGCCATTAACTTCTTTTATTTCCGCAGGTTTGCCTAATTCTTTAACTGCAATTTCGTTTGCTAGTTCAACAACTTTGCGACAAGCAGCCAAATCATCAGAAGGAGATTCGGCACGGACCAAAGTTTCTAGCGCGGACAACATAGGGACAATTCTGCCACTTTCGGTCATCACAGCGGAGCCACCCCAGTTATGCGCGCAATTTTAAAGGTTTGCAATTCACCAGTGCTGTGATCACGCGCGATAAGCGCACCAAGGGAAATTTGAACTGGATCAATAATTCGATGTGAAACACCGCCATTGTTGTCGGCATAACCAATAGAAAGTGTCTTTTTTAAATTTGCATTTAATAATTCCAAAGTTTCATTTGCGCTAGTTCGTGGCACATCAACTTTGCGCAATTCATTTTGCCTTGCAGTTGATTTTTCGCCAACTTTGATGGTGCGAATTGCTGCTTCAACAGCTGCATCAGTTGGAGGTTCGATTTCACCAACAATCTTTGGTGGCTTTGGTCGGTTTAAGACGCGCTTGTTATGTGCACCGGAAAGCAAAATTCCTTGAGCTGACTCTGCGGCAGGCAAGTAACCATTGCTTCTCAGAACTTCTAACACTTCATCTGATCCGTAATCCGAAACAATTACGGTAGGCGCTATTTGACGAAAATCTAGCTGCTGCAGTTTCTTATCAGAAATAATTTGCGCAACGATTGCGGGATCTTCACAACGCAAATATGAGCTGATTGCACCAACTCTAAGTTGGCCATGTTTTCTTGAAGTATCAACAATTAAGTATTCAAGCGGTTGTGGAATTGCGGTTTTAGAAATTTTCTTTAAGAATTTTAAGATTTCATCACTGGTTTTGCCATGATCTAATCCGCGGCGAATAGATTTTTCGGTGAAGCGATAAACCGTGGCGCTACCGCGACTTTCGATATCGGCTACCGAACTCATCTCTTGCGCTAAATCATGTTGCAACGGTCCTGGCGCAATTGCAGTTTGATCACTTTGAATCATGATGTGAGCAATTGGAGTTGGCAGCGCTTCGTTTATTCCAAGTTCGTCCGCTTCGTTCAGAAGGAGTTTGCCAAAAGTTGAAATTGCACCAAGTCCAGTGATGCCAAGCCATTCGCACTCTTGCATCGTCCAAGTAACTAAATCTTCTCGGATTGAACTGCCACGACGTAAAGGTGATAACCATTTAATTCGTTCGATTAATGAATCAAGTGAGGGCGCCAATTCAGTTGGAAGTTCGGCCAAAACACGATTTCGAATTGTTGCAGCTGAGACGCGATCTAACTCCGGACCAAGCGCCGCAATCGCTTTGTTATCACCACGACCAACCAACCCGCTAACTCGAGAAGTTAACCGCCAGAGCGAAACCAATCCGCGCCATTTACTTTCAAAATCTTGAGTTAACCAAAGATCAAAGTTATTTGTTGGAGCAATTGTTTCGTCGGCATCAACTGCAACTAAACCAAATAAATATGTGAGCTCTGCGACGAATGCGGCGCAGCCTTCATCAACTCCTAAATGAGTGCTTACATCTTTTAAATCTCGAACTCCTAATCCACCAGCACGTAGCGCTTTCGGCGCTTCTTCGCCAAAGAAAGTAAGAAGTTCTTCGACCCAGCGAAGCAAATTAGAAATGTTTGCAATAGCTGCTTTATCAATTTCGCTTTGTTTCCAATTCTTGCCACTTAATTCGGGCGCCGAAAGTTTTAACTCTTTATGTACTTTGCCCCCACGAAGGTGAATCGCAATTTCTCGCGGCAGGACTACGTGTTTTGAATCAACCGGCGCAATTAGATTTTCAGATAACAACCATTCGATTCCAGGACCAGGTTTCTTAATGTCAGTAACACTTCCGCGCGGCGGGCCCCAAACCAGTCGATCCAAAACTTGTTTTGCTGCATCCGGTGCTTTAGCAATCTTTTTCAGGTCATATTTACCTGTAGCAGCTGGGCCTAATCCGGCAATTTCCGGTCCCATAACTTCGCGCACTTGGGTAGGAATTACTGCGCTTTTTGTATCGCCATAAACCAGCGCCAAATCAATTAACTTTCCGAAAGCAAATCGCGCTGCGGTATCTGTAACAGCTTCAACATCTTTCATCGAAAATGGTTCAGTGAGCACTAAAGATGCTTCGAGTACTTGTAATTCAAATGCGGTTAAAGTGTCGATGGCACGCGCCAAACTTGGCGACGATGTTGCACGTACTGCCAGTGATGCAAAGTCCGGTGGCGTAGGTGAAATTAAATCTGGTCGCAACTTGAATATGCGCGAAAGCGCATCGTCATCAAGTGATCGCAAAAAATCAGCGAAAGTCCGAAAAGCCATAACTGGCCTACTTTACTCGGGTTTCCTCCCACCGCGTGGTGCGAGATATGCCGCCAAAGCAACTATGCGGCTAACTGTTGGGCCAAGCAACCGATTAATAAATCTAAATTTACGAAAATCGTGAATTGGCCATTCCTCAACCAGTGCTCTGATTCGTAGTTTTGCATCGGGATTGATGGCATTTGGGTAGCCAACTGATTCAAGTAGTGGCAAATCATTTGCGCTATCACTATATGCATAACATTCTTTAATATTTAAATTTCGATTTTTTGCTAAATCACAAACTGCTGCCGCTTTAGCTGCGCCATGTAAAACCGGTCCATCTAAGTTTCCGGTATAAATTTCATTTTTAATTTCAGCTTTACTACCAATTGCTCCAGTAAAACCAAGCTTGCTTGCGATAATTTTTGCTAAATCTTCAGGTGCAGCAGAAACCAACCACACTTCGCGGCCGGTGGCTAGATGCGATTTTGCAATATCAATCGTTTTTTGAACTAAAGCAGGCGAGATGTATTCATCATAAATTTCACTTCCTAATTGATGAATATCAGAAACTTTATGACCGCCAATAAAATCTTGTGCTGCTTTCTTAAAACGATCAATCACTTCTGGTTTTTCAGTTCCAGTTAAGCGAAACCTGACATTTGCAACAACAAATTTTGAAATATCCGCTTTTGTGAAATAGCCGCGGTGGTACATGCCTCGACCAAGAAAATAAAGCGATGAACCTCGAATTAACGTATTGTCGAGATCGAAGAAGGCAGCACCCGACGAAGACATTGCCTTAGGTTAATGGCTTTATGATTGACCAATGGGTCAACGCGTTCACGTTATTCGTCATGGCGAGGTAGAAAATCCCAAGAAAATTCTTTACGGACGCCAACCAGGCTGGTCGCTTTCCGAGCGCGGCAAAGCAATGGCAGAAGGATTAGGCGAATGGTCTAAATCAATTGAGATTGGCGCATTACATGTTTCACCACTTCAACGTGCACAAGAAACCGCCACTCCAATTTCGGTAATAAATGGAATTCCAATTACTACCGATGAAAGGTTGATTGAAGCAAAAAATGTTTTTGAAGGCCATCCAATTGATGTTGGATTTAGTTTGATTAAACGTCCTTGGACTTGGCGCCATTTATGGAATCCGTGGCAACCATCTTGGGGCGAACCATATGTAGAACAAGTAAATCGAATGCTGGCCGCAATTTTTGAAGCAAAAAAAGCTGCCGGCGATAAAGATGCAATAGTTGTGTCGCACCAGTTACCAATTTGGATTTTGCGAAGCGCAATTGAAGGTCGAAAATTCTTACATGATCCGCGCAAACGCGAATGTACATTGGCATCGGTTACAACAATTAATTTTGATGAAGCCGGAATGATTTCTGGAATTAATTACTCAGAACCAGTTAAGCATTTATTGCCAAAAAAATGAAAAAGTTTTCAATATTTTTGATCGCCATAGTTTTAGCTGGCTGTGGAGCCACACCTAAAGATGTTGCAATCAATTTAGCTGGGCCAACCCTTACTGGTGAGAGTTTTCAACTAGAGAACGGAAGAGCAGCAGTCGTTAATGTTTGGGCATCCTGGTGCGCGCCGTGCCGAGCCGAAGCGCCAACTTTAGTTGCGTTAGCTAAACAATATCCAGAAGTGCAATTTGTTGGAATCCTGACAAGAGATAACGAA
>JBDLPY010000061.1:0-3390 GCA_039800785.1 Actinomycetota bacterium
TCGCGATTCCGCCTTCGTACATCAAATCAACAATTAACTTCAACTCGTGCAAACATTCAAAGTATGCAACTTCTGGTTGATAACCAGCTTCAATCAAAGTTTCGAATCCGTATTGCACTAATTGTGAAGCGCCACCGCAAAGTACAGCTTGCTCGCCAAATAAATCAGTTTCGGTTTCTTCCGTAAAGGTAGTCAAAATTCCACCAGCACGTAATCCGCCGATTGCTTTTGCATAAGAAAGAGTTAATGGCCAAGCATTTCCAGTTGCATCTTGTTCAACTGCCACGATTACTGGCACGCCACGACCGGCTGCGTATTCACGGCGAACTAAATGTCCTGGGCCCTTTGGTGCCACCATACAAATATCAACATTGGTTGGCGGCTTGATGTAACCAAAGCGAATATTGAAACCATGGCCGAAGAAAAGCGCATCGCCATCTTTAAGATTTGGTAGAACAGAGTCGTTATAAATGTGGCGTTGTAAATGATCTGGCGCCAAAATCATAATTACCGTCGCCTCTTTAACTGCATCAGCAACTGAAGTTACGCGAAGACCTTCTGCTTCTGCTTTCTCGCGAGACTTGGAACCTTCCTTCAAACCAACGCGAACATCGACACCGCTATCTCGCAAATTAAGTGCGTGGGCATGTCCTTGTGATCCGTAACCAATAATCGCAACTTTGCGTCCTTGAATTACTGATAGATCTGCATCTTGTTCGTGATACATCGTTGCCATTACTTATCTCCTATTTCGCGTTGGGTTTAATTCTGATAGTCCGCTTGGGTATCGGTCGACACTGATTGAATTTCAAGCGTGCGCTCTGACAATGCAGTAGCGCCGCGCTCAAGTGCGACCATTCCAGATTGAACTAACTCTTTGATGCCGATCTTCTTTAAAGCGCCAAGTAATTCCGAAATGTTTTCGGTACTTCCGGTAGCTTCAATTGTGATGGAATCTCCATTCTCGTCGACAACTTTGGCGCCAAATTTATCTGCCAAAGATTTAGCCTCGGATGAATTCTTTACTTTAACCATCAGTAACTCAGCTTGAGTTGAGTTGGCTGGTTTCATCTCGGCAATGTGAATTACGTTTACCAATTTATCTAATTGGCGGATCACTTGCTCGAGTGCATGTCCCTCAACATTAACCACGATGGTCATACGAGAAATTTCTGGATTTTCGGTTGGGCCCACTGCAAGAGAATCAATGTTGTATGCGCGACGGGAAAATAATCCAGCAACGCGCGCCAAAACGCCTGGGCTGTTATCAACTAGAACTGCAAGAGTATGTAGCGCCATTTTTATAACTCCTGTGAATCCCAGTCCGGCGCAGTTGCACGGGCAACCATGATGTCATCGTTAGAAGTTCCAGCGGCAACCATTGGCCAAACCATGGCATCGCGATGAACTCGGAAATCAACAACTACTGGTTGATCGTTTATGGACATCGCTTTTTCAATTGTTTTATCGACATCTGCTGGATTTTCGCAACGCAATCCAACTGCGCCCATTGCATCAGCCAATTTAACAAAATCTGGAATGTGTTTTGATTTCAAATCGGTATTTGAGTAACGACCTTCGTAGAACAAAGTTTGCCATTGGCGAACCATGCCAAGTGACTCGTTATTGATAATTGCAACTTTGATTGGAATGTTATTTAGCGCGCAAGTAACTAACTCTTGGTTGGTCATTTGGAAACAACCATCACCATCAATTGCCCACACAGTTGTATCTGGCATGCCAACTTTTGCACCCATCGCAGCTGGTACCGCAAAACCCATCGTGCCGGCGCCACCTGAATTAATCCAAGTACGTGGCTTTTCATAATGAATAAATTGTGAAGCCCACATTTGATGTTGCCCAACGCCAGCGACATAAACTGAATCTGGACCAGAAATTTTTCCAATTCGCTCAATTACATATTGTGGTGAAAGTGAGCCATCTTCGGGCAAGTTGTAGCCCACTGGATAAGTAGCGCGCAATTTATCCAGTGCACTCCACCAACCTGCCAAGTCAGGTAAATTTTTATTCTTTATTACCGGGATTAACGCTTTGATGGTTTCTTTCAAGTCACCGTTAATTGCAACATCGGTGAAGCGATTTTTTCCAATTTCCGCTGGATCAATATCTACATGCAAAATCTTTGCTTTCGGTGCAAAAGATGAAAGTTTTCCAGTTACGCGGTCGTCAAATCGCGCGCCCAAGGTAATTAATAGATCAGCTTTCTGCAGCGCAGTAACTGCCGCAACTGATCCATGCATACCTGGCATACCTAAATGTTGACGATGAGAATCTGGGAAAGTTCCGAGTCCCATCAAAGTTGTTACAACAGGCGCACCAACTAATTCCGCTAATTCGCGTAATTCTTTTGAAGCATTTGATTTGATAATTCCGCCGCCAACATAGAAAACTGGTTTGGAACTAGAAACAATTAAGTTAGCTGCATCTTCGATAGATTTATCAAGCGGTTTTCCCGGAATCCGATACCCCGGCAAAGTAATTGATTTCGGCCATTCAAATTTTGTTTTCATTTGAAGCGCATCTTTTGCAATGTCAACCAATACCGGACCTGGTCGGCCAGTTGATGCAATGTAGAAAGCTTCGGCAATAGCTTTAGGAATTTCGTTTGGATCTTTAACTAAATAATTGTGTTTAGTAAATGGCATTGTGATGCCACGAATATCAGCTTCTTGGAATGCATCAGTTCCGATTGCTGGTCCTGGAACTTGTCCAGTAATTGCAACAACTGGAACTGAATCCATTGCCGCATCCGCTAATGGTGTAACTAAATTTGTTGCGCCAGGTCCAGAAGTTGCAATACAAACACCGGTGCGACCAGTTGCTTGCGCATAACCTTCGGCTGCATGTCCTGCGCCTTGTTCGTGGCGCGCCAAGATGTGGCGAATTTTTGAATCAAAGATTGGATCGTAAGCTGGCAAAATTGCACCGCCAGGAATTCCGAACATAACTTCGACTCCGGCATGCTCCAATGATTTAACTAGAGATTGTGCACCGGTAACTTCTGACATCTGCTTACTCCTTTCTTTTTTTCTTTATCTCGTCCTGTTTTCTGCTTTAGCTAATTAAATGAAAAAACCCTCAGAGTTCTGAGGGCGCGCATTCCTTAAAAAGGTATGCGCTATCGAATGACCACCACTGATGAGATAGAAGTTGTCTTCAACATGGGCGTAATTGTCGCAAAGGCGAATGTGCCTAGTCAACCCCTGAGATAGCCATCTCAGAATTTGGACGGCGATTAGCCCCGACTTAGTCGCAGACTGCGCCTTTTGAAGCAGAGCCAACAAGTTTTGAATATTTGTGCAGCACGCCAGAAGTGAATTTATGTGGGATTGGTTTAAAAGTTTTCTTCCGCTCAGCAAGCGTCGCATC
>JBDLPY010000062.1:0-3909 GCA_039800785.1 Actinomycetota bacterium
ACCCACGAGTCGGAAGGCTACTCGCCGAATTAGCCCTTACGCGAACCAGCACTATTCTTAGCCTTATGCGCCAAGGAAAGCTCGCTAAGAAATTTTTTGTAAGTGTCGGAACGCTTGTAACCGCGTTAGTTCTATCTGGTTGCAATGTATACGGTTACGAACCAGATCTTTCCAGTGTTAATGAAGCATCACATGGCTTATGGCGCGGTGCATGGCTTGCTGCTGGTGTAGTCGGAATTTTCACCGCGATTTTAATTTTGTGGCCAGCGATTTTTCATCGCCGCAAAGCGGGAGATCCGGAATACCCAAAGCAATCGCAATACAACATTCCAATTGAAGTTGCCTACACATTAATTCCATTTGTAATCGTGGCAGTGCTTTTCGCGTTTACTGCAAAAGCGGAAACTGAAATTACTTCAAAGCAACCGGACAAAGTAATGCACGAAATTAGCGTGAATGCGATTCAGTGGTCTTGGCAGTTTACTTATCCAGAAGCTGGGGCCGAAGCGACCGTAACTGGAACTCCGGCTGAACCACCGACTTTATATATGCCACAAGGCGAACGAGTTCGATTCACAATTACTTCAAATGATGTTGTGCACGGATTTTGGATTCCAGCATTCATGATTCAAATGCAGAATTTGCCAGGCGTAACTAATCATTTGGAATTCACTGCGAACAAACTTGGCGAATACCCAGGTCGCTGCAACATTCTTTGCGGACGAAGCCACTCTCAAATGATTTTCAAAGTTAAAGTTGTAACACCGGCTGAATATCAGAATTACTTAGAAACATTGAAGGTAGGCGCATAATGACAACGTATGCCAATCCACCAGTAATCGCTCCGAAATTTGAGCCACTAAAGTCGACAAGTAAAGGTCGACTATTTGTTAAGTGGGTAACTTCAACCGATCACAAGACCATCGGCTACATGTATTTGATTACTTCATTTACTTGGTTCTTGCTTGGCGGTTTGTTAGCAATGGCGCTGCGCGCTGAATTAGCTCGACCAGGTTTGCAATTTTTATCTAACGAGCAGTACAACCAAATCTTTACGATGCACGGAACCATTATGTTGCTCATGTTTGCAACGCCGCTCTTTGTTGGTTTCGCAAACGTAATCATGCCGCTGCAAATTGGCGCCGCTGACGTGGCTTTCCCACGGTTGAACATGCTTTCGTTCTGGCTCTATTTCTTTGGTTCTGCAATGGCAGCGTCTGGTTTCTTAACGCCAGGTGGCGCGGCATCATTTGGTTGGACGGTTTACGCACCGCTATCTAGCACAACATATTCACCGGGAATCGGCGCGGATCTTTGGATTACTGGATTGGCAATTGGCGGTGTGGGCACAATTCTTGGTGGCGTTAATTTCATTACAACTATTTTCACAATGCGCGCACCAGGTATGACGATGTTTCGGATGTCGATCTTTTCTTGGAACGTACTACTAACTTCAATTTTGATTTTGCTTGCGTTCCCGCCATTAGCGGCAGCGCTATTAGGTTTGGAATCTGATCGCTTATTTGGTTCACACATCTTTGATCCAGCAAATGGTGGTGCGATGCTCTTCCAGCACCTCTTCTGGTTCTTTGGTCATCCAGAGGTTTACATTCTTGCGTTGCCATTCTTTGGAATAGCTACCGAAATTTTGCCGGTATTTAGCCGCAAACCAGTCTTTGGTTACAAAGGATTGATTGCGGCAACAATTGCAATTTCAGCTCTTTCAGTTTCAGTTTGGGCGCACCATATGTTCGCGACCGGTCAAGTGTTATTGCCGTTCTTCTCATTTATGACATTTTTGATTGGTGTACCAACTGGCGTTAAGTTCTTTAACTGGATCGGCACCATGTGGCGCGGTTCAATTTCATTTGATACGCCGATGCTTTGGATTGTTGGCTTCTTGATTACATTCTTATTTGGCGGACTTACCGGAATCATTTTGGCATCACCACCACTTGATTTTGCGGTGAGCGCTTCATACTTCGTAGTTGCACACTTCCACTATGTTCTATTTGGCACAGTGGTATTTGCGATGTTTGGCGGGTTCTACTTCTGGTGGCCTAAGTTCACTGGAAAAATGTTGAACGAGCGCCTTGGCAAAGTTCACTTCTGGACATTGTTCTTTGGTTTCCACTTAACATTCTTGGTGCAACATTGGCTTGGAATCAAAGGTTTCCCACGTCGTTACGCCGATTATTTATCAACTGATGGATTCACTGATTTAAATATGATTTCAACAGTTGGTTCCGGTTTATTGGCACTTTCAATGATTCCATTCTTTGTAAATATTTGGATTACACGTAAGTCACCTAAGGTAGAGAGCAACGATCCATGGGGCTATGGCCAATCTTTAGAGTGGGCGACAACTTGTCCGCCACCCCGCCACAACTTCTTATCAATGCCAAGAATCAAATCAGAACGTCCAGCTTGGGATGTAAATCATCCAGAAGCTCCGATCGAGAAGTTGCACTAATTATGAAAACATCTTGGATTCTATTCTTAGGTTTGGCGATTTTTTACACCATCATGACTGTGGTTTATTGGGCTGTCGGTGGCGAAGCAGTTGGCATAGCTTGCTTAGCTCTTAGCGCAGCACTTGGCGCGATGATTGCGTTCTATGTTTGGTTTACCAGCAAACGAATCGGAAAAGTCTTGCCAGAAGATAACACCAGCGCCGAGATTTCTGACGGCGCCGGTGAATTAGGTTTCTATAGCCCGCACTCTTGGTGGCCACTACCAGTTGGCTTCTTTGCCGTACTAAGTGGTTTGGGCCTAGTAGTCGGTTGGTGGCTCACGGTTCTTGCCGCAGGCTTGCTTGTCGCTTCAGTAGTTGGATTTGTTACTGAATACGAAAAGCCTGCAAGTGGTTCTGAGAGCCATTAAGTAGCCGATTAGCTACATCTAAAACATCAGCGTTTTGCGTATTAGCAATTAGTTTATTTAGATCTGCAATATCGGTTTCTTCAATCAAAATGCCAGCCGCAAGCGCGTCAGCGTATGAATTCTTTGCAGTTTTCATAATCTTCTTATAGAGCGCAGTTAATTTCTTATCTTTGTAAACGCCCGGCTTCAAATTTAGCGTTGGGTCTTTGATGCCATACGCCTTTAGTAAATCCGCAACTAAGCCCATATGTGTGCTTTCGGAACGATTAATGTTTTGGAATTTGCGACCCATATCAGTCAAGCTGGCATAAACATCTCGGGCCAATTTCTCTTCTTGGATCAAATAAATCAACTCTGCTTTTGTTTTGGCATCAATTGTTGCGCCGTTGGCGACTGGGGTGATGGCTAATCCAGCCGCAATTACTGCCGCGACAGCTTTCTTATTCATCGTTTGACCTCCTTTAGGTCCTAACTCAGCATACCCCTGGGGGTATGCTAATCTTCACCACATGGCAAAGAAATCTTCATCACATGTACTCAATGACGCTGAACAAGTGGCAGCGATTGCTAAACGAATCAAACGCGCGCAAGGTCAACTTGGCGCAGTTGTTCGTATGTTGGAAGAGGGGCGCGATTGCGAAGAAATCGTTACGCAGATGTCCGCTGTTAGCAAAGCTGTTCATACTGCCGCCTTTACTTTAATAAGTTGCTCTCTTGAAGAGTGCATTACTGAAGGTAAACGAAATTCCAAAGAAGTAACTGAGAAATTGCAGAAGCTTTTCTTAAGCTTGGCGTGATTAGGATAAATTAATGAAGAAGTTAATGGCAGCACTCACAATTACAACTTTAGTGTTAACCGGATGCGGTGGAAGTGGAACAACTATTAATCAATTAGATCCAACTGGATTTTCAAATAAGATTCAAGAAAGTGGCGTAACGGTACTTGATGTTCGTCGCCCGGATGAATTTGCAGCTGGCCATTTACCAAATGCAATTAATGTCAATGTCGAATCAGATACCTTCAAA
>JBDLPY010000063.1:0-19316 GCA_039800785.1 Actinomycetota bacterium
CGACAGCGTTACAGAAGTTCGTCGCAATTTCGAAAATTATTTAAATAGTTTGACGATTAAATAATGCCGCCAAAGGTAATTCTTTTTGGTCCCATGGGGGCAGGAAAAAGTACGGTTGGCGTACTTTTATCCGAAAAATTGAATTGCGATTTTGCCGATACTGATAAGTTGATCGAAGCCGATCAAGGAAAATCTATAAATGAAATTTTCGTCGAAGATGGCGAGTCTCATTTTCGATTAGTCGAAGAAAGTGTCGTTATCGACGCACTATTGGAAAGTGACGGAGTGGTCTCACTTGGCGGGGGTGCGATTTTGAGTGAAGCAACCCAATCAGCATTACGTGAATCGAATGGTTTAAGAGTATTTCTCGATATTTCATTGGCTGCAGTTGCCCCTCGAGTTGGATTCAATACCGAACGTCCATTGTTATTGGTTAATCCAAGACAAAAATGGCAGGAATTAATGGTGGTTCGACGACCAATTTATGAAGCGTTATCGGATTTGAAAATTGACGTTAGTGATCTGAAAATCGAAGAAATTGTCGATCAAATAATTCAAGCAGTTAAGATTGACTCGTGAGAACAGTTCCGGTTTCTGCTGAGCGCAATTACCAAATTGAAATTGGTACAACCTGGGAAAGTTCCATTGCTGATTGGGTCGAAGGTCGTAAAAAAGTAGTTCTTATTACAACATCTCAGTTGCGGTCCAAAATCTCGTTAACTGGCGAACTCGGTAATTTAAATGTGATTGAAATACCCGAGGGAGAATTAGGCAAAACTTCAAAAAATTTAGAAAAAACTTGGGAAATGCTCAGTGAATTTGAGATCGAACGAGATGGCTTGATTATCGGTTTGGGAGGTGGGGCAGTAACCGATCATGCTGGTTTCGCCGCTGCTACTTGGCTGCGTGGAATTGATTGGATTGCTGTGCCTACAACAATAGCCGGAATGGTTGATGCAGCAATTGGTGGAAAAACTGGCATCAATAGCGCTCACGGGAAGAATTTGATTGGTGCTTTTCATTCGCCAATTTCAGTTTTAATTGATTTGTCTTGGATTAAATCACTTTCAGATCGTGACTTTTCGGCTGGTTTAGCTGAAGCAGTTAAATGTGGATTTATAAAAGATGCAGAAATTTTGCTATTACTATCAAAGAAAAAAATATCTGATTTGCGAAAAGATGAAGATTTGCTTGAAGAAATAATCGAGAGAGCCGCAGCTGTGAAAGCGGAAGTCGTGAGCGCAGATTTCAAAGAAAGCGAATTAAGAGAGATCTTAAATTATGGTCATACTTTGGCTCATGCCATAGAAGTAGATTGTAATTTTGAATTGCGCCATGGTGAAGCGGTTTCAATCGGTATGGTTTTCGCTGCTGAATTGGCTCAGGAAACGATTGGATTATCGGATCAAGTTGTCGAAAAACATCGAGCAGTTCTGCAATCTTTAAATCTTCCAATTAGCTACCGTAAGAGCGCTTGGCCGAATCTATATAAAATTATGAAAAACGATAAGAAAGTTCGTAACGGCGAACTTCGTTTCGTTGGACTTCAAGATATCGCTCATTGCACCCGCATAGTGGCGCCGAGTGCCGACGTTTTAGAGCGCACATATGAGAAAATAGCGCAATGAAAATCTTGGTTTTGAATGGACCAAATCTGTCTCGATTGGATATCAGAGATTCAGCCATTTATGGTGATTTGAATTTTGAACAGTTGAAATCCTTGATTTCAACTCACGGCAAAGATTTGGGTTTTGAAGTGGATTTTCGACAGAGTGATGACGAAGCAACAATTATTGGTTGGATTCATGAAGCGGCTGATCTGAAGTTACCTATAATAATTAATCCTGCGGCATTTACACATTATTCATATGCGATTCGCGATGCAGTTGAAATGGTGAAATCACCAGTTATTGAAGTTCACTTATCAAATCCAATGTCACGTGAAGAATTTCGTCACACATCCGTGATCAGTGGAGTAGCTAACGGAACTATTTCTGGTTTTGGACCAAATTCTTACGTTTTGGCGTTAAATGCGTTGCATTCGTTGTTGAATTCATAAGATAAACTTACGCCCGCAATTAAAGGAGCGATGAGTGGCTACAACTAATGATTTGAAGAATGGCATGACCTTAGATATTGATGGTCAGCTTTGGAACGTTGTTGAATTTCAACACGTCAAACCAGGTAAAGGGCCAGCATTCGTTCGCACTAAATTGAAATCGGTGATGACCGGCAAAGTTGTCGACAAAACTTTTAACGCTGGTGTTAAAGTCGAAATCGCAATCTTAGAAAAACGCGAAATGCAATTCCTCTACAAAGAGGGCGAAGATTTTGTTTTCATGGATACAGCGACATATGACCAAATGACTATCCCAGCAAAGATTGTTGATGATGCAGCAAATTACATGTTGGAAAACACCGAAGCAATTGTTGCGATTCACGAAGGCAATCCGCTTTATATTGAATTAGCCGCATCGGTTCCGTTGAAAATCACTTATACCGAACCAGGTATACAAGGTGATCGATCTTCCGGTGGCACAAAACCAGCAACATTAGAAACCGGCATTCAAATTCAAGTTCCGTTGTTTATCAAACAAGACGAAGTTGTAATGGTTGATACTCGCGACGGTTCATATATCGGCCGAGCATGAGTACACGTACCAAAGCGCGTAAAGAAGCTTTGGATCAACTTTTTGCTAGTGATTTGCGTGGCAAAGAAATTGAAATCCCCGAAGAAATTCGCGATTACGGACGAACTCTTCTTTCTGGAATTATTGAGAAAAAGAATCGTATTGATGAATTAATCCGCAGTTATAGCCAAGGTTGGGATATGGACCGGATGCCTGCCGTTGATCGAAATATACTGCGAGTAGCTATATTTGAGCTTTTATGGGCGCCAGATATTCCAGAAGCAGTGGCAATTGATGAAGCCCTTAATTTTGCACGAGAGCTTTCCACTCCTGAATCGGCAAATTTTGTTCACGGCGTCTTAGGCAAAATCTCTGCTCTCAAATCTCAACTGATATAGTTCGGCCAATCCTTTAACGACCCATCCAGAGAGGTGGGGAAGGTGGTAACAATGAACTCTGCCGATATGGCGCGCGCGATTACGCGCATTGCTCACGAAATACTTGAGCATAATTCAGGATTGAAAAATCTAGTTATTCTTGGCATTCCAACCCGTGGTGCGCATTTAGCTTCTCGTATTACAAACGAGATCGAGAAAATAGAAGGCGCAGCGGTTGCAAGTGGCACGCTAGATACAACAATGCATCGAGATGATCTTCGACTACGAGCTCCAAAGCCATTGTTGCCAACCCAGATACCGCAAAGCGGCGTTGAAGATAAAGAAGTCGTATTAATTGATGATGTTCTATTTTCCGGACGCACAATACGGGCAGCCCTTGATGCTTTAGGTGAAATCGGACGTCCGCGAACCGTTCAATTGGCGGTTTTAATCGACCGTGGCCACCGTGAACTACCAATTCGAGCAGATTACGTTGGAAAAAATTTGCCGACCTCTCAAGAACAAATTGTGAAAGTTCATCTAACCGAAGTTGATGGCCGAGACGAAGTAGTGGTGACTGACAAATGATGCGTCATCTACTATCGATCGAAGATTTATCCAAAGAATCTGCGCTTAACATCTTGGACACTGCTGCGGAATTAGCAAAAATTTCAGATGGGCCAATGAAAAAGTTACCAACTTTGCGCGGCAAAACTGTGGTTAATCTCTTCTTCGAAGATTCCACCAGAACTCGAATATCCTTTGAGGCAGCCGCAAAACGCCTCTCAGCAGATGTAATTAATTTCTCTGCAAAAGGTTCGTCTGTATCTAAAGGGGAATCTTTAAAGGATACGGCTTTAACTTTGCAGGCAATGGGTGCCGATGCCGTCATCATTAGACATAACGCTTCTGGTGCCGCAAAACGTTTGGCAGATTCTGAATGGACCAATGGATCTGTAATTAACGCCGGTGATGGAACGCATGAACATCCAAGCCAAGGACTTTTAGATTCTTTTACAATCAGAAAACATTTACGTGGTGGCGCCGGAGATTTATCTGGTTTGCGAATTGCGATAGTTGGGGATGTGCTTCACTCACGAGTGGCGAGATCAAATGTTCAACTTCTAAATCTGTTGGGAGCTAAAGTTGTTTTGGTTGCGCCGCCTACTTTGTTGCCGGTAGGCGTAGAAAATTGGCCGGTAGAAATCTCATACAACTTAGATGAAGTGCTAGCAAACATTGATGCGGTAATGATGTTGCGAATCCAATTAGAACGGATGAACGATTCCTTCTTCCCAAGCGCTCGAGAATATTCACATTATTTTGGATTGAATCGAGAACGGATGAATAAATTGAAACCAAATGCCATTGTGATGCATCCGGGACCTATGAACCGCGGACTGGAGATTACCGCGGACACCGCAGATAGTGGACGAAGCGTGATTGTCGAACAAGTTACAAACGGCATCAATGTTCGGATGGCAATCCTTTACTTATTGTTAGCGGGCGAACAATGAAATATTTAATAAAAGAAACTTTATTAGATAACAAAATTGTTGACATTGAAATTTCTGACGGAGTTGTTTCAAACATCGGGACGAATTTATCCAGCGACGGTGAAAATATTGCAAGTAAAGGAACTGTCGCACTTCCTGGTTTGGTTGATTTGCATACACATTTGCGTGAGCCAGGCAGAGAAGATGCGGAAACTGTTGCAACTGGAAGTTCAGCGGCAGCTCGAGGTGGTTTTACTGCGATATCGGCTATGGCGAATACTTCTCCAGTTGCGGATACTGCAGGTGTTGTCGAACAAATTTATAGACTTGGAATTGATTGTGGTTTGGCGGCGGTTTATCCAATAGGTGCAGTTACCAAGAACTTAGCCGGAAGCGAACTTGCTGAAATTGGAGCGATGGCTGATTCATTGGCGCGAGTTCGAATCTTTAGCGATGATGGTAATTGCGTATCAGATCCATTAGTTATGAGACGTGCGCTTGAATATGTAAAGAAGTTCGATGGGGTAATAGCGCAACATGCTCAAGATCCAGATTTAACAATCGATGCGCAAATGAATGAAGGAATAATCTCTTCGAAGTTGGGATTGAAAGGCTGGCCGGCAGTTGCCGAAGAAGCAATCATCGCTCGAGATGTTTTATTAGCTGACCACGTTAAATCTAGACTTCACATTTGTCATCTAACAACCGCTGGCGGTGTCGAAATTATTAAATGGGCGAAATCTCGGGGCATCGATGTAACTGCCGAGGTAACGCCTCATCACCTTTTACTTACTGACGAATTAGCTGAAAGTTATAACCCGATTTATAAAGTAAATCCGCCTCTTCGCACTCAACGTGATGTTGAGGCGCTGCGCGAGGGATTAGCTGATGGCACTATCGATGTAGTTGCTACTGATCACGCACCGCATCCAGCCGAAAGCAAGGAATGCGAATGGCAGGCGGCAAGTTTCGGAATGATCGGTTTAGAAACAGCGTTACCGATTCTTTGGCAAACCATGATTGATAGCAAATTGATGAGTCAAACAGAGCTCATGGTGCGCATGTCGAGTAAGCCGGCCGAGATTGGGAGATATCACGACCAAGGTAAAGCCATTGCAATCGGTCAAAGTGCTAACTTGACCTTGTTCAACCCAAGCAAGGGATGGAAGGTGGATCGAGATTTGGTACGTAGCAAGAGCCGAAACACACCTTTCCACGGAATGGAATTTTCTGGATCTATTAGCGCCACATTCTTCAACGGGAAGCGCACTTTCTAGATGAAAGCCTTTCTTGTTTTAGATGATGGACGAATATTCGAAGGTAAGAGTTACGGCGCGATCGGAAAAACTTTTGGTGAAGCGGTTTTCGCCACTGGGATGACTGGTTATCAAGAAACGCTTACAGATCCGTCATATTACAAACAAGTTGTGGTGATGACAGCCCCACATATTGGAAATACCGGCATCAATCGAGCGGACAACGAATCCGCGAAGTTTTGGGTCTCAGGATTTGTAGTTAGAAATCCAACTATTATCACCAGCAATTGGCGCGCCGAGAATGATTTAGCTGCAGAATTAGAACGACAAGAAATTGTTGGAATTTCTAATATAGACACTCGCGCGTTAACCCGCCATCTTCGAGAGCGTGGTTCGATGCGAGTTGGAATTTTCTCTGGTGTCGAATTATCTCGAGAAGAGATGGTTGTAGAAGTTAGAAAATCAAATCAAATGTCCGGAGCATTTTTAGCGGAAGCTGTTTCCACTTCCGCGCCATATGTGGTGTCAGCAATTGGCGAAAAACGTTACAAAATTGTGGCGTTAGATTTAGGAATAAAGGCAGCAACCCCTCGTAGTTTGGCCGAACGCGGCGTGGAAAGTGTTGTAGTTCCATTTAATACCAATGCAGGTGAAATCCTTGCCATGAATCCAGACGGAATTTTCTTATCGAATGGTCCTGGTGATCCGGAAACGATGGATCAAGTTGTTGAAACGGTACGCGAACTCCTTAATTCTGAAATTCCAATTTTTGGAATTTGTTTCGGGCATCAAATTTTAGGCCGAGCTTTAGGTTTTGAAACATATAAATTGCAATTCGGACATCGTGGAATAAATCAACCGGTTATGGATCGAACAACTGGAAAAGTTGAGATCACGGCACATAATCATGGTTTCGCAGTTAAGGCACCGATTGATGAGCAATTCACAACCGTATACGGACCAGGTGAAGTGACGCACATTGGTTTGAATGACGGAGTTGTCGAAGGATTGCGTTTAATTGAACGGCCAGCTTTTAGTGTTCAATACCATCCAGAAGCCGCTGCTGGGCCTCATGATGCAAACTATTTATTTGATCGATTTGTTTCACTAATGGATGCCCGAAAGGTTCGTTCCTAATGGCAATCGATAGTTCAATTAAAAGTGTTTTAGTAATTGGAAGCGGACCAATCGTTATTGGACAAGCTTGCGAATTTGATTATTCTGGTACGCAAGCATGTCGCGTTTTGCGAAGCGAAGGCATTCGCGTTGTTTTAGTTAATTCAAATCCAGCAACAATTATGACTGATCCCGAATTTGCCGATGCAACATATATAGAACCAATTACCCCAGATGCAATCGAACAAATAATCATTAAAGAGAGACCAGATGCGGTTTTAGCAACACTCGGCGGTCAAACTGCGCTAAACGCTGCTATGCAAATGCATGAAAAAGGTATTTTGCAACGCCATAACGTTAAGTTAATTGGAGCAGATGTTTCTGCCATTCAACGAGGTGAAAATCGCGAATTATTCCGAGAAATCGTAGAAAAAGTTGGGGGCGAATCAGCTAAATCGATTATCTGCCACACCATGGATCAATGCGTTGCGGCTGTTGCTCAGTTGAATTATCCAGTTGTGGTTCGACCATCATTCACGATGGGTGGTTTAGGTTCCGGAATAGCTTTCAACGCAGAACAACTTGAGCAAATAGCTGGAGCTGGTTTGCGACATAGCCCAACTTCTGAAGTTCTGCTTGAAGAATCGATTTTAGGATGGAAAGAGTACGAACTTGAAGTAATGCGTGATCGTAAAGATAACGTTGTCATCGTTTGTTCGATTGAAAATATTGACCCAATGGGTGTTCATACTGGTGATTCAATTACGGTTGCGCCTGCATTGACGCTAACGGATGTTGAATTTCAAAAATTAAGAAATCTTTCAATCAATATTATTCGCGAAGTTGGCGTAGATACTGGCGGCTGCAATATTCAATTCGCCGTAAATCCGCAAAATGGTCGCATCGTTGTGATTGAAATGAATCCGCGGGTTTCAAGATCCTCTGCTTTAGCATCTAAAGCAACCGGATTTCCAATTGCAAAGATTGCTACTAAGTTGGCAATTGGTTACACCTTGGATGAAATTCAAAACGATATTACAAAAGTTACCCCAGCTTCATTTGAACCAACACTAGATTACATAGTTGTTAAAGCACCAAGGTTTGCTTTCGAAAAGTTTGCTGATGCGGACCCAAGATTGACTACAACGATGAAAAGTGTTGGCGAAGCAATGGCAATCGGACGTTCATTCCCGGAAGCGTTACAGAAAGCGCTTCGTTCGTTGGAGCGAAAAGAGGCAATATTTTCCTTTCCAGAAGACCGATCTGCAATAGAAGTAGCAGGTTTGCTCCATTCAATGGAAACGCCCACTGAATATAGATTGCAGCAAGTTCAATTGGCGTTATGGGCTGGCGCATCTATCGAAGAAGTTCACGGAAAAACCCGAATCGATCCTTGGTATTTATCCCAAATTCAATTGGTCAATCAAAAAGCTGATGAATTAAGTAAACCTGGTGATTTAAGTGCGGAATTATTATTTTCCGCGAAGGAGCTAGGTTTTTCAGATTCTCAAATAGCAAATATTCGAAAATTAACTCAAGATGAAGTTCGAAAAACGCGACAGAATTTGGGTATTCGACCAGTTTACAAAACCGTTGATACTTGCGCCGCCGAGTTTGAAGCGTTCACTCCTTATCATTATTCAACTTATGAATCTGAAAACGAAGTATCAACTAGAAGTAAACCTGCTGTAATCATTTTAGGAAGCGGACCTAATCGAATTGGCCAGGGAATTGAATTCGATTATTCATGCGTACATGCATCCTTCACTCTACGCGAGCTTGGCTATGAAACTGTAATGATTAATTGCAACCCAGAAACTGTTTCGACCGATTACGACACAAGCGATCGATTGTATTTTGAGCCTTTAACTTTGGAAGATGTTCTAGAAGTTATTGCAGCAGAGGAAAATGCTGGACCCGTATTAGGTGTAATCACTCAATTAGGCGGTCAAACACCATTAAACCTGGCGGCAGCGCTGAAAGAAAATGGCGTGACAATTCTTGGTACTTCGCCGGAGGCAATTAATTTGGCGGAAGAACGCGGTGCTTTCGGCGAGATTTTGAAAACGCAACAGTTACGAGCACCGGAATACGCGATGGCCGCATCGTCTTTGGAAGCATCAGATATAGCCGCACGAATTGGATATCCGGTTTTAGTTCGACCATCATTCGTTCTAGGTGGTCGTGGCATGGAAATCGTTTATGACGATGCCGCTTTAAGTTCATACATTTCAAGAGCCACCGAGATCACGCCGGATCATCCGGTTTTAGTTGATCGATTTTTAGATTCGGCAATTGAAATCGATGTAGATGCCCTTTTTGATGGCACCGAACTATTTTTAGGTGGCGTCATGGAGCACATCGAAGAGGCGGGTATCCACTCTGGCGATAGCGCATGCGTTCTGCCTGCCATGACAGTTACACCTAATCAATTATCTGAAATTAGAAATGCAACAGAAAAGATAGCTCGTGGCGTTAATGTTCGCGGTCTAATAAATATTCAATTTGCTATTGCTAATAATCAATTGTTTGTATTGGAAGCCAATCCACGTGCTTCACGTACAGTTCCATTTGTATCGAAGGCAACTGGTGTATCCCTCGCAAAAGCCGCCGCTCGGATTGCTGTTGGTGAAACTATTTCTAATTTACGAGCAGATAGCACTTTGCCTTCAACTGATGGAGCTCCAAAAGGGATCTCCGTAAAAGAAGCAGTTCTGCCATGGAATCGCTTTAGACGAAGCGATGGTCGCGGTGTTGATGCAACTCTCGGACCTGAGATGAGATCAACTGGGGAAGTTATGGGAATCGCTAAGAATTTCGGCGAAAGTTATGCAAAGAGCCAAATAGCTGCATTTGGTCCGTTACCAACTTCCGGCACAGTATTTATTTCGCTCTCTAATAAAGATAAAACAGCAGGGGTTAAAGCTGCTAAAGATTTACTTGAACTTGGATTTAATTTGATGGCTACTTCTGGAACCGCATGGGCACTTGGTGAACTTGGGATTCATGCAACTACGGTTAGGAAACATTCGGAAGGTCGTGGCCCGCTCGGTGAAAAAACAATTACAGAAAAAATGGCAGATGGTGAAATATCTTTAGTAATCAATACTCCAGTTGGACAAGGTACAAGGCAGGATGGTTGGGTTATTCGGACCACCGCTGTACAACGATCAATTCCATGCATCACAACTATTGCTGGATTTAATGCAGCGGTCGAAGGAATCAAATCTTTAAAATCAAGTGCAATTTCAGTCCGGTCACTTCAGGAATGGTTATCGGATGTCACCTATAAATAAGAGCGCAAACCAAGTTACCGCTACTGTAATTTCGAATAAACGAATTGGCGTTTACCACCAAATTCTTTTAGAAATTGGTGACGCAGTTCGATTAGCGAAACCTGGTAATTTCATCGCTATTTCAGTTGGCGGCAATTATTCGAAAATGGTTTTGCGCCGAGCGTTCGCAATCTCTCGAATATCTGACCGCGGCGAATATCGAGCAATTGAATTGATCGTCGCTCCGCATGGTTCCGGATCAAGTTGGCTTTGCAACCAACAGGCTGGAATTGAATTAGATGTCGTCGTTCCACTTGGCACATCGTTCAAAGTTCCGACCGAACCAGTTTCAGCCCTACTCGTTGGTGGCGGATATGGATCTGCGCCATTATTTGGCTTAGCCGAAGTACTTCGAGATCGTGGCTGTCGGGTAAATATGCTGCTTGGCGCAAGTACGGCCGCAAAAATTTACGCACCATTAGAAGGAAAAAGGTCCGTAAATTCATTAAAGATTTACACCGAAGATGGAAGCGGCGGAGAAATTGGGCGTGTAACAGAGCCAATCCCTCAAATAATTGAAGAACAACAAATAAAAGTTATTTATAGTTGCGGTCCTATGCCGATGTTGGCTGCGATTTCCAAGATTGCAAAAGAACTTGATGTGGCACATCAATGTGCCGTTGAAGAATCGATGGCTTGCGGGATTGGAATTTGCATGACTTGCGTACTGCCAATCCAAGATAAAACCGGTGAAATAAAACTATTGCGAAGCTGTATTGATGGACCAGTTATTGATGGTGAAACAGTGGTTTGGGAGAGCGTCGGAAAAGCTTTATGAGTACTTTCGATTTCTCGACAAAATTAGGAGATGCGTGGTTCCCAACTCCGCTCTTTACTGCAAGTGGTTGCGCGAGCTCCGGCAAAGAACTTGCCCAATTCTTTGATTTGAAATCGATTGGGGCAGTTGTAACAAAGTCAATAATGATGAAGCCTAGATTTGGTCGGCCGACACCACGAATGGCGGAAACACCAAGTGGAATGCTTAATTCAATTGGACTGCAAGGACCAGGAATTGATGCGTTTCTTGGCGAAGATGTTCCATGGTTGCTAAACCAAGGTGCGCGAATAATTGTTTCAATAGCGGGCGAAACTGCCGATGAATTCAGCACGCTAGCCCGCAGATTACGTGGCGTTAGTGGAATCAGTGCGATTGAAGTAAATATCTCTTGCCCAAACGTTGAGAATCGTGGATTGGTTTTTGCATGTGATCCAGATAGCGCAAGTTCGGTTATCAATTCGGTCCGAATGATGATCGGGGGCGATATTCCAATCATTGCTAAATTATCGCCAGATGTCACAAACATCGCGCAAATTGCGACATCCGTAGTAAACGCTGGTGCAGATGCAGTTGCGTTAATTAATACTTTGCTCGGAATGGTGATTAATCTTGAAACGATGAAACCACATTTAGGCGGGAAAACTGGTGGTCTATCTGGTCCAGCGATTCGACCTGTTGCAGTTCGCGCGATTTACCAAGTTAAACAAGCGCTTCCAAAAGTACCAATTCTAGGAATGGGTGGCGTTGCATCCGGACGAGATGCATTAGAGATGATTCTTGCCGGTGCAAATGGTGTATCGGTCGGCACTGCGAGTTTCGGTAATCCTTCTGCAGTATTCGACATCCAAGAAGAATTGCGAAAATTGCTTATTGAAAAAGGATTTCAATCATTGACAGATGCGGTTGGTTACGCTCACCGAGAAGGCGCCTAATGACATCACCAATAATATTGGCGTTGGATACTAATGATCTTACGACTGCTAAGTCTTGGGTTAAAGCAACGCGTGAATCAATTGATATTTACAAAGTCGGTCTCGAATTCTTCTTGAAATTCGGCCGGACTGGACTGACCGAGATCAAGGCCGAATCTAATGCCGAAATTTTTCTTGATTTAAAATTGCACGATATTCCCAATACAGTTTCTTCGGCAGTAAATTCCGTGGCTGATTTGAAACCAAAGTTTCTAACAATTCATGCCAGTGGTGGGGCAGCGATGATTTCGGCAGCGGTAGCATCAGCAGGTTCGATTGAGATTACCGGAGTTACGATCTTAACTTCTTTGGCAGAGGGAGATTTGTCGGAAATTGGATTTCAACCAGATACAAAGAAACGAGCCATGCAATTGGCAAAACTTGCAACAGATAATGGCGCCAAGGCGATTGTTTGTTCACCATTAGAAATAGAAGTTATTCGAGCTGTTATTCCTAAAGATGTATCGATTATTACACCTGGAATTCGGCCAAAAAATTTATCAAACTCTGACGACCAGAAACGAATTATGGATCCATCATCTGCAATTGCTGCAGGTGCGAATTATCTTGTTATAGGTAGACCAATCACCGGTTTATGGAGTGACGGAAGCGAAGCGATGAAGAAAATGGCAGCCGAAATTCGTGAATCAATTTAATGGCACTTCCTCCAAAATTAACACCCGAGCAACGAAGCGCGGCACTCGAAAGCGCTAAGAATGCGCGACAAATTCGGGCAAAACTCAAAGAACAAATACGAAACGGCTCACTCTCAGTTGTTGCGGCTTTGGATTTGGCGAAAAATGATGATGTGTTATCAAAAATGAGAGTTATTGAATTGTTAGAATCAATCCCAGGACTTGGAAAAGTTCGGGCTGCAGTCATGATCGAAAAACTCGAAATTTCGCCGACTCGCAAGATTCAAGGTCTTGGAGTATTGCAGTTACAAAAATTGAAGAAGGAGTTTGCACCAGTGGCTAACGTCGTTCGACCAGGAAAACTTATCGTGGTTTCAGGACCCGGCGGAGTTGGCAAAAGCACGATTACGAAAGAATTACGCAAGCATCCTGAAATTTGGATAAGCGTTTCAGCAACAACTAGGTTGCCGCGAAATGGCGAAGCAGATGGCGTCGACTATTTCTTCCTTAGTGAAGAGGAATTTAATCGCAAAATTGAAAACCATGAATTTCTTGAATGGGCGGAATTTGCCGGGAATCGTTACGGAACGCCAGCCGCCGCAGTTCATGACAAGTTGAATTCTGGGAATAACGTAGTTTTAGAGATTGACGTGGCAGGCGCACGACAAGTTCGAAAAAATTCAAGTTCCGCGTTTTTAGTTTTTATTGCACCTCCGTCTTGGGAAGAATTGGTAAGTCGATTAGAAGGCCGCGGCTCGGATTCTCCAGAACGAAGAGCCGAACGACTGAAATTGGCTCAAGATGAGATGGCAGCTGCGCCTGAATTCAACGCAGTCGTGGTCAATCATCGCGTCGATCAGGTTGTTGATGAGATGTTAAAATTGGCTCTTAACTTATAGGTTATTAATAGGCTATTAACACTTTGAGACTGATTTAAGGAGCAAGATGGACGGCATCACTAATCCACCAATTGATGAACTTCTCGATAAGAGCGGATCAAAATATAGTTTGGTGCTTTATGCGGCTAAGCGCGCCCGCCAAATCAACGCTTACTATTCTCAGTTAAGTGAAGGACTACTTGAATACGTTGGTCCACTTGTTGAAACTCATGTTCACGAAAAGCCGCTATCCATTGCGCTCCGTGAAATCAATGACGGTTTATTAACAATCGAAAATTTAGAACCCAACGCTTAATTCAAATCGCTTCCCATGAACCAAAAATTAGTTCTTGGTGTCGGTGGCGGAATTGCGGCATATAAATCTTGTGATTTATTGCGTCGGTTTCAAGATCTTGGTTTTGACGTAACCGTTATCCCAACACCTGCAGCTCTAAATTTTGTTGGTTCTGCAACTTGGGAAGCTTTGTCAGGAAAGAAAGTATCTACCCAAGTTTGGGAGAATGTTGAAAAAGTAAATCATGTTCAGATTGGTGATCTGGCAGATTTTATTGTGATTGCTCCAGCAACTGCAGACTTGATTGCTCGGATTGCAACGGGTCGTGCTGATGACTTACTAACTAATACTGTTCTTGCATCTACTGCAAAAAAAATGCTAGTGCCGGCGATGCATCCTAAGATGTGGCTTAATCCGGCAACAATTGAAAATGTAAAGACGTTAAGGTCTCGAGGATTCGTCGTTATGGAACCTGCCGTGGGACGTTTAACTGGATCCGATTCTGGAATTGGCCGATTCCCAGAAACTGGTGAAATTATTAATAATTTCTTTAAAGAATTGGCAAATGAATTAGATCTTAAGGGTATTAAATTCTTGATTACACTAGGTGGAACAAGAGAAAATATTGATGATGTACGTTTTATTGGTAATCGCTCCAGCGGTAAACAAGGACGAGCAATCGCAGAAGTGGCACTAAGTCGCGGCGCTGATGTCACGGTCATTGCAGCAAATTCAGCTGAAGTAGCCGGTGCCAAGAATGTCGTAGTTCAAAATACCGCGGAATTAGAAGAAGCTCTCAATCAAAATTTCAACGAGTGCAACGTGCTCATAATGTCTGCTGCCGTTTCAGACGCGAAACCAAAATTGTCGGTGTCAGGCAAAATCAAAAAACAGAATTTCACTGAAATTGAACTTGAAACAAATCCTGATCTAATCAAGAATATTGCTAAATCAAAGAGAAATCAGTTGATCGTAGGATTTGCAGCAGAATCAGAGAACGTTTTTGCCGAAGGCATGCGTAAATTATCAGCTAAGAATTTAGATATTCTGTATGCAAACGACATCGCTAACGGGGCGATTTTTGGAAGCGATTTCACAACCGGACATTTGATTTGGAATGAATCGGGAACAACTCAGAATGTTGAAGTAACAGATATTACAAAAGCGGAACTGGCGAGCCAATTATTAGATATCGTAAAGAATAAGTTAGGTTAAGGGTATGTCTAAACGTCTATTTACTAGTGAATCAGTAACCGAAGGCCATCCAGATAAAATTGCAGACGCAATATCTGATGCAGTTTTAGATTCACTTTTAACACAGGACGCAAAATCTCGTGTGGCGGTAGAAACATTAATCACTACTGGCCAAGTGCACGTAGCTGGAGAAGTAACCACTAACGGTTATGCAGATGTAAATTCAATCGTTCGAGACACAGTTTTGAATATTGGGTATGACTCTTCGGTCAAAGGATTCGATGGAAATTCTTGTGGTGTTTCGATTTCAATTGGAGCTCAATCTCAAGATATTGCGCAAGGCGTAAACGATGCCTATGAGCATCGCGTTTCCTCTGGTAGCGATCCACTTGATCTACAAGGAGCGGGCGATCAAGGTTTAATGTTTGGTTACGCCTGTACTGACACAAAAGAATTAATGCCATTACCAATTTGGTTGGCGCATCAGTTGGCGCAACAACTTACGAAAGTTAGAAAATCTGGTGAGCTTGCGTACCTTCGACCAGATGGTAAAACACAGGTAACCATTGCTTATGATGGCGATAAAGCTGTCGCTATTGATACCGTCGTAGTTTCAAGTCAACATGCTGAAGAGATTGATATTCCATCAAAACTCGCACCTGAGATCACTAAGTTAGTCATTGATCCCATATTGGCAAAAGTTGATCTTCCAAAACCGGATTTAAAGATTCTAATAAACCCAACCGGTCGATTTGTGATTGGTGGACCAATGGGTGATGCCGGGTTAACTGGACGAAAAATAATTGTAGATACATATGGCGGCATGGCGCGACATGGTGGTGGCGCTTTTAGCGGGAAGGATCCGTCGAAAGTGGATCGTTCAGCAGCATACGCAATGCGTTGGGTCGCAAAAAATGTTGTTGCTGCAGGATTAGCAACAAGATGCGAGGTACAAGTTGCTTACGCTATTGGTAAAGCACAACCGGTAGGGCTATTTGTTGAAACTTTCGGTACGGAAAAAGTAGCCGTAGATAAGATCCAGCAAGCAGTTTTAGATACCTTTGATTTGAGACCAGCTGCGATAATTCGTGATTTGGACTTATTGCGTCCGATTTACTCTAAAACGAGTGCGTACGGACATTTTGGTCGTGAACTTCCGGAATTTACCTGGGAATCAACAAATCGTGCAGAAAAATTAGCTGCCGCGATAAAGTAAACACATGGCGAAATCCCTAAAGTTGCAATCGCAACAGATGGGAAAACCGCAAACAGCTTCAGAGAAAGCAATTGCAAAGGTTCTGGTGCGTACCGGGATTTTTCATCTGGATCAACCATTCGACTATCTAATACCGCAGCATCTGTCCGACTTTGTAAGAGTCGGGAGTCGAGTTTCTGTTTCCTTTCGCGGAAAGAAATGCGAAGGATTCGTTATCGAAAGAACAGATACAAAAATAGCTGGCGTAAAACTTCAAATGATCGAGAAATTCATTGCAAATCAATTTGATGATGAATATCTTTCGTTGCTAAATGCTTGGTCCCAAAGGTGGGGTGCGAATCCGCTTGATTTGATTCGTTTTTCTGCGCCAGATCCAGTTCTGCGAGCAAAACCTGTGCAAACTTCGACAAAAATTCATGAAAGTGCTTTACCGAAAGCTCTTTCAACAAAGCATGCTCGAATGTATTGGCAATTACCTCCGTTAATCGATGAAGCAGAGGCAGCTGTTCAATTAATTAATACCAGATTACAGAATGGGCGAGTATTGGTGATTTTTCCGGAAGAGCGAATTTTAGAAAGAGTTGAGAAACGGCTTGCAGAATTTGAGATTTTTCCTGCAGTTATATCTTCCGAAATGAGTAAATCAGAACGTTATGCAAACTTTCTTGCCGTTCAAAACGGGGCAGAACTTACGATTGGTACGAGATCAGCCGCAATGATGCCCGGTGAATTCACAACAACGATAGTTTGGCGTGAAGATTCAGAACATCATTTTGAAATACATTCTCCCGGTTGGAATAGTAGAGACGCTAGCTTAATCAGAAGCACAACCGCCAATTCAAGTTTAATATTTGCTGGATATGTTCCTTCGGTGGAAACGGAGCGACTAATTGAAACTGGATTTCTAACTGTTTGCGCAAGTTCAGGAAAAGTTCGAGCTTTTGCTGCAACTGCTAATCAAAATGAAATATTACCTTCTTCAGTTTTCAAGAAAGTTAAAAGTTCGCTGCGACTTGGGCCGGTTCTGCTTGTTGTTCCGACCAAAGGTTACGGCACGGCTATTTCTTGCAATAAATGTCGTAATGTTGCTAAATGTAGCTGTGGCGGAAAATTAACAAAATACAGCAAAACGAGTAATCCAAGTTGTGTAATTTGTAATAGAGATTTCGCGAACTGGCATTGTTCGTTTTGCAATAATGAAGCGATACGAATAATTGGGCGCGGTATTGAACGAATACATGAAGAAATTGGAAAATCATTCCCTGGTATCAGGATCTTTACCTCGACTGCGGAACGAGAACTCAGTAGACGAGTTTTTTCAAATTCCATCGTTTTGGCAACGCCAGGAATGGCGGCGAATCAATTCTTTCAATTAACAGTAATACTGGATGGTCACAATAGCTTTCGAGATTTGCGAGCCGAAGAGCGTTACTTCAACACACTATTTAGATACGGAGCGTTGGCTGAAACTGAAATTGCTGTAATTGGCGATGAAGTTGGCGCTGAAGTATCGGCTTTAACCCAATGGAGCGCAGTTTCACTAGTAAAAAGGTTAAATCGTGAGCGTAATGAGGCAGCTATGCCACCTTACGTGCGAACCATAGTATTAACGGCAAAAACTGGTATCGAAAGAATTGCATCTGGGATTCAAAATGCGATAGACGAAAAGCGCTTGCCTAAGTCCACACATATTTTTACCAGCGATAAACAGATAACTATTTTTGCAAGAATTGCAGATATGCCGGAAGTTACTAAATTTATATACGAATTTCAGAAAAAACGTTCTATGAGCGGTAAGGAATTGATTAAATACCGCATAGATCCATATTCACTTGGATAGAATTCGTCGGTGAGCATCCAACCAATTAGATTATTTGGCGATCCGGTATTAACTACTCCTGCATCGCCTGTAGTTGATTTTGATAAAGAATTGAGAAAATTGGTAAAAGATTTAACGGACACAATGTTGGACGCTCCGGGAGCTGGATTGGCAGCACCCCAAATTGGCGTACCGCTTCGCGTTTTTGTATGGGATGTAGATGAAGCGCTTGGACATTTAATCAACCCTTCGTTAGATCTTTCGGAAGAGTTGCAAGATGGAGAAGAAGGTTGTCTTTCATTTCCAGAACTTCGATACGAAACTACTCGAGCTTTCAAAGCTGTAGCAAAGGGATTCAATATGCATGGCGAACCTATTGTTGTAGAGGGTACGGAATTGCTAGCCCGAGCATTACAACATGAAACCGATCATTTAGATGGGATTCTATTTATTGATCGGTTAACTAACGAAGATCGTAAATTGGCTATGAAGGAAATTCGCGAATCAGAATGGTTTGGTTTATCGGGATCACCAGTCATTAAAACCTCACCTCATCCAACATTTGGCAAAGGACTTTAATGAAGTTGGTTATTGCAGCTACGCCAGAAGTAGCTATACCAACTATTGAAAAATTAAAATTATCTGAACATCAAATTGTTCATCTGATTACACAGCCAGATCGACCTGCAGGTAGAGGTTTGGAACTTACTTCATCGCCAATTGGGCAGAAGTATGAATGTATGAAACCAGAAAATGAATCCGAACTTGCCAACCTTCTCACAGACTCCGATCTGTTGATCACGATTGGATATGGAAGAATTCTTTCGGAACAAATATTGCAAATTCCTAAATATGGTGGAATAAATTTGCATTTTTCATTGCTACCTAAATGGCGTGGTGCGGCACCAGTGCAGCGGTGCCTCGAAGCTGGTGATTCAAAGACTGGTGTAACGGTTTTTCAAATGGATAAAGGTATGGATACCGGAGAAATTTGGTACCAAGAAGAATTCCAAATACCGAATGATTTTTATTCTGCAGAGTTGTTCAATTCGTTGGCAGAATTAGGCGCAGATGGAATATTAAAGACTTTGAAAGTTTTACCGGAAAGCGCTCCCAAGAAGCAGGTAGGTGCTTCTTCTCTCGCGGCAAAGATAGATAATTCGGAATTAAGAATTGATTGGACGGAGCCGGCGTTAAAAATTCGAAATAAAATTAGAGGATTAGGACCTGCAACTTTTACAAATTTCCGTGGTAATAAGTTAAAGATTTCAAAAGTTGATTTATCTGATTTAAGGCTTCCGATCGGTGAGATATTAGTGA
>JBDLPY010000064.1:0-6390 GCA_039800785.1 Actinomycetota bacterium
AGCGTAAAAGTTGATGAAGCATTATTGGAAGTTTCAACTGACAAAGTTGATACCGAAATTCCTTCGCCAGTAGCCGGAACTCTTTTATCAATTGATGTTCCAGCAGATACAACAGTTCCTGTTGGTGGCCGGCTCGGCGTTATCGGTGTAGCTGGTGGCAACATTGCACCTGCTGCACCAGTTGTCGCAGCTCCACCAGTTGTTGCAGCTCCACCAGTTGTTGCAGCACCTGTAGCTGCGCAAACTTCTGACGCTTATGTAACTCCGATTGTTCGAAAACTAGCCAACGAACTTGGGGTAAATCTTTCACAAGTACGCGGCACCGGTGTCGGCGGAAGAATTCGAAAAGAAGATATTGAAGCAATGGCAAAACCAGCCGCTGCTCCATCAACAACAGCTGCAACTCCAACTGCTGCAGCGCCAAAGGCACCAGTTGCAGTTTCGCCACTGCGCGGTACCAAAGTTCCAATGTCAAGACTTCGCAAAGTTATTGCCGAACGCATGGTGCAATCGCTTCAAGTTAGCGCGCAATTAACCACCGTTATCGAAGTTGATGTAACAAAAATTTCTCGTTTGCGCGATAAAGCAAAGAGCAGTTTCGAATCTCGCGAAGGTGTGAAACTTTCATTTATGCCATTCTTCGCAGTTGCTGTTTGCGAAGCGCTTAAGCAACACCCAGTCGTAAATTCTTCAATCGAAGGTGATCAAATCACTTATCACGGCGCCGAACACTTAGCGATTGCAGTTGATACCGAGCGTGGTCTATTAGTTCCAGTTATCCATAATGCTGGTGATTTAAATATGGGTGGTATCGCACGAAAAATTGCTGATTTAGCAGCGCGCACTCGTGATAACAAAGTAACGCCAGATGAATTAGGTGGCGGAACATTCACATTAACTAACACTGGTTCACGCGGTGCGTTATTTGATACGCCAATTATTAATCAGCCTCAAGTTGCAATTCTTGGCCTTGGGTCAATTGTTAAGCGTCCAGTTGTAGTTAAAGCAGCTGATGGCAGCGAAACAATTGCAATACGTTCAATGGTTTATTTAGCGCTTTCTTATGATCATCGAATCGTTGATGGCGCAGATGCAGCTCGTTTCTTGGTAACGCTAAAAGATCGCCTCGAAGCTGGAAATTTCGAAGCTGATTTAGGGTTATAAAAAACTTTGGCTGCAAAGAAAATCGCAATCACGGGAGCTTCCGGCTTAATCGGGAGCGCTTTGGTTGGTCATTTAAAATCACAAGGTCACCATGTTTTAAAGCTAGTTCGCCGCGCACCGATTAATAGCGAAGAAGTTCAGTGGGATCCAACAACTGGTTACGTGGATTTAGAAGCGCTTGAAGGCGTAGATGCCGTTATTCATTTAGCTGGAGCTGGCGTTGGTGATAAACGCTGGAACGCCAAATATCGTTCCGAAATTCTTAATTCCAGGTTGCTTGGCACCACCACAATTGCCAATGCAGTTACACAATTGCGACCAGAAGTGTTTATTTCCGCCAGCGCTATTGGTTGGTATGGCGAAACTGGAAATCGCGCAGTTACCGAAGTTGATCGTGGTGGCGATGATTTTCTCGCCACAGTTTGTCGCGAATGGGAAAGCGCCGCAGATCAAGCGCAAGGTTGCCGCGTAGTTAAGTTACGTACTGGATTAGTTTTAGATCCAACTGGTGGCGCGCTTAGCCGAATGCTGTTGTTATTTAAATTAGGTTTGGGTGGAAAACTCGGTAATGGACAGCAATATTGGTCTTGGATTACGTTGCATGATCAAATTCGTGCCATTGATTTCTTGTTAAACCATCCAATAAATGGCGCAGTAAATTTAACGGCGCCAAATCCGGTAACGAATCAAGAATTTACAGCTGCGTTAGCGCGCGCATTGAAACGTCCGGCACTAATACCTGCACCGGCTTTCGCTTTGAAAATTGCGCTCGGTGGTTTTTCGGTTGAAGTATTAGGTTCAAAACGAGTTATGCCACAAGTACTTACCGATAATGGATTTACTTTTGATTATCCGCACATCGGCGCAGCGCTCGAAGAATTAACGCGATAAAGCTTTAATTACATTTTGCGCTGCACGGCGTCCTGATTTAAGAGCGCCATTTTGAGATGGCGATTCACGCCAATCCCCTGCAACATATCGACCTGGTGCAATCCGTGAAGTATTAACTAATCGTGAACCAACTGCGGCAAGTGGTAAAGCTGCCGGGATTTCATATTTTGCAATTAACTCCCAAGATTTAGTTGGGGCGTCCCACATTGAAGCTAATTGTCGCCGCACTTCGGATTCGCTAGCTCGGGTAATCGTGGTTGAAGCAACTATCGCTTTACCTTTTGGCGCATAATTTTTCATTAAATTACTAATCACGATTGAGTTAACAATTGGACCGCTTCGCATTCCATCTAACAATAATGTCGCATAGTTAGTTGGTGCATAGTCCGGCACGTGATACCAGGTGGTGCAACCAACTTGATCTGGAACCGAATTTATATCTAACAATTGCGCTGCCGTAGATAAATCTGTCGCAACAATCACTTGTTCCGATTTAATTAAACCTTTATTCGTCCGTACGCCATTTTTAGTTATCGCTTCGGCGCGCGTTTTCAATTTCAAATTCTTAATCGACTTTGCCATTACCGCCGGTAATACTCCAGCGCCATTCTTCGGTAAGCCTGGCGCTCCGGTTACAAAACTATTAATCAATTCTCGACCAACGGACGCTTCAATTTCATTTGGATCAGCAAGAAATACACCAGTCAAAAATGGACGCAAGACTCGTTCATAAGTTTTTCCGAGCCCATTAAGTTCACTTGCAACCGAAACTCCGGACTTCGAAGATTGTGTTAAATATTTAATTAATTTCAATTTTTCCGCAACGGACCCGGTTGCACCGTCTAGTGCACTAAATAAATTTTCCCGCGGGTCCCCTAGCGCAACTTGTTTGCCATCTAACGCGACCTGGACGGTGCGCGGCGCAAATACAAAATCTAGCTTTTTTAGTATATCTAGTCGTTCGATTTCTGGATATTTACTATTTATTAATTGAAAACCGCGATCTAATTTGAATCCATCAACTTCGTCGGTTGCAACGCGGCCGCCAACTCGGTCGCTGCCGTCAATCACAGTTACATCAATGTCTGCTTCTTGCAACGTAAGGGCGGCATTTAACCCAGCTAAACCAGCGCCAATAATTACGACTTGGCTATCTGCCATACGCCTTTGCCTCATCCAAAATGGTCGCAACTTGTAATGCCAATTCTTTGCTAATTGGCGTCTTGCCCTCTTTAATCATTTGATAGAAGGTTACGTAGCTACCGGGTTCAGCTTCAATCTCTTTAATAATCTCGCCGCGATGTAATTCAACTTTTGATTTGCGATTTCCGGTTAAATATTTTCCAGTTTTCAATAGATCTTCTTGAGGATCTAGTTCGTTTACCACGATTGCACCGGCGCTTCCTAGCAATCTAACGCGCGGACCCATCGCACCAGCTACCGCACTGACACATAACGAACTAACAACGCCAGATTCATGTTCGAGAACTAATAGAACATCATCTTCAGCTAAACCACCACGTACGTTATTTAACTTGGCATATTTCAATTTAGCGTTTCCGAAGCAAGAAATTGCAGTAGAAACCAAATGTGTTTCCAAATCAAGAAGTAAACCGCCGCCTTGTTCGGGCGAAGCTTCTTCGCGCCAGGAACCGCGATTTAGTTCTGGGCGAAATCTTTCGAATCGACCATCAAAGCGATGTGGTTTTCCTATCAAATTCATTGAACTATTTATCGTCAACGTGTCGCTATCCCACAGACGATTAAAGAAAGCATGAAGCGCTACGCCATTCGCTTCCGCTTTCGCATATAAATCTGCCGTCTCTTTCGCTGTAATTGCAACCGGTTTATCAACTACTACTGGAATTTTTGCTTCAATTGCAGCCAGCGCGTTCGGAATATGTTCCGTGTTAACTGAAGCAACAACAACTAAATCCAACCCAACTGCAATTAATTCAGTTACGTTTTTGCAAATTGTTGCACTTGGATAATCGGCTTTGGCTTGTGCGATGCGTTCTGGGTTATTAGTAACGATTGCAACTAAATCCATCCCGGCTGCGCTAATTAACGGCGCATGAAAAACTCTTCCCGCTAAGCCATAGCCAACTAATCCGACGCGCATTTAGTTCTCCAATTTAGATGGCCACCAGATCTTCTTGCCCGCAACGCGAACAATTGAAGGTACTAGTAGTGATCGAACCACGATGGTATCTAGCAGCACACCGAAACCAACTGCGAATCCAAGTTCAGCTAGGAAAACCAGAGGCAAAACGCCAAGTACGGCGAAAGTTGCAGCTAAAACAATTCCGGCAGACGTAATCACACCACCGGTAACAGTTAAGCCACGAATTACACCTTCCCGAGTACCGCGCTTGATGCTTTCTTCTCGAACTCGAGTCATTAAGAAGATGTTGTAATCGATACCAAGTGCAACTAAGAAAATAAATGCAAAGAGCGGGAATGAGGTATCTGCACCTGGGAATTTGAAAATGTGTTCAAATACCAATTGGCAAACACCGATAGTTGCAAAATATGAAAGTACAACTGTAGCCAGCAATACTGCACCGGCAAGAATGCTGCGCAGTAATACAGTCAAGATCAACGCGATCAGGATTAATACGATTGGAATAATTGTTCGATTATCGTGTTGTGCCGCTACGTCAACGTCGTAATTAACTGCGCTGCCACCACCAACCAAAACTGAAGCGTCGACTTTCTTTGCTACCTCACGAATTGTTGGTACTAATTTACGCGCTGCTTCAGAATCTGGCGCAAAATCTAAAGTGGCATTCAAGATCACTGCATCTTGCACAACTTTAATTGGTGGCTGCGGTTGACCTGGAATTTCAACGCCATCGCGTAAGTAATCAACTGCTGCAATTCCTTCGATGCCACGAACTGCGGTTGCAACTGCATCAGCTGACTCTTGCTTCACCACAATTTGAGTTGGTTGGCCTTGGCCACCCGGAAAATGTTTTAGCAATTTATCTTGGCCAACTACGGAATCAATTTTTCCAGTGAAAGCTTGGGTTGTAGATAAACCATCCGCTTTTAAAGTAGTTGCAAAGCCGGCAAAAATAACCAGAATCAATGCGGTACTAATTGCTAGTTGCTTTGGTCGACGGGCAACAAGATTTCCAACTTTCGCCCAAAAACCTTCTAACTGTGCATTCTTGTCATCAAATTGCGGAATGCGTGGCCAGAAAATCCAACGCCCAAACACAACTAGTAACGCAGGAAGTAACGTCAAAATCGTCACCATGGATGATGCAATTCCAATTGCGCCAACTGGGCCGAGTGACTGATTTCCTTTCAAATCACTTAATAACAAAACCATCAAGCCAGCGATAACTGTTAAGCCGGAAGCCAAAATTGGTTCGAAAGTTCCTTTATAGGCAACGCGCATAGATTCCACTACAGACTCGTGATGATGAAGTTCTTCGCGATATCTAGATATTAAGAGCAACGCGTAATCAGTTGCGGCGCCAAGTACTAATACTGAAAGGATGCCTTGTGATTGTCCGCTAAGTGTCAGCGCATTTGCTTTTGCCAACATATAAATAATTCCACCGGCGGTTGATAAAGCAAATACTGCGGAGAGCAGTGGCAAGATCCAAAGTACCGGTGATCGGTAAACCAAAATCAAAATAATTGAAACTACACCAAGTGTAGTTAATAGCAGTGTTGAATCGATACCACCGAAGGCGCCGAATAAGTCACCAAGAATTGCTCCCGGTCCGGTAACACTCACATTCCAACCAGATTCTTTTGAGTACTCGGCAACGCCATCACGAACCGTTTTAATAATTGCCGGTAAGACTGGTTCTTTATTTTCTAATTGTTCACCTGCTGCATCCAAACTAATTGGAATGGAACCCAGGATGGCTTTGCCATCTTGAGCTGGGTAGGCCATAACTGGTTGGCCTTGGGTTAAAAATTCGCCAATGGTTCGTTCGCTGTTTTCGATTTTGGTATCAGATATTCCTTGCAACCAAGAATTGACTGCGACTACTTTCTCTTGTGTTACGTCACCTTCAAATAAAACAAGGGCTGGGAGTTGAATATTGTTTTTATCTGAAAATTTTGCAATTTCGCGTGATGCAATAGTTGATTCAGCTGAAGCCGGCAAAAACGATTCTTGATCATTTGTTTGGACCGATGAAAGGCTGCCAAACAACGGACCAAAAACTCCGCTAGCACCAAACCAAATAAATATAACCACGATTGCAGTCCAAAACGGACGGCCAAATTTTTTATTACTCAAGTTAATAACTCCCAGTAAGTATTAGGCGCATTTTTGCGTAGGGCAAGGTTACCTTTATAGGCTTAGCGCTG
>JBDLPY010000065.1:0-5982 GCA_039800785.1 Actinomycetota bacterium
GCCTCCCGTAGGAGTCTGGGCCGTGTCTCAGTCCCAGTGTGGCCGGTCGCCCTCTCAGGCCGGCTACCCGTCGTCGCCTTGGTGAGCCATTACCTCACCAACAAGCTGATAGGCCGCGAGGTCATCATTCACCGAAAAACTTTCTAAATTCTGCGATGCCGCAAAATTTATATATCCGGTATTAGCACCGGTTTCCCGGTGTTATCCCAGAGTGAATGGCAGATTCCTCACGTGTTCCTCACCCGTTCGCCGCTAATTCATTACCGAAGTAACTTCATCGCTCGACTTGCATGTGTTAAGCACGCCGCCAGCGTTCGTCCTGAGCCAGGATCAAACTCTCCATAGAAAGTTTTCTGGCTATAAAAAGACAAACTAACTGTCGTTAATTTTTGTCTATACCAAAGGATATTGCTTTAATTCGAATGCAATTTTGAAATTAAAAATTAATTAAATTAATTTAAAAAATAAAATTAATGCATTCATTGGCATTGACTTTATGGCACGCTGTTGAGTTCTCAAGGTACGGATGCGCACTCATAAACAAAAAATAAATTTTCATTTATTAGGGCAACCACCAAATTTACTCAAGGAATTGCACGCGAACAAATCGCGAGTTTTCACTCGATCTATTTGGGAATCCTGCCATTCGGCCTAAATCGTCCGAGGGCGGCAAGAGGGGTAATTCTAGGTATGACTGGCTAAAAGGGTCAAATCCGGTTAAAACCAGCTAACCCGTTGGATCAGCTATTTGGCTCCCTTGACCCAGATAGCTGCCAAATCACGCTTACCTTTACGTAAAAGTGCGACCTTTCCGTGGAGGAAATCACTTTTAGTAGGGGCAAAATCCTCCCCCTCAACCTTGAGGTTGTTGAGGTAGGCCCCGCCTTCTTTCACGATTCGCCGGGCTGCCGACTTGGAATCCACCACTCCGGTAGCTGCTGCTAAATCAATCCAGGTTGGGATTTCATCTAACGATGCAATTTCGGTACTTGGTAACTGTTGTAACGCTGAGATCAAGGTTTTTTCTTCCAAGCTTTCTAATATACCTTGATCGCCTTGGCCGAAAAGGGCCTTAGCAGCGAGCTCCGCCTGATCGCAATCGGCCTTCGAATGTACCATAGTGGTCAATTCGCGAGCCAAGGCACGTTGGGCTGCTCGAGCCCCTGGATCACTGGCCACAGATGTTGCAAGTTCATCAATTTCAGACTTTGATAAAAATGTAAACACCTTTAAGAAATTGATTACATCGGCATCTGCGGTTTGAATCCAATATTGGTAGAAAGCATATGGCGAAGTCATCTCTGGGTCTAACCAAACTGAACCAGATGCCGTCTTGCCAAATTTAGACCCATCTGTTTTGGTTAGCAACGGAACGGTTAATGCATGAGCACTTCCACCATCAACTTTGCGAATCAAATCGAGTCCAGCAACGATATTGCCCCATTGATCTGACCCACCTAATTGCAAGGTACAGTCGTGGCGACGGTATAACTCTAAATAGTCCAACGCCTGCAGAACTTGATAAGAAAATTCGGTGTATGAAATTCCGCCACTTTCCAACCTTGAAGAAACCGAATCTTTTGAGAGCATCTGGTTGACGCTGAAATGTTTACCAATCCCCCTCAATAGATCTAGCGCTGATAAATCCTTGGTCCAATCAAGATTATTAACCACGATTGCCGGATTTGATTTCGCATCGAAATCAAGAAACTTGGAAACTTGGTTTCGAATCCGAGCCACCCAATCAGAAACTAGAGATTCTTCATTTAAAGTGCGTTCATCGTTTCGACCAGATGGGTCGCCTACCAATCCAGTGGCGCCACCAACTAGCGCTATTGGCTTATGGCCTGCCAATTGAAGTCTTCGCAAAACCAAGAGGACAACCAGGTTTCCAACGTGAAGCGATGGCGCAGTCGGATCAAAACCAATATAGGCGGTGATCGGTTTTTCTAAGGCTTTGGCCAATTCGGTTTCGTCCGTGGTTTGGGCTAAAAGCCCGCGCCACTTCAAATCATCTAGAAATTGGTTGCTCATTGGCTCATCATCTCGGAAAAAGCTTTCCGATGTTTATTAATTGTCTTTTCTGTGATCAAGAGTGCATCCGTCAAATGGCTCAATTGCTGCGATACCTCAGTCGGAGCGGTACCACCAACTGTAGTTCGACCGGAGAGTGCGCCAGCCACGGACAAGACCGAACGGACACCCCCATCCAGTGACGGGTCAGCCGCTGCAAAATCTGAATCTGTTAACTCATCTAATTCAACTCCGCGTTGTTCAGCGATAGCTACGCATTTGCCCGAAACTTCATGCGCCTTGGCGAACGGCATACCTTTTCTAACTAAGTAATCTGCAATTTCAGTTGCTAGTGAATAACCAGTGCCAGCGCTTGCAGCCATTTTCTCTCGGTTGAAATCAGTAGTTGCAACCATTCCGGTAATCGCAGGTAAAACCAACATCAAAGTATCGATCGAATCGAAAAGAGGCTCTTTGTCTTCCTGTAAATCACGGTTGTACGCAAATGGCAGACCTTTCAACATTGTTAAAACGCTAGTTAAATTTCCAACTAATCGACCCGTTTTACCGCGCGCTAATTCGGCCATATCTGGATTCTTTTTTTGCGGCATGATTGAAGAGCCGGTTGAAAATTCATCCGCTAATTTCGCCCAGCCAAATTCGGTTGTAGACCAAATAGTCCATTCCTCGCCGATTCGAGATAAATGAACACCAACCATTGCCAAAATGAATAGCGCCTCGGCAACGAAATCTCGATCCGAAACAGCGTCGATGCTATTTCCAAGTGGTGCAACAAAACCGAGATCTGTAGCCGAAGCTTTTGGATCTAATGGCAACGAAGAGCCAGCAAGTGCGCCTGCGCCAAGTGGACTAATCGCGGAGCGAATTAACCAATCGTTGATCCGACCAAGGTCACGTTCAAAAGCGTGAATATGTTTTGCCAATTCATGACCAAAGAGAACTGGTTGCGCGTGTTGCAAGTGAGTAAAACCAGGTGCCGGCGCATCTGCATATTCCTTCGATTTATTTAATAACGCTCTTTGGAGTGCAATAATTTCTGAAGAAACTTCCAATAAATGGTCAATCGCGTACAATCTTAAATCTGTTGCAACTTGATCGTTCCTAGATCGTCCAGCCCGAAGCTTTCCACCTAGATCCGATAACTTCTCGATTAAACCGCGCTCTAAAGCGCTATGTACGTCTTCATCAGAATCGTTGATTTGAAAATTTCCTGATTCGACTTCAGACATTATTTGTTTTAATGCGCTCTTGATTTTTCCAGCTTCATCTTTTGTGAGGATTCCACCTTTTTCCAACCCTGATGCATGGGCAATCGAAGAGCGTAAATCGTAGGGCGCTAACCGCCAATCAAAATGAACGCTGCGAGATAAAGCTTCTGCGGCGCTCGCGGCTGAGCCCGTAAATCTGCCACCCCAAAGCGCCACTATTTTCTCCCTCTAATATTTCCGGAAGCTAATTCTTTCGCAAGTTCAGCGCCGCCATTGGCTTTTCTTGAAATCACCAGAACCGTGTCGTCGCCAGCAATCGTACCGATAATCGATTTATTTCCACCATGATCCAAGTTCGATGCTAATAATTGCGCTCCACCAGCAGGAGTTTTAATTACTACAAGATTTCCGCTCGATTCAATTGAAATTATCAAACTATTGGAATTTGAACGAATAACCGGATTACTTGAATTCAATTGATAAATCATTTCACCCGCTGAGTTTCGTGCTCTAACTGCGCCAATCTCCTCGAGGTCTCTGGAAGCGGTTGCTTGAGTAACCTTGAAACCACTCTTCTTTAATTGCAACACGGCATCTGACTGAGAATGAATCAAGCCAGCTTCAATCAAATAGATTAACTTCGACTTTCGAGCTGCTGCCCCAGTTCCGTTTTTAACCATTTCTCATCACCTCTTTGAATATTCTTATAAATTTCTCTACATCTTTAGAGTTGAGAATTAATGCCGGAGCAATTCGAATCGTATTTGGATTAGGTGCATTAACTAAAACACCTTTCGCAAGAAGGTAATTTGAAATTTCATTTGCCCAAGGTTTTGCCAGACCGATTCCAATCAGTAACCCTTTACCTCTTACCTGCGAAACACCTTCGATTTTGGATAAATCCCGTATTAATTTTTCACCCATTTTTGTGGCGTTTAGTTCTAGTTTGCGTTTCTTAATTTCAGTAATCACCGCTATACCAGCAGCAGCAGAAACTGGATTGCCGCCAAATGTTGAACCATGATCTCCAGGTTTGAATAGATGAGCTGCGGGACCAATTGCAATCATTGCTCCAATTGGCAAGCCGCCACCCAAACCTTTGGCCAAAGTAATTACATCTGGCGTGATGCCTTCTGACTCATAACCAAAAAATGTTCCAGTTCGACCCATTCCAGTTTGCACACAATCTAAAACCATTAATGCGCCGTATTCGTCGCAGATTTTACGAACTGCTTTCAAATAATTCTTGGGCGGAACTATTACTCCATTTTCTCCTTGAATCGGCTCCACAATTACCATCGCAGTTTTGCGGTTTATTGCAGATTTGAGCGATTGAACATTTCCGTATTCGACATACTTAATTTTTTTCAAAATTGGTTTAAAAATGTCGCGTTTAGCCGGCTGTCCAGTGAGCGATAAGGCACCCATGGTTCGACCATGAAACGAACCCTCCGTAGAAATAATTCTTGACTTTCCAGTTTTGCGTGACAATTTCAAAGCTGCTTCGTTTGCTTCGGCGCCAGAATTACAGAAAAAAACTTTTGCATCATCTTCATTTGTCAGATCGACCAGCAGCTCTGCTAATTGCATCGATACTGGATTGGCATACAAATTACTGACATGGCCTAATTGTTTTATTTGTTTAGTTACCGATTTGATAATAGCCGGATGCGCATGGCCTAAAACATTTGTGGCGATGCCACCAATAAAATCCAAATACTTTTTACCGGTTTCGTCTACAACAACAAGCCCAGAACCTTTGATGAGATTTATTTTAGGCGTGCCGTAATTTTTTTGAAAAACCGATTCCCATCTTGAAGAAAGCGATTTCATTTGGTTACCAACGTTCCACCCGTACCAGACAAGGCCTCTGATAACGCATCTGGGTTACGACCATCAATGATTCGAACTGCATTCGCTCCTTTAGCTACAGCCTCCAAACAAGCTTTTACTTTGGGTGCCATTCCACCGTCAAAATCATTTTTTATGGATTCCAGTTCGCTAGCTGAGATAGTCTCAATTAACGAATCTTTATCCGGCCAGTTCCGATAAATTCCCGCCACATCGGTCATGAAAATCAGCGCTTCGGAATTTAAAGCTCCTGAAATTGCGGCCGCCGCCAAATCTGCATTCACGTTTAATCCGTGTTGGGCGAGTTCTACTTCACCATCAATTTCCACGGCAATTGGAGAGATAACCGGGATGAATTTGGAATTTAAAAGTGAACGTAGAAGTGCGGTATCGACTTGGCAAACTTCGCCTACTCTGCCTAGATCGGCCGCAGAACCATCAATTAAAGTTTTTAGTATCGTCGCTTTCAAAGTTCCGCCGTCGCGTCCACTAATACCAACAGCCGGAACATCATATGTTCTCAAATGTCCCACAATTTCGCGCAAAACTGTTCCGGTTAGAACCTGTTGAACAATGGCAAATATTTCTGGAGTTGTAACCCGAAACCCACCTACGAAAGTACTTTCTAATTGATGCGTCTTCAATGCCTGATCAATTTGCGGACCTCCGCCATGCACAATTACACATTGCTTCCCTGAATCCAGATAATTCTTTATCACCGCAGCAAATTTTCCGGTTGAATCGGTCATTGCATGACCACCAAATTTAATTACGATCATGTTGAGTACGCCGAATTTTCGTGGACATAGTCATGCGTTAAATCATTGGTCCAAATTGTTGCGCTGTGGCTTCCGGCATTTAGATCTATTTCAATCTCTACTAAACGATT
>JBDLPY010000066.1:0-4030 GCA_039800785.1 Actinomycetota bacterium
CCTCTAATGTCAATTTTCACTTGATCACCGATTCCATATTTTGAATCGATTAAAGCTAATCCAATTCCAATTTTCAGCGTCGGCGAGAAAGTGCCACTTGTGACTTCGCCGGCGCCAATTACTTTCATGTGAGCTCGCGGAATTCCGCGATCCAATAATTTCAAACCTCTAAGTTTCTTTTTTGAACCATCTGCTTTTTCGATTCGCAGCGCATCGGCGCCATGGAAAGTTGGTTTATCAAATCCCACTGCCCAAATACTTCCAGCTGTCACGGGCGAAATTGTTGGCGATAGATCTTGGCCATGTAACGGATAACCCATTTCGGTACGCAATGTGTCACGGCTACCCAAACCACAAATTTGCACATTATTACTGGCTAGCGCATCCCAAATAGCTAAACTGTTTTCAGATGTTGGCAGCAATTCGTAGCCATGTTCGCCGGTATATCCAGTGCGACAAATAATTAAATCTTCCCCATTGATCACGTATCGCCCGTGACTCATGTATTCCAAATCTAATTTGATGCCAAAACTTTCGAGTGTCGCTTTCGATTTCGGCCCTTGAACTGCGATCACGGCATACTTTTCATGAGCATTTTCTAATTGCAAATGTTCTGGCGCTTCCGCTTGTAGCGTTTCAAAGACGGTCGCACAGTTTGCCGCATTTGGAATTATGAATATTTCATCTTTATTGAATCGGTAGATAATCAAGTCATCGATTACTCCGCCGGCTTCGTTGCAAAGTAGAGAATATTGAGCTTGCCCATCGCTAATTCGATTCAAATCATTTGTCACAATTGAATTTACAAACTCAAGCGCTCCGCTGCCTATGATCCAAATCTTTCCTAAATGTGAAACATCGAAAATTCCAACTTCATCCCGCACTGCCTGATGTTCGGCTAAGACCCCACCATTTGGATATTCGATTGGCATTTGCCAACCACCGAAGTCTGCCATTTTGGCGCCAAGTGCAATGTGGCGGCTTTCAAGTGGCGAGTGTTTCATGATTACACCTTATCGAGATTTGCTATTAGGCTCGCGGTTATGGCGCTGCGATTTTCCACTGGAATTGTAAAAACCGAAGCATTGGTAGTTGGTTTAGCAAAAACTAAATCCGGTTTGGTGATCGAAAGCGGCAAATTGAAACTGGATACTGCCGAATTATTGCCAGCTCTTAAAGATTTGGGCGCCACCGGTGCCATTGATGAAGTTATTAAATTGCCTGGTTCATCAACCAAAGTAATAATTTTTTCTGGCTTAGGTGATTCTGAAACGAATTATTCCAGCGAAAAAATTCGTCGCGCAGCCGGTGCAGCTGCTCGCGCGCTTTTCGGGCTAAAAAGCGCAACTTTTGCCATTGGGCAAAATGAAAAAGCTAATGCCGAAGGAGCAACTTTAGCTTCCTATTCGTTTATTGAATTTTTGAGCGATACAAAACAAGATAAGAAAGCACCGCTTTCTGAAATTATTATTTTTGGAAATGGTTCATCCAATATTTTGAAACGGGCTGAAATCGAAGCAAAATATGTGCATTTGGTCCGAGATTTAATTAATACCCCACCGAGCCATTTGAATCCAAGTACTTTTGTCGCGAAATTAACTGCTTCAGCTAAGAAAGTTTCTAACGTAAAAGTTAAAAGCTGGAACGAAAAGGAATTGCGAACCGGTGGTTACGGCGGCATCACAGCCGTTGGCCAAGGATCAGCTAACCCTCCGCGGTTATTGCATCTTTCTTACACTCCAGCAAAGGCTAAGAAAAAATTTGCTTTCGTCGGAAAAGGAATCACATTTGATTCTGGCGGTTTAGCGCTAAAGCCCGCTAAAGGTATGGAGACAATGAAGTGCGACATGAGCGGTGCTGCTGCAGTCTGCGCCGCACTGCTTGCTATCGCGGAAATGAAATTACCGGTTGCGATCGAAGCTTGGGCGCCGCTGGCTGAAAATATGGTTTCAGATACGGCAACGCGTCCAAGTGACATCATCGAAATTTATGGTGGCAAGACAGTTGAAGTTCTAAATCCCGATGCTGAAGGTCGTCTTGTTTTAGCTGATGCGCTAATGAAAGCGCAAGAAAGTAAAAAACTTGATGGCATCATTGACGTTGCAACATTAACTGGCGCACAAATGATTGCGCTTGGTACTCGTACCAGTGGCGTGATGACTAATGATGAAAAGTTTTCAAATAAGTTTTTAAGCGCTGCTGAAATTACTGGTGAATTATTTTGGCCAATGCCGTTGCCAGAAGAATTGCGTGCTTCATTGGATTCACCAGTTGCTGATATCGCAAACATAGGCGATCGAAATGGTGGCATGCTCGTCGCTGGTCTCTTTTTGCGGGAATTTGTGAGCGAAGAATTACCTTGGTTACACCTAGATATCGCTGGGCCAGCCTTTAATGAAGGCAATGCTCATGGATATACGCCAAAAGGTGGCACAGGTGTGGCAGTGCGCACTCTCATCGAATTTGTCAGTTAGTAACTTCTGACTTTTCTTGGCAAGATTAACCCTAGGTTTGAGTTGTTAGGAATTTAAATGTCATTTGATTTAGTGATTCTCGGTGGTGGATCTGGCGGTTACGCGTGTGCGCTTCGCAGTGCGCAACTTGGAATGAAAGTTGCGCTGATTGAAGCCGACAAATTAGGCGGCACATGTTTACATCGCGGTTGTATTCCAACCAAAGCGCTGCTTCATGCTGGCGAAGTAGCAGATAGCGCACGTGAAGCGCACGAGTTTGGCGTCAATGCCACATTCAATTCAATCGACATGAATGGCGTAAACGCATACAAAGATGGCGTAATTTCTAAGTTACATAAAGGCTTACAAGGTTTAGTTAAGTCCCGTGGCATTACATATGTTGAAGGCAAAGGCCGCTTAGTAAACAAGAACACGGTTGAAGTTAACGGACAGCAATACACCGGCAAGAACGTAATTCTGGCAACAGGTTCTTACGCAAAAACTCTTCCGGGGCTAGATATTGATGGCAGCAAAGTGATGACTTCAGATCAAGCGCTACATTTAAATTATGTACCGAAGAGCGCGATCGTGCTTGGCGGCGGCGTTATCGGTTGTGAATTCGCTTCAGTTTGGAAATCTTTCGGAGCTGAAGTAACAATCATTGAAGGTTTGCCTCGATTGATCGCACTTGAAGATGAATCTTCATCGAAACAGATTGAACGCGCTTTCCGCAAGCGTGGTATCAATTTCGAAGTCGGTACTAAATTCCAATCACACAAAGTAGATGGAAATGGCGTCACCGTGACTTTGGAAAATGGAAAGACTTTCACCGCAGATGTATTACTAGTTGCTGTTGGTCGTGGACCGGTTTCACAAGGTCTCGGCTATGAAGAAGCTGGAATTAAAATGGATCGCGGACACATCATTGTTGACAATAAATGCCGTACTTCAGTTCCGGGAATTTGGGCAGTTGGCGATTTAATTCCAACGCTACAACTTGCGCACGTTGGATTCCAAGAAGGAATTTTGGTTGCAGAAGAAATCGCTGGTTTGAATCCGCGTCCAATTAATTACGATGGAGTTCCACGCGTTACTTATTCTGAACCTGAAGTTGCATCAGTTGGACTATCTACCGCAACTGCAAAAGAACGTGGCCATGATGTCGTTGAACTTACCTACGACTTAGCAGGTAACGGTAAAGCTAATATTTTGAAAACAGCTGGATCAATTAAATTGGTTGCACAGAAGAATGGTCCAGTTCTCGGTATTCATATGGTTGGCGCTCGAGTTGGCGAATTGCTCGCTGAAGCACAGTTAATTTTCAATTGGGAAGCAAGCGCAGATGATGTTGCTCCATTAATTCACGCTCACCCAACGATGTCGGAAGCGCTCGGCGAAGCTCATTTGGCTTTAGCTGGCAAACCTTTGCACGCACACGGTTAATATTGGCACGGTAGAAGAAAGAAGGAAGTAATGAGCTTTTCGGTAAAGATGCCAGCACTTGGCGAATCAGTTACTGAAGGAACAGTTACGCGTTGGCTGAAAAAAGAAGGCGACGTTGTAAAAATGGACGAACC
>JBDLPY010000067.1:0-4209 GCA_039800785.1 Actinomycetota bacterium
GGAATAGGCGAAAGAATCCGAACTTCGCTAGAAGCTACGGCATAAGCAATGTTTTTCGAAAGCGCAGTAATTCGTTCAACTTTTACGGCAGAACCTAATTCAACTTCATAACGAGTAACAGTTGGTCCGCGCATAAAACCAGTAACTTCGGCATCAATTTCAAATTGCGCGAAAACTTCAGTTAAAGCCTGCACCACAACGTCATTCGCTTTAGTTTTCTGTTTCGAAGCTGGTGCCGAACGAAGTAAATCCAATGGTGGTAATTCATATTTTGCGTCGTGATTGAGTAGTAATTGTTGAGCGCGCTTCGGTGCCGGTGTTTCTGCTTTTGGTTTTGCTATCGGAACAGTTGGCTCTAAATATTCTTCATCATCTTCATCTAAATCATCCTCATCGTCGTATTGCGCAACAAGTGGCGATTCAAATGGTTCACTTTCACTAATTTCAAACTCGGCTTTTTCGCGCCGTGGCAATTTACTCCAAAGCCAAATAATCGTAGATTTAATGCGAATCCCAACTTGCGAAACTGGCGTTGCTGTTACAACTAATATTCCGAAGAAAAAAATCAAAAGCAAAACAGGGTAAGTAAGAATCGAAGTTAATAAGCCAACTAACGGCTTTGAAACGGCATACCCAATCCAACCGCCGCCTTCGCGCATTGCAGTCGCACCAGTTCCGATAGAACCATTTAATAAGTGGGCCATGCCGGTTGACGAAATGATTAACGCAATGGTTCCGACTGTAATTCGAGCAGTGGCGCGTTTTTCATCCGGGACTCTAAATAATCTGGTTGCGAAATAGAAAAACACCAATGGAGTCAGAACGCCAATACGGCCAAAGCCACCATAAAAGAAGGAATATAAATATCTCGAAACTAAATTGCTGCCATGCAACCATGTGCCACCAACCGCAGCTAATCCGATGATTACAAGTAGAAGTGCGAAACCATCGCGTTGGTGTTCTGGATCTAAATCTTTTGCACCGCGCGCAACAAAACGAACTGAACCGCCAAATCCTTTAGCAATTAATCGCCAAATTCCAGATAAAGCTCCGCCGAGTAGCGCTACTACTCCGCTGGATTTCTTCTTTTTTGATTTGGCCACACGCCCAAGACTATTTATTTACGCGCAAAGTAAATGGTAGGCGCGCCGCTTAAACCTCGATGACGACCGGAACAATCATTGGCTTTCTGCGATGTTCCGATCCAACCCAATTTCCAACAGTTTTGCGAACAACTTGAGAAAGTGCGTGTGTTCCATTTGTTCCGCCTGCAACTGCATGTGCCAAAGCTTTTTCAATTCGCAATTTCACTTCATCAAATAGCGCATGATCTTCCGTGAAACCTCGCGCATGAATATCTGGGCCTGCCACTATGCGACCGTTTTGCGAATCAACAACCACTATTACTGAAATGAAACCTTCTTCGCCCAAGATTAAACGATCTTTCAAAGTTGTTTCAGTAATTTCGCCAACAGTTTGGCTATCAACGTAAACATAGCCACACGGAACTGCGCCAGCCACTTTTGGTTTTCCTGCAACTAAATCGATCACAATTCCGTTTTCGATTGTGATGGTGTTTTCGCGTGGTACCCCAGTTCGAATTGCTAATTCAGCATTTGCTTTTAAATGGCGCCATTCGCCATGTACTGGCAAAACGTGTTTCGGTTTAACAATTTGATAGCAGTACAACAATTCGCCCGCTGCAGCGTGCCCAGAAACATGCACCATGGCATTTCCTTTATGTACAACTTTCGCACCCATGCGCGTCAATTCATTGATCAAATTAAATACTGGCGCTTCATTTCCCGGAATCAACGAAGATGCGAGCAGCACAGTATCGCCAGCCCCGACGCGAATCGCGTGCTCGCCAAATGCAATCCGAGAAAGAACTGCTAAAGGTTCACCTTGCGAACCAGTGCAAATCAAAACTACGTCATCCCCTGCTTTATCTAATTCGTCCGAATCAAACATGATGTTATTCGGAATTTTTAAATATCCCAATTGCTCAGCTATTTTCATATTGCGTACCATTGAACGGCCGACAAACGCTACTTTGCGATCTTGAGCATGTGCTGCATCAATGACTTGCTGGATTCGATGCACGTGTGATGCGAACGAAGCGACAATTACTCGACGTTTAGTATTTTTAATTACCCGTTCGATTACTGGTGCAATCTCGCGTTCGCTTGGCGTAAAACCTGGAATATCGGCGTTTGTGGAATCGACTAAGAACAAATCCACACCAGCTTCACCCAATTGCCCGAACTTAACTAAATCAGTGATTTTGTCATCGAGTGGCAACTGGTCCATTTTGAAATCGCCAGTTTGAAGTACAACTCCGGCTTTGGTTTTGATTGCAACGGCTAATGAATCTGGAATTGAATGATTTACTTGAACGAATTCAACTTGATACTCACCGATTTTTACATTGTGTCCCGCATTTACTTCGCGTAAATCACCAGTGATTCGGTGTTCCTTTAATTTCGCCGCAATTAAAGCAAGCGTTAATGGCGCACCATAAATTGGAATATCGCCGCGTTCGCGTAACAGAAATGGAATCGCTCCGATGTGGTCCTCGTGCCCATGAGTTAACAAGATTCCGACGACATCGTTTAATCGATCTCGGATGTAGGAAAAATCCGGCAAAATTAAATCAATTCCAGGTTGATTCTCTTTTGGAAATAAAACTCCACAATCAACAATCAATATTTCATTGTTGATTTCGTACGTCATCATGTTCCGGCCGACTTCACCGAGGCCACCAAGTGGCACTAACCGCAACGCGTTATTTTGGAGCGGACCGGGAATACCTAAATCTGGATGCGGATGATTCATAAATTAAAACTTAACGCCACCAGCAGTGAGATCTTTTTTCAATTGCTCGATCTGCTCTGCTGTTGCATCAACTAATGGCAAACGCGTAAATCCACCTGGAAGTCCCATTAGATTTAATGCGGCCTTAGTCAAAATCGCACCTTGAGTTCTAAATGTTCCAGTAAATACTGGTAGCAATTGTTGATGAATTTCTAGCGCCCGCGCTGCATTGCCAGCAAACCAAGCATCTAACATTTCGCGCAAATGTGAACCAACGGTATGACCACATACGCTTACGAAACCAACTGCGCCAACTGAAAGCAGTGGCAAATTTAAAATGTCATCTCCAGAATAAACTGGAATACCGCAGCGCTTAATAACCCACGAAGTTGAAGCGACATCGCCTTTGGCATCTTTTAACGCAACGATATTTGGGTGCACTGCCAATTTAACAATCGTGTCTGGTTCGATCGCCATTCCAGTGCGGCCAGGAATGTCATAAAGCATTACTGGTAAATCTGTTGCTTCTGCAATCGCTTTGAAGTGCGCTTCGATTCCAGCTTGTGGTGGTTTGTTGTAATACGGAGTAACAACTAAAAGTCCATCGGCGCCAGCAGTGGCAGCCATTTTTGCTTGTTCGATTGAATGCGAAGTTTCGTTATTTCCGGCACCAGCTACAACTTTGCCTTTGCCACCCATCGCTTTTTTAACAACTTTAATGATTTCGGTTTTCTCTTCATCCGAAGTTGTTGGCGCTTCACCAGTAGTTCCATTTACGACGATGAAATCGTGGCCAGTTGAAATTAAATGTGCCGCTAATTTTTCTACGCCCGCCCAATCGATTTCGCCAGATTTGGTAAATGGCGTAATCATCGCCGACGAGAGTCGGCCAAATGGTGCTGCGATAGACATAGTCGAAGGCTATCTTTTATTACGGTGTTACGCGACCAGATTTTTCAAATGCTGCGTAAGTCAACGGCATCAATTGCTTGAAATGCTCTTCCATCTTCTCGGCAACCATTTCGATTTCGCGTTGTGGGTAGCTTGGAAAATGTGACCCCTCGCGTGAGGTGCGTAGTGACAAAAAGTTCATTAGCGCACGAGCATTCATCGTGACATACATTGATGAATAGGTTGCAACTGGTAATACCGCGCGAGCAACTTCGCGGGCAATTCCTACATCTAACATTTTTTGATAGCTGTCATATGCAGTTACATATGCATCTTTCATTGCCTTAACCATCACTTCAAATTGCTCTGGCGTACCAGGTTCGAATGTGTAATGGCCAGTTTTGCCAACTTGATTTAAGTGGCGATCTTTATTTGGAATATAGAAAACTGGTTTTAATTCGCGATAACGACCTGATTCTTCATTGTATGAAGCGATGCGATGGC
>JBDLPY010000068.1:0-3676 GCA_039800785.1 Actinomycetota bacterium
TTCAAAGTTATTGAAGAAGTTGGCACGCCACGCAAATTCGATTTCACACCGAAAGATCACGTAGAAATTGGCAAATTAATCGGCGCAATTGATACCGAACGTGGCGCCAAAGTATCTGGCGCTCGCTTTTATTACTTAACTGGAGTTGGCGCGCTACTGGAGTTGGCGTTAGTTAATTACGCAATTGCTAGCGCCGGTAAGAATGGTTTTATCCCAGTTATTCCGCCGGTTCTAGTGAAACCACACGCAATGGAAGGCACTGGATTTTTAGGTCAAGCGGCAGAGAATGTTTTTCATTTAGCTGAAGATGATTTTTATTTAGTTGGTACCAGCGAAGTTCCATTAGCGGCGTATCACATGGACGAAGTATTGGATTCGGCAAAATTACCTTTGCGTTATGCCGGTTACTCTTCTTGTTTCCGCCGCGAAGCTGGAAGTTATGGCAAAGATACGCGTGGAATTATTCGCGTTCACCAATTTGAAAAAGTTGAAATGTTTTCCTTCTGTGCACCTGAAGATGCTGCCGAAGAACATAAACGTTTATTGCAATGGGAGAAAGATTTCCTAAACGCAATGGAGATCCCATATCGCGTAATTGATGTGGCATCTGGTGATTTAGGTTCCTCTGCAGTTCGTAAATTTGATTGTGAAGCTTGGGTGCCAACCCAAGATGCGTATCGCGAAGTAACTAGCACTTCGAATTGCACTGAATATCAAGCGCGTCGATTAAACATTCGCACAAAAGGTGAATCCGGAACCAAGCCAGTAGCAACACTAAATGGAACTTTGGTCGCGATTCCACGCATGATTGTTTCGATTTTAGAAAATCATCAAAATGCTGATGGCACAGTAAATGTGCCGGCAGCGCTGCAACCATATTTAGGAATGAAACGGTTTGAATTGGTGTGAATTACCGACCGAAATTAATTGCAACTGATTTAGACGGAACCATTGTTCAACACTCTGGCTTAATAACAGATCGAACAAAAGCAGCTTTCAATAAAGCAAATGATTTAGGAATCGAAATTTTTTTTGTTACCGGCCGCCCGCCACGCTGGATGCCCGAAATAAAAGAAACTTTTGATTACGGCAAAGCAATTTGCGGAAACGGCGCAATGCTTTGGGATTTGCACGAGGAACGCGTTTTAGAAGAATGGTTAATTCCAATTGATGCGCAATTACAAACTGTCGATCGATTGCGTACATCTATTCCCGAAGCAACATTTGCGGTGGAAAGCCATGGCTACTTTCATCGCGAAACTAAGTATTTAGCGCGCTGGGACGCCGGATTAGATTTGCACGGTGTGCCAGATATTGCAGAAATTATCAAAGAACCTGCATTAAAACTTTTAGTTCGCTCGGCAGATCAATCACTATCTTCGGATGAAATGTTAGAAATTGCGCATCGTGACTTAACTGATTTAGTTACTGTCACACATTCGAATTCACATGATTCGGTATTAGAAATTTCTGCACTTGGAATTTCTAAAGGTGCCACGCTGGCAAAAATTGCTGAACGTCACGGAATTGGTCCAGAAGATTCAGTTGCATTTGGTGATAACCCAAATGATTTTTCAATGTTGAAATGGGCAGCTCGTTCTTATGCAATGGCAGACGGCCACCCAGATGGAAGCAAACATGCAAAATTTACTGCGGCACCTTGTGTTGAAGATGGTGTTGCGCAAGTAATCGAAGAGTTACTTAAACTTCCGGTTCGATCTTAATCTTTAGCAATTAAGCCAAGTTGCTGTCTAAATAACAGCGAATCCCAAGCATCAAAACCTTCAGTTACTTGGCCATTTGAAACGGTGTCGATACTAACGCCATCAACTGCAACTTTTAATCCAGTGGCTTTCAAACCTAAATAATCATCACCAGTATGTGTCCCGGTTAAATGCCAACGTGTCACAACACGATCACCTTCGCAGATAATTTCATCTACCCGAAAATTCAAATCCGGAAATGCGGCGATCCATTTTTTCCATTGTGCTCGGAAACTTTCGCGGCCTACGCCAAATTTCGGATCATTACCCGCTGCATTTTCGGCGATAAATTTATCTATCGAACTTTCTAATTTTTGATTCCAGATTTCTTCAAAGAAATCTTTTGCAACTTTTCGATTTGGATGATCAGACATGTTTAAAGTTGCTTCCATCAAATTCCAATAAATCTGCTTTAAATCCAACAGCGATTTGGCCGACATCTTTCAAACCAATAATTTCGGCTGGTAACTTGCTCGCCGCATTTATGGAATCGACCAGCGAGAAATTTAAATGTTTATGCATATGCAACACTGCCCGATCCATAGTTAGCGTGCTACCTGCCAAACTGCCATTTGATTTCAAACGCGCAACGCCATCGGCAACCGTTACTGGCAGTTCACCAATTTTGTAATCGCCATCCTGTGCACCAGCTGCACTCATTGCATCGGTAATAACAATGCTGCGTCCGCTTGCTGCAGTTAAGTAATTGGTTGCATCCGCATCATTTATATGGTGGCCATCCAAAATAAATTCCAGCGCTAATCGCGCATCCTTTATTCCAACTTCGGCAATTGTTCCGGCACCGGTTGCTGGCTTAGGCATGCCATTTGAAAAATGGGTGATTAACGTGGCGCCAGCATCAATTGCGCGATTAGTTGTATCTGCATCTGCGCCAGTGTGACCAAGTGCTACTACAACATCGTTCTTAACTAAAAACTTAGTTGCTTCAATTGCTCCTTCAAGTTCAGGCGCCATAGTCACCATTCGAATATTCCCATTCGAAGCATCAATAAATTTCTGAAATTCTTCAATATTTGGCGCACGAAGTAATTGCGGATCATGAGCACCACAATGAGTGTGCGCCAAGTACGGACCTTCTAAATGAATTCCTTTAATTGAACCAATTCCAATTGTTGGCCGAATGCGCTCTACTTGTTTAATTAAAGTTTCTATAGGTTCGGTAACCAAACTAGCAAGCACCGAAGTTGTGCCATGTGACAAATGAGTTTCCGCAACTTTGGTTGGATCATTTGAAAAATATGTGCCACCACCGCCATGGCAATGAATATCTACAAAACCTGGAACCAATACCGAAACAGTTTTATCTGGATTCGATACCGCGGCGCCAATATTTTTAATAATTCCATTTGATACTTCAATGCTGACATCAGTTTTTAATTCGCCAGCGACAATCGCTTTAGATGCGTTAATAATCATGAATTCACCAAATCAAAAGCCAACATCGAAGAACCAATTGTGCCGGCTAATACGCCAAACTTGGCAGTTTTTAATTCCACTTTTCGCTGAAATGATAATTTCTGAGCTAATTTTTTTGTTAAAGGTTCGATTAATAAATCAGCAGATTGCGCTAAGCCACCACCAAAAATAATTGCTTCGGGTCCAAGTAGCGTTGCTAAAACTTCACAAGCCCGCGCTATGAATTCAACCGATTCTGAAACGATTTCAATCGCTTTGGCATCACCGCTTCGCGCTAAAGCAAAAACTTCTTCCGCGCTTTTACCGCCGCCATACTTTTTTGCAATTGCGGCAGCAGATGCTTCAGTTTCCAAACAACCGCGATTGCCACATACGCATGGCGTTTCGCCACCAACATTTAAATGACCAATTTCGCCGGCGTAACCATCAGCAGCTCTAATTTCACCCTCAATAATTAGCGCAGCTGCAATTCCCGT
>JBDLPY010000069.1:0-4836 GCA_039800785.1 Actinomycetota bacterium
TTACATATGCCCCAGAAATATACGGGCATGTTTCCAATGATGGAGTTGGAAATGGAGACTTAAACGAAATAGATGGCAGAGATAGTTTTGGGTTCGTCCCGCTCTCGGTTGTAAATCATCATCCGCTGCGAAACGTAAAACGCCCACAAATTCCGTGGCAAGACACCATCATCTATGAAGCTCATGTAAAAGGATTCACTTACAACAATTTAGAAATTCCCGAAAACGAACGTGGCACATATCGTGCGCTTGGTCATGAATCTGTAATTAAATACTTAAAAGATCTTCGCGTCACGACATTAGAACTTTTACCAATACATGAATTCATTACCGAGCCAGCAATCTGGCATCGCGGGCGCCAAAATCATTGGGGTTATAACCCGCTCTCGTTTTCTGTGCCACATCGTGCATATGCGGCAACGGATGATCCAATTGCAGAACTTTCTTGGGCAGTAGACCGATTACATGATGCTGGAATCGAAATTATTTTAGATGTGGTTTATAACCATACGGCGGAAGGTGGCGTCGGTGGACCAACCTTAAATTTCCGGGGAATTGATAACAGAAGTTGGTATCGCCACGGTGATGGTTTTGATTACATAGATATGACGGGTTGCGGCAACACATTTAGCGCCGGTCAACCACACGGCGTGCGTTATGTAATTGATTCATTAAATTGGTGGAATCGCGTAATTGGAATTGATGGATTCCGTTTCGATCTAGCGACTGCACTTAATCGAACTAGTACTCCGCGCGACTCCTCACTCTTTGCGGCTATAACTGCCGACGAACATCTTCGCGAATTGAAGTTGATTGCCGAACCTTGGGATATTACTCGTTATTCATTAGGAGATTTTGTTTATCCCTGGCGCGAATGGAATGACACATATCGCGATGCAGTTCGACAATTTTGGTTAGACGATTTAGCGCGCGGTTATGGTGAAGGCGTTGCGGATTTAGCGTCAAGAATTAGCGGATCATCGGATACGTTTTATTTCCGTGGTCCGACATCTTCAATAAATTTTGTAACGGCGCATGATGGTTTCACGATGGCCGACTTAACTAGGTACGCCACCAAACACAATGATCCGAATGCTGAAGAAAATAGAGATGGCAGCGACTCGAATCGCTCTTGGAATCTTGGAGTAGAAGGCCCTTCGGATCAAAATGAAATAGAAGATCTCCGCACATCGATTCATAAATCTATGTTGGCGACGCTGCTTTTATCATCAGGTGTTCCGATGATCACGATGGGTGATGAAATTGGGCGAACTCAAAATGGTTCGAATAATGCTTATTCGTTGCCCCTCAATTTGAATGAAAAAAATTGGAATTCACCTGAAAGTTTTAATGGCGGCTGGACTTTAAATTGGAACTTGAATAGCCATGAAAAAGATCTATTAAACGCCACGAAAGTCTTGTTAGAAATTAGAGACTCTTATTTAGCTGATTTAACTTCCGAATTTTTCACTGGTCGCTTTGATTTAGGCACCGAACGGAAAGATATTGCTTGGTTTAGTTTGAGTGGAAATGAAATGAAAGATGAACATTGGCAAGATGGTGAAAAACGATCACTAACAGTGTTTATGGAAGCCGGCGCTAAGAATGGCTTATTGCTAATGCTTAATTCATTCGGTGCTGAGACGGAATTTAAATTGCCAGATGAAAACTGGGGCGAAAGTTATCGATCCATATTTGATTCTTCAAAACAAATAGCTGAATACAACCCAGTGATTGCAAAACCATCCTCGAAAATCACAGTTTCGGCGCATTCAACGCAAGTCTGGCTAGTAACTCGTTCCACCAGATAAACTCAAACCATGCTAGCCATACTTGCTCCGGGACAAGGTTCACAAACACCTGGAATGTTAAATCCGTGGTTGATGGATGATTCCGCTAAACAATTAGTCGCAAAATGGTCCTTGCACATCGATTTGGATTTAACTCGCCTTGGCACAACTGCGTCGGCTGATGAAATTAAAGACACTGCGAATGCGCAGCCATTAATTGTTGCGGCTGGCTTGCTCGGTTTTCATCAACTTGGAATTACTAAATTTATTTCAGCTGCCGGACATTCAGTTGGTGAATTAACTGCCGCGGCAATTTCTGGCGTAATTTCGCCAGTCCATGCACTTGAATTTGTTCGACAACGCGGAATTGCTATGGCAAAAGCAGCAGCTCAATCTGAAACTGGAATGAGCGCCGTGCTTGGCGGCGAACGCGATGAAGTATTAAAACTTTTACAAGAATTAGGTTTAACCCCTGCCAATGACAATGGGGCAGGTCAAATTGTTGCTGCTGGCACATTAGATGCACTTGAAAAATTAAATGAAAATCCACCAGCCGGATCAAGAGTTCGCGCGTTGGCAGTTGCTGGTGCATTTCACACTTCGGTAATGAAACCAGCGGTAGATCATGTTTCTTCATTTGTATCAAAATTAGAAATTTCAGATCCGAAAATGGCTCTCTTATCTAATAAAGATGGCGCAACGGTTGGCAGTGGGTCAGATGCAATTTCTAGAATAGTTTCGCAAGTTGCCAATCCAGTTCGATGGGATTTATGCATGACCTCACTTCGCGAACTTGGAATAACTGGCGTTATTGAATTACCGCCGGCTGGAACATTGGTCGGACTTCTAAAACGGGCGGAACCAAGTATTGAAACTTTTGCCCTTAAATCACCAGAAGATCTTCCAGCTGCAAAAGAATTTGCAATCAAACACGGTGGCGCATGATTAAAGTTAATAAAGGTTCAGATAGCGCAATTTTGTCGGTTGGCGCATACCGCGCTCCCCGATTAGTTTCGAATGAGGAAATTGTTTCCAAAATTGATTCTTCAGATGAATGGATCAGACAACGTACTGGAATCGAAACTCGCCGTTTCGCTGATGAAAATGTTGATGTAATCGACATGGCAGAAGTTGCGGCGCGCGAAGCAATCGAACGAGCCGGAATCACCGCTGATCAAATTGATACAGTCATATTTGCTTCGATTACATATCCATTGCAAACTCCAAGTGCTGCGACCGGTTTAATTGCGCGCCTAGGAAATTACAAAGCGGCAGCAATGGACTTGGGTGCTGCTTGTGCTGGTTTTACCTATGGCATTGGTTTAGGCAGCGATTTAATTCGCGGCGGCACATCTAAATATGTATTGGTCGTAGGTTCCGAAAAATTTACTGATTTCTTAAATTTAGAAGATCGTGCAACTGCATTTATTTTTGCCGATGGTGCCGGCGCTGTAGTTATTGGGCCAGCGACCGAACCAGGAATTGGACCAACTGTTTGGGGATCAGATGCTGATTCACGTGATGCAATTTGGATGAATCCTTCTTGGTTGGAATTTAAAAACAATCCAAACGCTCCGTGGCCATACATTGCGCAAGAAGGACAAAAAGTTTTCCGCTGGGCAGTATTTTCAATTAGCAAAATTGGTAAAGCGGCGATTGAGGCATCTGGTCTAAAACCAGAAGATTTAAAAGCATTTATTCCACATCAAGCTAATTTAAGAATTATTGAAACTATGGCAAAAGATATGAAGTTGCCAGAGTCGGTAGTAATTGCAGATGACATTCGCGAAACCGGAAATACTTCAGCTGCTTCGATTCCGCTAGCTATGGATTCATTATTAAAAACACATCCTGAGTTACATGGTGGCCTGGCTCTCATAATTGGATATGGCGCAGGGTTGGTTTATGCGGGGCAAGTCATAAAATTGCCACCAAAACCAGCGGCTACTAGCAAGTAAAAGCAATTGCGTTAGAGAATAAGACTTCAGAAAAGACCGAACCACAATTGTTAGGAAAATAATTTAATGGCACTTTCACAAGATGCAGTTCTTTCAGGAATTAAAGAAATCGTTGAAGAAGTAGCGGGAATTCCAGCAGCTTCAGTTGAAATGGGAAAGAACTTCACAGAAGATCTTGATGTTGATTCATTAAGCATGGTTGAAGTTGTAGTTGCAGCTGAAGAACGTTTCGGCGTAAAAATTCCTGATGATCAGGTTGCAGGTTTAGCAACTGTTGGCGATGCAGTTAATTTCATCGTAAAAGCTTCAAACTAATTAAATGGCGCAAAAGCGCGTAGTTGTCACCGGGTTAGGTGCAACAACTCCCCTCGGCGGAGATGTTGCATCTACTTGGTCTGCATTAATTGCAGGTAAATCTGGTGCGCGTTTATTAAAACAAGAATGGGCGAAAGAACTTCCAGTTCATTTTGCCGCAGAAGTCATTGTCGAACCATCTGAAGTTATGAAACCAGTTGAACTTCGCCGCTTAGATCGCTCTGAACAATTTGCCCTAATTGCATCGCGCGAAGCTTGGTCCGATGCGGGCAGTCCTGATATTGATCGCGAACGTCTTGGCGTAGTAATTGCATCCGGAATTGGCGGAGTTACCTCTTTATTAGAGCAATATCGAATTCTTGTCGAAAAAGGTCCGCGTTTTGTTTCACCACATACCGTTCCAATGATTATGCCAAATGGTCCAGCAGCAAATGTTGGTTTGGAATTTAAAGCTAAAGCAGGTGTACACACTCCGGTCAGTGCTTGCGCCTCTGGTGCGGAAGCGATTGGTTATGCATTTGAAATGATTAGAAATTCGCGCGCTGATATGGTGATTGCAGGTGGCGTTGAAGCGTCTGTAGATGGATTACCGATGTCAGGTTTTGCTGCAATGAAGGCGCTTTCAACTCGAAATGATGCACCGGAAAAAGCTTCACGTCCATACGATGCAGATCGCGATGGATTTGTGTTGGGCGAAGGCGGCGGCGTACTTGTACTTGAAGAGTACGAACACGCAAAGGCGCGTGGTGCAAAAATTTATTGTGAAATTGCGG
>JBDLPY010000070.1:0-6145 GCA_039800785.1 Actinomycetota bacterium
CACTCTAATCGCTGAGATAGACCCAGAAGAATATTTCGATTTCCAGGTCAATCGCCCACATGTTTACATAGATGATTCAAAAATTAGAAGATTAACTTGGCCAACAGTAAAGGTTTGGGGAATCACTACTCCATCACTGCCTTTTGATTTAGTAATAATCAATGGCACGGAACCATCGATGAGATGGACTTCTTTTGCTACTGAAATAATTGATGTGCTGGATGATCTAGAAGTTGATTTAGCAATAACGTTAGGATCATTGCTTGCTGATACCCCACATTCAAGACCGATTCCAGTTACTGGAACCGGAACACATCCAGAACTAGCTAAAAAATTGGGAGTAGAAGTTAGTAGATATGAAGGGCCTACTGGAATTCTCGGCGTGCTACAAGATGCGTTAAATCGGCGAGAATTAGATGCCATTTCTATGTGGGCGGCAATTCCGCATTATGCATCTGGCACTCCTTCGCCAAAAGCATCTTTAGCACTTCTAAATGCAGTAGAAGATTTCTTAGAAATTTCCCTACCGCAAGGTGATTTGCCAGATGCTGCGTTGGCATGGGAAATCGCAATTGGAGATTTAGCTAAAGATGATGTGGAAATTTCGGAATATGTGAAACAACTTGAGGAAAGTAAAGACGCGGCTGAAATACCTGCCGCTACGCCGGAATCTATTGCTAAGGAATTTGAACGTTACTTAAGACATCAAGAAGAAAATTAAATCGCCACCCCAAGTAAGGCATCTATTGCTCGACTAAGTTCGCCCGGATTGCCGTTGTTGCCAGTAGCCTCGCTAACCGACCAATTATCAATAACTTGTATGGCTTTTTCGGTATCAAGATTATTGGCCAAATTTTGAATAATCGATTCAATTACTGGGCTGGTGTCTGGACACTCTGTTCTAGCTAGCGCCAAACGCCATTTACTTAATCGATCGTTCGCAATCTTAAACATTGATTTATCCCACATCGTATCTTCTGAATAAGGGCGACTTAAAAGGGCTAATCGAATTGCCATTGGATCTATTCCCTCCTCCGTCAATTTTGAAACAAAAAGCAAATTTCCTTTGGATTTGCTCATCTTTTCACCCGCATAACCAATCAATCCACTATGTACATAAGCAAATGCCAGTTCTTTGCCGGTAAGTACAGATATTTGAGCCGCAGACATTTCGTGATGTGGAAAAATCAAATCTTTTCCGCCACCTTGAATATCCAAGATTTCACCTTCGTCGTGATTTGAATATTTCAAGGCGATAGAAGCACATTCAATATGCCAACCAGGTCGACCGTTACCGAATGGTGAAGCCCATTCTGGTTCTCCCTCTTTATGTGCTAACCAAAGCAACGAATCCAATTTATTTCGTTTACCCAGTCGATCTGGATCACCGCCGCGTTCGGCAAATAATCGAATCTGTTCTGGTTCGGACAAATTCGATCTAGAACCAAAATTTGAATCAACGGATTTATCGAAATAGATATCTGGGCCAACGGGATAAATCGCAGATTTTTTTTCTAATTTTTCAATAGATCTAATTACTTCGGGAATTTCATCTATCGCTCCGGCAAAAATGCGAGGCGGCTTAATATGTAACGCGACCATATCAGAGCGAAATAGATCAATTTGAGAGAGCGCTAATTCGTACCAATTAATTCCATCTCGCTTTGCCCGCTCCAAAAGCGGATCATCGATATCAGTAATATTCTGGATGTAATTAACTGATGCACCTTGCGCAGTCCAAAATCTATTAATTAAATCGAAAGTTAAATATGTTGCCGCGTGGCCCAAATGCGTTGCATCGTAAGGCGTGATGCCGCAGACATACATTTGGCGAGTGTTTTTAGCTTCAAATATTTTAGTTTTCTGACTTTTAGAATCAAAGATTGATAGCTCAGGTAAGTTAAACCTGCTAGGTAATGGAGGTTGAACTACTTCTGGCCAGCTTCTCATTGGAAAATAATACTAAAAAGGAGGCCAAGGAATGGCCGGCCAATCAGTTGGTGGTAATGGAAATTTCTTACTAGTTAATAAATCACTAATTCGATTCTTAAGAGCAGATATTTCATTTTCAGTTATAAGATTTGGAAGATCTTGAGGCAAATTGTTGATTAAAAAATTTAATTTTTCCAATTCTTCTAAGTTCAATTGAGAATCAGCAAACTGCCACAAAACTGTTCTCAATTTGTATTCAGAGTGGAACGTAACGCCGTGATCACAAGCGTAAATTTGATCATCTTTGAATAACAGGTGTCCGATTTTTCGATCCGTGTTATTCACAACCACATCTAGCAATGCAATATTCCGAAGTTGTTTCAAATCTTGAGTGAATCTCTGACCGGGATCTTCGATCTCTTCGATCCAATATTGGACCGCTCCCAAACCATAGGGTCCATTACGTAAAATCGTTGTAGGGACCGCATTAATTCCTAGCGCTCTATCAATTAAGTAAGTGGCGTATTCTCGAAACGCAAGATTTCCTTCTTGGAAATCCCAAAGTGGTCTTTCGCCGGCAATCGGTTTGTAGATTGCGTGAATTTGCTTCATACCGTCGCTCAATTTACAAAAAATTGAAGCATTACTTGCAACTGGGATTCGCTTTAATTCAGAGAATTCTCCATTGCGAAGTAAATCCAGGTTAGCGTCGATAACCATTTGCCCTAGGACATAAATGTCCGTCGCGATTAATTGGTAAAGCGCAATATGGACAAGTAGCACGTCCAGCTGCAATTACCAATAGAGAAGTTTCGACAAAAGAAAGAACGTTATCAGGAGTAATGAAAACATCGCATTCATTAGATTCAGTTTCATCACCAATTGAAATCATTACTCGTTTCAGATCAAGATTCCAAGAAATTGAGATGTCGGAGACTGTGAATTCTGATATCAAAGGTACGCGTAAAGTTGGCAAATCGATTTTAGAAAATGAAATCCCTCTAGATTTCAAATCTTTCATCAATATACCTAACCGATCTACCAGTGCAGCGACTTGTTGCTTTTCAATTAAAAAGGAGAGGTGATCATTCTCGAACTTGAACTGTAAATAGAATTCACGTTCCCCGGGCTGGCCAATAGTCCCAACTATGAATTCAGTTGCCGTTTCGAATCTACGCTTCATTTGCGGTAATCCTTGAGTAAGGATTGACTGTCGTTAATCGCCTTCACAGAAAAGGTTCCACCGCTTAAATCGATAATAGAAATGCTTGCATTATCAATTACTAATTTATCCAAATTACTTATCGGAATATCTAACGCGTGAAATATCGCCAATTTGATAACATCCGCGTGAGTTGAGATTAATATATTTCGATGCTTTCGATCACCATAAGCTAGTAAGGTATCAATTGTTCGTTTTTGAACTGATTTGATGGATTCGCCATCAGCAAATTTCATTTTGTTTCCACTCGAAACAAGTTCGCGCCATTTCGAATCTCGGTTCAAAGTAGAGAATTTTTTACCGGTCCAAATTCCATAATCGACCTCGGTCAAGCCACCATCAATGATCACTGGTTTTCTATGTTGTACTATTAAAGTTTCAATGGTTTCTTGACATCGTTGCATTGGACTTGAAATTACCAATTCAAACCTGCAGCCTTCTGCCCGTTCATTAAATTTCTCACGTTGGCGTTTTCCTGCGGCACTTAATGCAATGTCCGGCATGCGACCAGCTAAAAACCCCTTCTGGTTGGCAACAGACTGTGCATGACGTAACAAGAAAAATCTAGACATTAAACGGAAGGTTAGCCTAAGAAGTCATCAGTTCATTTAAGGTCGTTTCGTGGAATTACGGCGTGCAGGAAATAGCGGTCTCAATTTGAGTCGAATCGGTCTAGGTACATGGACTTGGGGTCGAGATACAGATGAATCTGAAGCAGCCGAACAATGTCGGATTTACATTGAAGCGGGTGGGAATTTCATTGACACTGCCGCCCTATATGGATCAGGTGATTCAGAGCGAGTTTTGAGTGGATTCATTGGTGCACTTTTCAAACGTGAAGAAGTAGTTATTGCTACTAAAGCCGGAATAAACATTACAGAAGGTGTACGAACTGTTAATACTTCTAGAGGTGCACTTCTTTCCGAATTGGAAGCTTCACTGAAAAGATTAGGTACTGATTACATAGATTTATGGCAAGTACATACTTGGGATGATCAAACCCCAATTGATGACACATTAAGCGCACTCGAAAGTGCCTACCAAAGTGGTAAAGCCAGATATGTTGGAGTTAGTAACTTCAACGGTTGGCAACTAACTTTGAGTTCTTTGAAAGCTCCGATCGCTACTATTCAAAATGAGTATTCGCTTCTCAATCGCTCAGTCGAATCAGAAGTTATTCCAGCTTGCGATCATTTAGAAGTTGGTTTCTTAGCTTGGTCACCATTAGGCCGTGGAGTCTTAACCGGTAAATATCGAAGCGGAATTCCGAGTGATTCCCGAGCTGCCAGTTCACATTTTGCTAATTTTGTTGAACCATATTTAAATGAAAGATGCCAAACTATTGTGGAAGCAGTGCAAATTGCGGCTGATGGATTGGGTTATTCCCCAACTGAAATCGCATTAAGTTGGGTGCGCGATTCATTTGGAGTGACCAGTTCAATTGTTGGTGCTAGGACCGCTGCACAATTAAAGGGTTCGATGCGTGCAGAAGAAATATCTTTACCTGAGATTGTTCGCTCAGCGTTAAACGATGTTTCAGCTATTTAATAGAAAATCTTCCAGCGCTTTGACGCCGAAATCAAAACTATCTAACGGTATTCGTTCGTCAACACCATGAAACAAAGCCATGAAATCCAAATCTGCAGGTAACTTCATTGGTGAAAATCCATAACCAGTTATTCCTAGATCGCTTAAAGCCTTGTTATCTGTACCGCCACTCATTAAATATGGAACCGGAATTCCTTCTGGGTCCAATTTCTTTATAGCAGCACACATCGCGTCTACTAGTTTTCCTTCGAAGGGAACTTCCAGCGCGATATCCCTCGTGATGGTTTCGATTTCGAAATCTGGTCCAATTAAGTCTTTAATAGTTGCATTCAATTCATCTTCAAAGCCAGGTAGAAATCGACCATCAATTACGGCGCTGGCTGACCCCGGAATAACATTCGCTTTATAGCCAGCTTCCAATTGTGTTGGATTAGATGTATTTGCCAACGTTGCTCCAATCATGCGAGCAGCGCTTCCTATTTCAATCAATAGCGGTCGAAAATCATCACCAAGAGTTTGACCAGTTGCGGCGGCTACCGCTGTGAAAAGATCTCGAACAGTTCGGGTGTAACGCTGCGGCCATTCATAATTGCCAATTTTTTCAACCGCAGAACTAAGTTTAGTAACAGCGTTGTCTCTATTTACGAAAGATCCGTGGCCAGCAGTTCCTTTCGCAGTAATTCGCATCCAATGAATACCTTTTTGGGCTCCTTCAATTAAATAGAGACGCTTACCGTTTCGTAGCGTTACCGAAAATCCACCAACTTCTGATATGGCTTCGGTGCAACCAGCAAATACTTCAGGATGTTTTTCAACTAAGAATCTAGATCCAAAAGTTCCACCTGCTTCTTCGTCAGCAAAAAAAGCCAAAGTTATATTACGTGGTGGTTTTATACCTTTTCGAGCCCAATTGCGAACGATTGCTAAAATCATTGCGTCAATATTTTTCATGTCGACTGCGCCGCGACCCCAAATCATTCCATCTTTAATTTCTCCGCTAAATGGATCAACTTGCCAATCTGAAGCATTCGCAGGAACAACATCTAAGTGTCCATGCAGAACTAATCCAGGTCGGGTCGGATCGCTTCCCTCAATTTTGGCGATAACGCTGCATCGATTCTTTTCTGATTCATAAATCTTCGACGCAATACCAACTTCGGCTAACGAAGCAACTACATACTCTGCAACCGCCCGTTCATCACCGCCAGATTCCCCGTAATTAACGCTTGGGATTCGGATTAATTCTTGGCAGATCTTTACCGCTTCTTCAAAGATTTCAGACATAATGCGATTCTAAAGTAAAATTTCAGCATCTCGTCCGGGTGGCGGAATTGGCAGACGCGCTAGCTTGAGGTGCTAGTGCCCGTATAGGGCTTCGGGGTTCAACTCCCCGTTCGGACACGTGAATCAAAACCTTAATCGCTGGAATTCGTTGATTCGAAA
>JBDLPY010000071.1:0-2533 GCA_039800785.1 Actinomycetota bacterium
AACAAGCAATTGATAGCGGAGCAGCTAGGGCGAAATTGGCTGAATGGGTAAAAGTTTCCCAGCAACTATCGCTTTCTTAATTATTTCCCTAGGATGATTTCATGAGTTATGAATTGATCGAAGAAGCCGAAGACTTAGTAAGCGAAATTCTAGAAGCCGTCGAAGATTATGAAGACGTCGAACTAGAAGAGATCACTCAAGCTGATCCATGGAGTGCAGCTTGGATAATTCACCACATTGCTGATGCGGAAATGCATCTAGCGATTCGTATTTTGAATGCGCTGACCTTAGATAACCCAAGAATCATCACTTGGGACGAGGAAGAATTTCCACAAGTTTTGAATTACACCTCACGCGATGTATCTGCATCGGTTATGGCGATTGAAGGTTGCGATGCATATATCTCCGATATTTTGCGCAATCAAGCTGAAGGGAACTTTTCCCGAACCACGCAGCATCCAACTGATGGCGAAAAAACTGTCACCGATTTGTTAAACAAATTAATCGATCATCGCAAGGCACATTTAGCCCAACTTCGCTCCGTCCTCGCTGCGCTTTAAGTTTCGTTAAATCACATTGCCCTGAGGGCCAGCACCCATAACTCTGATTTATTTTTTGCCACCATTGTGGAGAATTTAGGTATGGCCAAAAATAGTGCGCGACTATTAATTGAAGATGATCTAATAAAGTTGCAATTATCTGATTGGGAATCAGTTGGCGCACTTCATGCTTCGCCAGAAATGAAAATATCCGAAATTACAAATGTTGCTTATTACGATGATTTGTGGAGTTCGAAAGTTTTGCGCGGATTTAGAGCTCCGGGAACTGGCGTTCCGTTTCTAATTATGCTTGGCACGATGCGCACAATGCGTTGGAAAGCGTTCTGCGCAATCTACAAACGACGTCCAGGTGTTGTGATTGATTTCAAATCTGGCCCGTTTAATCAATGGATATTTACTATGCCGCATGATGAAGCGCACGCGGTGCTCGATCCATTATTTAAGCAGGCTTCCTAAAATCCATTCACCCTGTTTGATTCCGCTCGGAACATAAAATAACGCTGAACCAATAGGAGTGGTCCAAGTATTAAGCGCATCAACTTCTGCCAATTTAGTTTGGATTCGGTTAAATCTTTCAATTGATTCTTGGAAACTGATGAAAATTAATCCGGCGTTTAGGTGGCCATCTTCGTAGTTGTAGCCACGTCGATAGATTCCTTGATTCTTATCAGTGAAGGAAAGTTCGACATGAGAATTTTTTGGCAATTTCGATTTAATAACCGGACTCTTTTCGCTTCCGCCGGACAATGGAGCGCCACCAACTAATTTTCTTCCAGTTACTTCACCTTTTCGATTTGTCGAAAGCCGATCCCAGGCATCAATTGCCAATTCGATTCTCCGAACCACCATCAAAGTACTTCCATCTTCGCGCCAAACTCGTTTTGCAAATTTTTTAGAAGTTGGGTCTGGATTAGCTGTTCCATCAAGTTGGCCTAAAAGATTTCTACCTGTTTTGCCAACATTTACGCCAGGTGAATTGAGGAAACCTTTTTGTTGCCATTTAACTTGGGCAAATGGTCTGGCATCACGTTTCAACATTGCGGCAGCATTGAAAATGGAAAGCGGATCATCGCCACAGATTTGAATAACCAAATCTCCGCCATTCCAGCGCTCTTGCAACTTATCAATTCTTGCGAAATATGGAATTGTTGAATTTGCAATTGGCGAAGGAACGCCGATTTTTTCAAAGAATGAATTTGCAAAACCAAATGTCACTGTCAGCCGAGCTGGATCTTTTTCCATCCCGGGATTTACCGCTCCGATTACTTCTTTGCCTTGAGTTAAATTCGCGGCATCGTTAGTCCATAACCGAAGTAGGCGACCAGCAGCTGCTCTATCAAAATCTCGATTTACATTGAAAGCCAACAAAGTTGCATGTGCTTGGGGTTTTGTAGCAATGCCACTTTGATATTTGCCGTAAAACGGTTCGACGAGTTTTCCAATGTCACTAGCTTGTTGGTCGGTGGTGCGCTGACCTATCAGCACACCACCGAATAATGAAACCAAAATTAATGTTAGGGCAGTAATAATTGATTTCATTTTCAACATGATTACTTAGTCATTTCCTTGCCACCGGACATCGCGCCGTATTTTTCATCATCCATTGCGATGTCTTTAACAGGTCCGGTGTATTCCACCGAAGTTCCGTCATCAAATTCCAAAGTAACGGTAACTTCGTCGCCTGCTTTGATTGCGTTTTCAAGTCCAAGCAACATTACGTGATATCCACCCATGCGAAGCTTGACTTCACCATTTGCTGGAATTACCAAACCGCCGGAAAGTGGTTGCATTTTTCCAGCGACAACTTCATGGATTTCAATTCGGTCGGCTGCATCAGTAGTTCCACCAACCAAAGTGACATCCTTGTCGCCATGATTCTTAATTGTCATAAACGAACCAGTCATATATTTACCATCTGCGTCTTTGTAAGATGCTGAATCAATTGACCTTACAACCGGATCAACAATTTCAAT
>JBDLPY010000072.1:0-3974 GCA_039800785.1 Actinomycetota bacterium
ATTCGAGCCAACTTGATTTGGATGGATGATCGCGAATTGGTTTTGAATCGTTCATACTTACTTGCGTTAGGTTCACTCCAAGTTCCTGTGATGGTTTCCAAAGTTGAATCAAATTTGAATATCGAAACTTTGCAAAACACCGAACAGAATACGGTGAAAGTAAATGATATTTGCACCGTTGAATTAGTCATTGATCACGGTATCAATTTCGATTTATTCAATTCATCCAAGGATTTCGGAAGCTTTATATTGATTGACCGCGGGAATTCAAATACCGCCGCAGCTGGAATGGTTCTGGAAAAACTTGGTAGCGCATCAGATCTAGTAAATTTCGATTTCGAAATTACAAGCCATCAACGGGCTGAAATCAAGAATCAAGTAGCAAAAGTTATCTGGCTAACTGGTTTATCTGGCTCTGGAAAATCTACAATTGCAAATGCCTGCGAAAAAGCTTTATTTGCGTTGAATAAGCATTGTTATGTGTTGGATGGTGACAAATTACGCCACGGCATCTCCAAAGATTTGGGATTTTCAGCGAAAGACCGAGCCGAGAATGTTCGTCGCGTATCCGAAGTTGCGAAAATTTTGCACGATTCAGGGCTAATTGTTTTGGTTGCTCTAGTTAGTCCATTCGAAGTTGACCGCCAAAGTGCCAGAGAACTATTTACAGATTCTGATTTCAATTTGGTGTGGGTGAATACGCCAGAAGAAGTGTGCATCAGTCGCGATACCAAAGGTTTATATAAGAAAGCTGCCGCAGGTCAGATTGAAAATATGACTGGTATTGGTCAGAGTTACGAAGCGCCATCCCGCGCTGATCTAGTGATAAGCGGTGCAGATGATTTGGAATCTAACGTAGTAAAGATTCTAAAATTGATTGGAATCCAATTATGAATTGGTTGCCATTTGCAATAGCCGGAATGTTTGCCCAACTAGTTGACGGCACAGTCGGAATGGGTTTTGGCGTAACAAGTTCGACGATTTTGCTGGTTTTAGGTGCGAGCGCATCAATGGCTTCTGCTGCAGTTCATTTGGCGGAAATTGGCACGACACTTGCATCCGGGTTTTCGCATTGGCATCGCGAAAATGTAGATTTTAAAATTCTGAAAAAACTTGCGATCCCTGGTGGCATTGGCGCATTTTTAGGGGCCACATTATTAAGTTCAATTGATTTGTCCAAAGGAAAAACATTCATTTCAACAATCTTGTTATTGCTTGGATTTGTATTGATTTATCGAAATATTTTCAGTCAAAATGTTGAAACTAATTTGACGGACATAAAGCAAAAAGGTTATTTAAGTTTTCTTGGTTTTACTGGCGGATTTGTTGATGCATCAGGCGGTGGCGGCTGGGGACCAGTGGTTACACCAACACTTCTAACGACAACTTCAACTGAACCGAAAAAAGTTATAGGCACGGTAAGTGCTTCCGAATTCATTGTTGCAATATGCGCAAGCGCTGCCTTCCTTATCAATTTAGGCGAAAGTGGAATTGATTGGTCGATAGTTCTCGGATTAGCTGCAGGGGGAGTTTTGATGGCCCCGATTGCAGCTCGCTTTGTCGGTCGAGTTAAGGGAAAAACGCTAGGAATCTTTATTGGTGCAGCAATTGTTTTGATTAATGGTTTCAAATTGATTGGACTTTAAATGGCAAAGACAGTTTATTTACACGTTGGATTTCACAAAACTGGTACTACGTCTTTACAACGAGCACTAAAAAAACATCAATCTGATTTAGCAATTCAAAATATTGATTACATAACTGGCTCAAGCGACAATTCGCACGCTATTGCCTGGTCTTTATCCCGTCGCACCTGGGGTTGGAAAAATCAAGGCGGCGCGAAAATTAGCACTAAAGTCTGGGATCGCGCTGTTAAGCAAATACAAAAAAGTCGGAAAAATGTTTTATTGAGCAGCGAATTTTTCACTGAGATTAATCAAGAACAAATTAAGAAAATTGCAAAAGATTTGGCAGGATCTGAAGTCAAGATTATTTTCACTTGGCGACCACTTAAAAAACTATTGATTTCCTCGTATCAACAATATTTAAAGTACGGAGTGAAATCTGATTTAGAAGAATGGCTACATTCGGTTCTAGATAATCCACCAGAATCTAAAATTACGCCAACGTTTTGGAAGCGCCACCTTCATGGAGAAGTCATTGAAATTTGGGCCGAAATTTTTGGTGCGGCGAATATTACATTAATTGTGGCATCAGAAAGCGACCATGATTTTATTTTCAGCGCTTTCGAAAATGTGATTTCTATAAAGCCGGGAACTTTGAGTAATGACGATGAATTTCTAAACCGAGCTCTTAATGCAGAAGAAATTGCTTTGTTACTAGAAATCAATAAAACATTTCCACGTGAATTGGGTTGGGATGCCTACGAAAATTCGATTCGACGTGGAGCGATCGAAAAATTATCTGCTGCAAAATCGTTAAATCCTTCTGCCGAGCGTCTGCTATTACCTAACTGGTCGCGAAAAGATATTGAAAAAATCGAAACAAACCAGCATAAAAAAATGGAAGGTCTGGGCATTTCGATAATAGGCGATTTCTACGGTTCGGTAAACGATCCTGTTAAATATGGTGAAAATTCAAAATTAAGATCTGTCTCAATCGAATCGGCTGCGCAGGCAATTATTGGTGCTGGTAAACAGAGCCTAAAACTTTGGAGATTTAGACAACTATTTAATGAAGTATTACGACGACTAGTTCGCAAAATTAGATAAATTCTTGGTGGACGATACTGGGATCGAACCAGTGACCCCCACAATGTCAATGTGGTGCTCTACCGCTGAGCCAATCGTCCTTGAGCGGATAATTCTAACTTAGTTTTAAATCGTTTATTCGTCCCGACCGTAATCGTCTTCAACGCGTTCAATGTCATCTTCACCGAAATAGGTTCCAGTTTGAACTTCCACAAAACACATCGGAACTTTTCCGCAATTACCAATTCGGTGAAGCTGTCCAGCTAAAACAGTGACGGTGTCGCCGGCATTAATGATTTTGGTTTCGCCATCAATCACAATTTCCGCAGTTCCGTAAACGATGTACCAATGTTCGCTGCGATGCTTGTGGCGTTGGTAGGAGAGTCGTTTTCCGGGATCAACCCAAATACTTTTTACTTTATGGGTTGGTAAATCTTGAAGAACTTCATATCGTCCCCAAGGGCGATTTGGACCATCACTCATTTTTATCTCCAGTGATTATTTCTAATAAAATTTTATTAAATTGTTTTGGAGGTGGAAACGGGATTTGAACCCGTGTAGAGGGATTTGCAGTCCCTTGCCTCGCCTCTCGGCCATTCCACCAAAGTTTTTACTACTCAATAACTTATAAATAAATGGAGCGGACGACGGGGTTCGAACCCGCGACCTGAACCTTGGCAAGGTTCCGCGCTACCAACTGCGCTACGTCCGCATTGCCTCTTAAAGGCGGAGCAAAATCTATCGCACCACCAATACTTCGAGCAAAAAAGCAATAAGTTACTGATTATGAGCCCATCTTTCGACCCACAATTTTGGATGGGTGGTCGCCATGCAACTGAATTGATGGAAGTAACGGAAGATCCTTCAAAATTAAATGATGGGAATTTTTGGGCAATTACTTCAGATTTCAAAGGCAAATTCACTGCCGCCAGATTCAATAAAGTTGAAACCAACACTTCATTTAATTTCACATGGAAACCAGTTTCCGGAAAATGGCAAAGCTCTTTCAACCAGAATAAATATTGCGCCTATGTAAAAGAAATTCAGAATGAAATTGCTGCAGGAAATGTTTATCAAGTAAATGCCTGTCGCGTTCTGACCGCTCAATATGATCAATCAATCATTGGATTAGCAAATAAATTGATTTCGGAAAATCCCGCCAAATATGGTGGGTATTTAGGATTGCCAGGAATTGAGATTGCATCCGCTTCACCGGAACGATTTCTGACTAGAGTTAATGGAAATCTAATTACCTCTCCGATT
>JBDLPY010000073.1:0-12989 GCA_039800785.1 Actinomycetota bacterium
TGATGATTTACAACCGAGAGCGGGACGAACCCAAAACTATCTCTGCCATCTATTTCGTTTAAGTCTCCATTTCCAACTCCATCATTGGAAACATGCCCGTATATTTCTGGGGCATATGTAATTTCGCCATGTATTGCGTGGGCATATGGATCTAACAATAATTTTGCTGGATTAAATCTTTTTCCATGTTTTGGATCCCATGGACCATAAACGCGATAGCCATATTTCTGTCCAGGTCTTACACCTGCAATATATCCGTGCCAAATTGGTCCGTTTCGATGGGCAAGTGAATATCTGGTTTCAATTAATTTGCCATTTACTTCATCAATTAAACAAAGCTCGACGGCATCTGCACCTTCGGACCATAAAGCGAAGTTTGCTCCGCCTTCGGTAACCGTGACTCCGAGATAACGCGGATCGGCTTGTAGCATTAGGACATCTTATGTCTATCTATCTTGACCACGCCGCTACTTCGCCGTTAAGGCCAGCAGCGTTATCCGCATTGGTTAATCAATTAAAAGAGGTTGGAAATCCTTCGAGTTTGCATACCTTTGGTCGAGAAACCAGACGCGTACTTGAAGAATCACGAGAAAAAATTGCTAAATTTATTAGCGCAGCACCAAATGAAATTATCTTTACTTCTAGCGGAACTGAAAGTAATAACCTTGCCGTAAAAGGTTTATTTTGGAAGTCAAATAAAAAAATAATTGTTGTTTCGGCAATCGAACATCATGCGGTTTTAGACCCAGCAAAATGGTTGTCTGAAAAAGAAAGCGCCGAAGTTATTCAGATACCAGTGAATTCTGAAGGTGTAATAAGTTTGGATTTTCTAGGTGATTTGATTGCGAAACGTGGAGCTGAAATCGCATTAATCTCGATTATGCACTCAAATAATGAAACTGGTGCGCTGCAACCAATAAAAGAGGTAATCAGTCTGGCTGGAGATATTCCAGTTCACTGTGATGCGGTGCAGAGTTTGGCCAAGGTTCCGCTGGAATTCATCGGTCTAACTGCAATGTCAATCAATGCTCATAAATTAGGTGGACCCATTGGAATTGGCGCACTGGTTTTAAAGCGTGGCATCGACATTCCTGCTTTATTACACGGTGGCGGGCAAGAACGTGAAATAAGAAGCGGTACCTTAAATGCACCAATGGCCACTGCTTTTGCAGCAGTCCTTGAAAATTATCCAAGCGCGGCAATTGCAAAACTTAAAGAAATATTGATTTCAGGAATTAAAAGTTCGATTCCAGATGCAGTAATTAATACAAATCCGAATTCACTTCCTGGAATTGTTAATGCGACTTTTCCTGGCACCAGAGGTGAAACGTTACTTTTATTGTTAGATATGGAAGGCATCGCTTGTTCAACCGGCGCAGCTTGCAGTGCCGGTGTTCATCGACCATCTCATGTCTTGCTTGCGATGGGGCGCAGTGAAGAAGCAGCTATGTCATCACTTCGATTTTCGATCGGACCTGATAATTCAGAATCGGAAATAAATAAGTTAATTGAAATTTTGCCATCCGTGGTTGAGAAAGCACGTTTAGCAAAATGAAACTGATTGCAGCAATGAGTGGTGGAGTAGATAGCGCAGTTGCAGCTGCACGCGCAGTCGAAGCTGGCCACCAAGTTGTCGGGGTTCATTTGGCGCTTTCTTCAAATCCACAAAAATATCGCTCCGGTGCTCGTGGCTGTTGCACGATTGAAGATTCGCATGATGCGCGAAGAGCAGCTGATGTAATTGGAATTCCGTTTTATATCTGGGATATGGCTGAAGATTTTCATCAAGAAGTCGTTGAAAATTTCTTATCTGAATATTCAGTAGGACGAACGCCAAATCCATGTTTGCGTTGCAATGAAAAGATTAAGTTTGCTGCAGTACTTGAACGCGCTAAAGCAATGGGATTTGATGGTGTTGTAACGGGTCATTACGCAATTTTGAAAGAAACACCTAATGGAAAAACACTAAATCGTGCTGTCGATATCTCTAAAGATCAATCGTATGTGCTTGCCGTTTTAAATCAGGAACAATTACAAGGTGCTCATTTTCCATTGGGCGATACGCCAAAAACGGAAATTAGAAAAGAAGCCGAACGCAAAGGTTTAGCCGTTGCGAATAAACCGGATAGCCATGACATTTGTTTTGTGCCAAGCGGGGACAACGCTGGTTGGTTACGAGATCGCTTAGGTAGCGAAGTCGGTCCAATTGTCGATCAATCTGGAAAAAAATTGGGCGAACATCATGGTGCTTACACGTACACAATCGGACAACGAAAAGGTTTAGGTTTAACTACGCCAACCGAAGATGGTTCGCCGCGATTTGTACTTAAAATTGAACCAAAAACAAACACAGTAGTAGTTGGGCCAAAAGAAGATTTAGCAATCACAAAAATCTTTGGCACTAACGCAATATGGTGTGGGCCAAAAGCAAGCAGCGATTGGGCTATTGGTTTTGTTCAAGTTAGGGCACATGGCGCTGCGCTACCAGCGAAATATCGTGAACTTAATGGTGGATTAGATATTGAATTGGACGAACCATTGCTTGGTGTCGCCACTGGTCAAGCAGCAGTTATTTATGACGAGAATCGCGTAGTTGGTTCTGTAACAATTAGTGAGACGTCATGAATCCACGTCAAAAAATTTCGGAATTAATTGAAAGTATTCGCGATCACCAATTTCGCTACTATGTTTTAGATGCACCAATAATCACCGATGCACAGTTTGATTCATTGTTAAAAGAATTGGAAAAACTCGAAGCGGAATATCCGGAACTTCGCGAACCAGATTCGCCAACTCAAAACGTGGGTGGCGGATTCTCAACGACATTTGAGCAAGTTGATCACATTGAGAAAATGATGAGCTTGGATAACGTTTTCGATATAGAAGAACTAGATCTTTGGTTTGATCGAGTCGGTAAAGAAACCGATGAAGCAAAATGGTTGTGTGAACTAAAAATCGATGGCCTTGCTATCAATTTGAGATACGAAAACGGTTTACTTACTAAAGCTTTGACGCGCGGAAACGGCACTACAGGAGAAGATGTGACGTTAAACGTAAAAACAATTAAAGATTTGCCACAAAAACTGATTGGTAAAGACATCCCAAAATTAATTGAAATCCGTGGTGAAGTTTATTTTCCGCTTGCAGCTTTTAATGAATTAAATGAAAATTTAGAAGAAGCAGGCAAAACGACATTTGCAAACCCTCGAAATGCTGCGGCTGGAAGTTTGCGCCAGAAAGATCCAAGAGTTACGGCAAGTAGACCGCTCTCCGTTTTGGTACATGGAATCGGCGCTTCTGAAGGTTTAGCGATTAAGAGTCAAAGTGCTGCGTATGATTTGTTGAAATCTTTTGGCATGCCAACTAGTACTAGATTCAAAGTATTAAATTCGAAAAGCGAAGTAAAGAATTACATCGGAAATTATGAAAAACATCGTCATGATTTAGAACATGAAATTGATGGCGTAGTTATTAAAGTTGATCAATTCGAACTTCAACGCAAACTTGGCTTTACTTCAAGAGCGCCAAAATGGGCAATTGCATTTAAGTATCCACCTGAAGAAGTCGTAACCAAATTATTAGATATACAAGTAAGTGTGGGTCGGACCGGTCGAGTCACACCTTTTGCAGTAATGGAGCCAGTAACCGTAGCGGGATCAACCGTTACTCACGCAACTTTGCATAATGCACAAGAAGTAGAACGAAAAGGAATTTTGATCGGGGATACCGTTGTAATTCGAAAAGCCGGAGATGTTATTCCTGAAGTTTTATCCGCAGTTGTCGAGCGCCGAACTGGAAAAGAAAAGGCATTTGAAATGCCGAAAAAATGTCCAGATTGTTCTAGCAACTTGGTCGAGCAAACAATTGGCGATGTCGATTTGCGTTGTCCAAATTCAAGAAGTTGTCCAGCGCAGTTGCGAGAGCGAATTTATTACATTGGTAGTCGGGCGGCACTAGATATTGACATTCTAGGTTACGAAGCTGCCAATGCATTACTTGATGCGAAGATAATTACCGACGAATCAGATTTATTTAATTTAACAAAAGAAAAACTGATGATGTCAGATTTTTTTGTTAAGAAAGATGGCACAGCTGGAGCAAATGTAGAGAAATTATTAGCGGCACTCCAAGATGCAAAAGAAAGGCCACTTTGGCGAGTAATTGTTTCACTTTCCATAAGACATGTTGGCCCAACTGCGGCGCAAGCGCTTGCAAATCGATTCAAGTCTGTTGCCGCTATAAAGAGCGCAAACGTAAATACGTTGTCAGATGTTGATGGGGTAGGCGAAGTGATAGCGGAATCCATTGTCGAATGGTTTAGCGTTGATTGGCATAGATCCATCGTAGAAAAATGGCAAAAAGCTGGCGTTTTAATGGAATTAGTTGTTGGCGAAGAATTACCACAAACGCTAGCTGGATTAACTTTTGTCGTTACCGGAGGATTAGAAACTTTTTCCCGCGATGGAATAAATGAAGTAATTACCGCTCATGGAGGAAAATCATCCTCTTCAGTTTCGAAAAAAACCGACTATGTATTAGTCGGTAGCGATCCCGGCTCAAAATTGGCGAAAGCGCAGGAATTAGGGGTCAAAATTATTGATGAGGCGAAATTTAAAGAGTTGCTAGCTGGCAGATAAGATAAAGATATGTTGATGACCGAAGAGACGCTCCGCCATTTGCCGGCTTCGCCAGAATTTTTTGGCATTTTCACATTTGCGGTACTTGGTTTATTTCTTTATTTAGTACTTCGTCTTGGCCGCTAAAAAAATAGGAATTTACGGGGGCACTTTTGACCCGATTCACAACGGCCACGTAAAAGTAATTGCACAACTTTTATCGCGCGGCGTAGTTGATCAAATAATTTTGGTTCCGGCAGGAGAACCGTTACTTCGAGAATCGGCACCAGTCGCCAGCGGTGCGGATCGATTAGAAATGTGTAAGTTGGCAATTGCTGAGTTAAAAAATGTCATTGTTTCTGACATTGAAATCAAACGAACCGGTCCAAGTTATGCAATTGATACTGTAACTGAAATTTCAGGCAAAAATTCTGGAGCTGAAATATTTTGGATTATAGGAAGCGACGCTTACGAAAAAATAGATAGTTGGCATCGAGCAAATGAGTTAAAAGAATTAGTAAATTTCATAGTAGTAGAACGTCCGGGTTATAGCGATGGCATGGATATTGATGCCATCGATATTTCTGCAACCGAAATTCGCGATAAAAAGGATTTGAGTTCAGTGCCATTTGCGGTTAGAAACTACATTTCGGAAAAGAAACTTTATGCCAGCTAGTCAGAGCGTTAAGAATCTAGCCCAAATCGCAGCTGATGCAATTAGCGAGAAATTAGGGAAAGATATTTTGGCAATTGATTTGTCAGATCAGATGGTGCTTAGCGAAGTATTTCTAATTGCAACTGGTCAGAATCCAAAACAAGTAGATGCAATTGCAGATTTTGTTGAAGAAAAAATGCGAATTGCGGGAGAGAAACCAGCTCGCCGCGAAAAAAGTGAAGAATGGATTTTGTTGGACTACTCAGATTTAGTTGTACACATTCAATCTGAAAATTTGCGTAGTTACTACATGTTGGATCGACTTTGGAACGATTGTCCGATAATCAAGTTAAAAGTAGATGATCACCGATGAGCCATTCCCATAATCGAGTAATTTTATGGCGTCACGGTCAAACTGATTGGAACGTTGAGAATCGCTTTCAAGGACATTCTGATATTGCGCTTAACGCGGTAGGTCAATTTCAGGTTAAGCATGCAGCGCCACTTATCGCGCAAATGAATCCAACTAAATTAATTAGCTCTGATCTAGGACGCGCTATTAATACCGCAAAGGCACTTTCAGTTTTAGTAAATTTAGAAATCGAAATCGATGAACGTTTGCGCGAAACAAATGGCGGTAATTGGGAAGGCAAAACTGGAGAGCAAAACCGACTAGAAGATTTTACGAACTTTGTTCGATGGATAGATGGCGACGATATTCCAGCAGGCGCCATTGGTGAACGACGAATTGAAGTTATGAATCGGGGAGTTGCTGCAATAAATGATGCGCTAAAAGATAAAACTAATCAAACACTTGTTGTTGCAACCCATGGCGGAACTTCAAGATGCATCATTGGTGGAATGTTGAATTTACCTGCATCAAATTTCACTTCGATTGGTGGATTATCAAATGCATGTTGGTCAATCTTGGAATCAAGTCCGCGCGGTTGGCATTTAGTTGAACACAATGCAGGATCAATACCAGAACCAATTTTGGGCGAAGAATCTGGCGGCGAAAATCTTAGATAAGATATCTAAGTAATTTGGGCCTGTGGCGCAGCTGGTAGCGCACTTGCATGGCATGCAAGGGGTCAGGGGTTCAAGTCCCCTCAGGTCCACAAATTATTCTTAATTATTAAATTGCAATTAAAAAAGTAAGAAAGTGGGAATTCAAATGAGCACCGAACATCAAGCGTATGACTTCGCTTATGTTCAAGAGAAATGGTTGCCAATTTGGGATGAGATTGCACCGTTTCGCTCTAGTCGCCCTGATGATAATCGGCCAAAAAAATATGTCTTAGATATGTTTCCGTACCCATCTGGTGATTTACATATGGGTCACGCAGAGGCATATGCACTTGGTGACGTAATTGCGCGTTACTGGGTACAAAAAGGTTTCAATGTTATGCACCCGATTGGTTGGGATGCATTCGGATTACCAGCAGAAAATGCGGCGATTAAACGCGGAGTAGATCCAGTTGCTTGGACTTACGAAAATATTGCAACTCAAAAAGCTTCAATGCGACGTTATGCGTGCTCTTTCGATTGGGATCGCACATTTAATACCTGCGATCCAGAGTATTACCGATGGAATCAATGGCTATTTCTTAAAATGTACGAAAAAGGTTTGGCATATCGAAAAGACTCCGCAGTTAATTGGTGTCCGGACTGCCAGACAGTTTTAGCTAACGAACAAGTTGTAGCCGGTCTTTGCGAACGCTGCGATACCGCAGTAACAAAAAAGAAATTAAATCAGTGGTATTTCAAAATTACAGATTATGCAGATCGCTTACTAGATGACATGCAGCAACTGGAAGGTAAGTGGCCAGAGAAAGTTCTGACCATGCAACGAAATTGGATCGGCCGCTCGCAAGGCGCAAACGTTCAATTTAAAATTGAAGGTCGCAACGAACCAGTAACTATCTATACAACTCGACCAGATACATTATTTGGCGCAACTTTTTTCGTCGTTGCAGTTGATAGCCCATTGGCAATGGAATTAGCGAAAGATTCTCCAGCTAAAGCAGAATTCGAAACTTATTTTGAGAAAGTTAAAGCGGCTTCAGATATTGATCGATTAGCAACTGATCGCCCGAAAACCGGAGTTTTCTTGCAGCGCTATGCCATCAATCCGGTTAATGGCGAAAAACTTCCAATTTGGGCAAGTGATTATGTTTTATCTGATTACGGTACTGGCGCCATTATGGCGGTACCAGCGCATGATCAACGCGATTTAGATTTTGCAAAAGCTATGAAACTCCCAATCAAAGTAGTGGTTGAAACGGGAGAAGCCGACCCAATCGAAACTGGAATTGCTACCGGCGGAGATGGAAAATTAATTAACTCTGGCCCACTTGATGGTTTAACCAAAGTTGAAGCAATTTCTAAAATTACAAAACAATTAGAAGGCGATGGGCTTGGAAAATCTGCGCGAAATTACCGCCTGCGCGATTGGTTAATAAGTCGGCAACGTTATTGGGGAACACCAATTCCGATTATTCACTGCGAAAAATGTGGCGAAGTTCCAGTACCAGAGAATCAATTGCCAGTTAAGTTACCAGATGCAAGAAATTTGGATTTGAAACCAAAAGGTTCCTCACCATTGGGAGCAGCAGACGAATGGGTAAATGTTTCGTGCCCGAAATGCTCCGCACCAGCTAAACGCGATACCGACACGATGGATACTTTCGTAGATTCATCTTGGTATTACTTACGTTATGCAAGTTCCGACGATCACAAACAAGCCTTTGATAAAAAGGCGATCGAGACTTGGCTTCCAGTCGATCAATATGTTGGTGGCGTAACGCATGCGATTTTGCACCTTTTATACAGTCGATTCTTCACCAAAGTTTTGTATGACTTGGGAATGGTTAACTTCGTCGAACCATTCACAAAACTACTTAACCAAGGCATGGTTGTAATGGATGGCTCTGCAATGAGTAAGAGCCGGGGCAACTTAGTTCGACTTTCAGATGAATTACAAAATCATGGAGTTGATGCAATTCGGTTAACCATGGTTTTCGCAGGTCCACCTGAAGATGATGTGGATTGGGCTGAAGTTTCGCCATCTGGTTCCGTAAAGTTCTTATCTAGAGCTTGGCGTTTATCAGGAGATGTAACAAGCAAACCAGGTTTAGATTTCAAATCTGGCGATTTAAATTTGCGAAAAGCTACACATAAGGCGCTGAATGATTCAGCTTTTGCCGTGGAATCTTTTAGATTCAACGTTGCAGTTGCTCGCATTATGGAATTAGTAAATGCAACTCGTAAAGCAATTGATTCGGGACCGGGTGCGGCAGATCCTGCGGTGCGCGAAGCAACGGAAGCGATTGCAATTATGCTCTCGTTAATTGCACCTTTTACTGCCGAAGAGATGTGGGAACGGTTAGGACACAAACCATCAGTTGCACTTGCTGGCTGGCCGGAAGTTGATCCAAAGTTATTAGTAGCGGATAACGTCATTGCCGTACTTCAAGTAAATGGCAAGATAAAAGAGCGGATTGAAGTTTCGCCTGATATCACAGACTCAGAATTGGAACAGCAAGCTCTTGCACACCCAGAGATAGTTACTGCACTAGATGGCGCGACGCCGGTGAAAATTATTACCCGTGCGCCAAAGCTAGTGAATATTGTTATCAACAACTAATTAATTCTTAATGTTTTAACTCGATTTAATTCGGGAATGAAATTTAAGAATATAGATGAAATCCAACTTTGGTGGCGAGATTTAGATTTCTCGAACACCCAACGAAAAGCATTGGCTGGCTTAGCTGCACTCGCCATAGTAATTAGCGGAGTGTTGATTCTGTGGCCAAATAATCCTAAAACAGTTCCAGTTGTGCCAATAAATGCGCTTAGCAGCGCACCTCCGACCATCATCGTTGATGTAACGGGCGAAGTTGCAAAACCTGGTGTTTACAAATTACCGCCAGATGCACGAGTTCTAGATGCAATTGAGGCAGCCGGTAATGCCAAATCTAGCGCCGACTTATCAATCTTAAATTTAGCTAGGCCGCTTAAAGATGGTGAACAAATTTATGTAGATAAGAAATATTCACCAGCGGCGATTGCAAAGCACACTGCCCGCAAATCATCAGTAAGCAGTGGACCGATAAATATCAATCGTGCCAGCGCGAAAGAATTGGATCGGTTGTCCGGAATTGGCCCAGTAATTGCCCAAAGAATTGTCGATTATCGAAATCTAAATGGATCTTTTACTTCAATTGAAGATTTGCAAAAAGTTAACGGGATTGGCGGATCTAAATTAGAAAAGATCAGAAACGCCGTTCGCGTTTAATAGATTCAAAACTTGCCGTAGTTGGCGCTGGTGTCTGGATCGGCGCACTACTGCAAAGTTATTTAAGTCCATGGTTCTCATTACTAATCTTAATCCCATTATTTTTTAGTCGCAGCGGGGCTATCAAAGTGGCAATTTTTGCAATTGCAGTTGGAGGCTGCGTTTTATCTTTAAGACAAATAGATATAGCGAAGCATAGTTTTACCGGTTACGGAAACTACCAGATTGAAATCACCAGCGACGCTAAAGGCAAAACTATTCTTGGCAAAAGTTATGGCGTCCCAGTTCGATTAATGGGGTCAAATATTGCAAATCTAATTCCATCTAATGTCGTTGAAGTGTCCGGTTCGGCAGTTAAATCCAAAGAAGCAAAAGTCGCAGCGTTAATTTTTGCAAAAGAAATTCGAACAATAAAACCAGCAAATAATTGGCAAAGTTTCCTCGCAACAATTCGAAACGGATTGCGAATGCGGGTTGGCGAAGGTAATGGCGCATCACTAATACCAGGAATGGTATTAGGTGACACATCACTGCAAAGTGCGGAATTTGCTACAGCAATGCGAAGGGCTGGCCTTACTCATTTAACTGCAGTAAGTGGCGCAAATTTTGCAATCGTGAGTGCATTTTTATTGTGGTTGATGCAATGGCCAATTCGAAATATAAGAATTAGATTAATTATTACATCGCTATTTTTAATTGCTTTTATCGGACTAGTGAGACCTTCGCCTTCGGTATTAAGAGCAGCGGCCATGGCGGGCGTTGTAATTTTTGCAAAATTGAATCGGAATCGAAGTGATTCCATACCAGCGTTAGGTTTTGCAATTGCATTAGTTGTTATCTGCGATCCATGGCAATCTCGTGACCCAGGTTTCGCGCTATCTGTTTTGGCCACAGCTGGACTTTTACTCATAGCTCCGAAATTAAAATTGCCCGAAATAATTGCCACACCAATTGCTGCAACATCTCTATGTGCGCCAATAATTATTGGTTTGAGCGGTTATTTATCTTTTGTAAGTATTCCGGCAAATGTACTCGCTGCGCCATTGGTGGCTCCAATCACCGTTTTGGGATTTATTGCTGCAATTGCACCATTCTTGGCTCCAATTGTTTTACCGCTAGCTAAGTTTTTAGCCAGTTTAATAACGCAAATAGCTTGGGTTGCAAGTGGTTTTCCAGTTTTGCAAATTACAACCATTATTTTCCTAATTTTATTAATTATTATTTTGAGTCTAAAACGTCGAGTTTTAATCTTTTTCATTGCAATGATTTTGTTGTTTACTTGGTTGCAACGTTGGCCAAATTGCGATTGGCAAATCGCTAATTGTGATGTTGGGCAAGGTGATGCGCTGGTTGTTAAAGTTGCGAAGAATCAAGCAGCGGTATTTGATGTTGGACCAGACCCTAAACTTATTAAGAATTGTTTAAATGCATTAGGTATAAACGAAGTTCCGTTTTTGTTGATAACCCATCCGCATCAAGATCATATGGGCGGAATAACGGGTGTCCCAAAAATAGGCAAGTTGATTACCAACGCTCGAAAAGGGGAGCAATACCGAGTTGGTGACTTACAAGTTGAAATTCTTTGGCCAAATTATCAACTATCTGTTTTTGAAGATTTAGGCGAAGAGGGTTCGGCGATTAATAATGAAAGCATTGTGGCTCGGATTAGTTCGCCTTATTTTTCACTTCTAATTACTGGCGACATCGAGCCAGAAGCTCAGCGCCAAATTGCTCCTTATATTTCAGGAGTTGATATTTATAAAGTTGCGCATCATGGATCTAAGTATCAAGATTTAGAGTTCACTCGAAAATTGAATCCAAAAATCTCAATAATCAGTGTTGGGCAGGGCAATAAATATGGTCACCCAAATAATTCGACGCTCCAATTGCTTTCCAAATCCCGAGTGCTACGTACCGATATCGCCGGCGGAATCGCAATAGATGTTACCCACAACCGAATTTCATCAAGTAAAGTCGGGGCATTCGGTTTACCAGTGCTTTGGAGAGTGACTTGAAAAATATCTACCTCATTTTAGGTAGCGAAGCTGCGCTTGCTGAGCGGGCGCTTCATAAGTTGCATCTTCAATTAAAAGAAGAGAACGCGGAAATAACTACGCTATTTGCTGATGAAGTTCGCGAGGGAGCGATTGTTGATGCACTTTCGCCGTCATTATTTTCTGAACGCCGCGCACTTATTTTGCGAGATTTACAAGACTTAGCCGAAGATTTCAAGAGTGAACTTTCACAATATTTAGCAGCACCAGATCCAACCTTGACATTAATTTTGGTACATAAAGGCGGGGTCAAGGGCAAGGGATTATTGGATCAGATTAAGAAAGTTAATCCAGAAATCATCAGCTGTGATCCATTAAAAAAAGAAGCCGAAAAGGAAGAATTTGCAAAAAATCTTTTCTTAGATTTAGGCCGTAAAGCAACACCTGCCGCGGTGACGGCATTAATTAATGCAACCGGAACTGATTTGCGTGAATTAAGTGCCGCAATTAACCAATTAGCTTTCGATGCGCCAGCAGGAGTTATTGATGAAGCTGAAGTCAATAAATACCATCAAGGAAAAATAGAAACCACGGGTTTTGATGTTGCAGATAAAGTTTTAGAAGGAGATTATCCAGCTGCGCTAATCTCGCTTCGAAATGCTATTGCCACCGGTACTGATCCGGTGATGATTACCAGCGCAATTGCATCTGCGCTTCGTGGGATTGCAAAAGTTTCTGGAACAAATCGCGCAGAAAAATCTTTTGCACTTGCTGGTCCACTTGGCATGGCACCGTGGCAGATAGATAAGGCACGTCGACAATTATCAGGATGGAATTCAGTAACTTTGCGCAGCGCAGTGGTAGCTATTGCAAAGTGCGATGCGCAAGTTAAAGGTGGGGCAAGCGATCCGATTTACGCGCTGGAACAAGCGGTTAGCGCCATCACAGCAGCCCGGTCTCAGCGTTAAATTAGCTCGATTTGGGTGTGCGAAAGCCCGCTGGTAATCTTTGGCGCTGTTAAACAATCAGGGAGTAACTAAGTGGCAAATATCAAGTCGCAAGTAAAACGAATCAAGACCAATGAGAAGGCGCGCGTTCGCAATGTTGCAGTTCGCTCATCATTAAAGACTGCGGTTCGTAAATTTCGCGATGCCATTACCGCTGGTGACAAAAACACAATCAAGTCTGAACTTCGCGCCGCTTCACGCGCATTAGATGTTGCAGTTTCAAAGGGTGTAATTCACTCAAACCAAGCTGCAAACAAGAAGTCAGCAATGGCTAAGTCAGCTGATAAAGCTGGCGCTCGCTAAATTCTTAGAAATTAATTAGCCGCTCATGCCGGCAATTCCATTATCGAAGGCGCCGCAACCGGCTGCAACCGATCCCGCGCAGATAAGAAATTTCTGCATCATTGCGCACATTGACCA
>JBDLPY010000074.1:0-4390 GCA_039800785.1 Actinomycetota bacterium
AGTCGGTGGTTCAGCCGGAGTTCCAGTTACGGTCGCTTCGGCCCCAGCTTCTGGATAAGTGAACTGCCAAGACCACTGAATCGCATTCACGCTAATTTCGTGCATTACTTTGTCCGGTTGCTTTGAAGTAATTTCAGTTTCAGCTTTAGCAGTAAATGCGAAAAGCACTGCCACAATTACAAATGGAATTAATGTGTATGCAACTTCAATTGGAATGTTGTATTGCGATTGCTTTGGATATTCCGGATCCCCCGCTTTGCGGCGATGAAAAATCGCTGGCCACAAAATCAAAATCGCGGTGAAAATTCCGACTACACCAGCAGCTAGCCATGCACCGCGCCATAAGCCATGTGATGCTTCATTAACACTGGAAAGATCAGGTTCGTAACCGTAAACATTGCAACCAGATAGAACTAACGCAGTTACAAGCGTTCCGACAATCACAAATAATTTCTTAGCGAGCTTTCCTTGGCGCATAAGGCTAAGAATAGTGCTGGTTCGCGTAAGGGCTAATTCGGCGAGTAGCCTTCCGACTCGTGGGTTCGGTCACAGGAAATTTCCATAGTGAAGCGCCGCTATCCCCTGCCGTTTTATCGGCAATCGATACCGCATTTAAGGCTGGTTGGGCCGAACCAAATAAAGCCAGTCACGAAGCTGCCAAGGCGCGCGCTTTGCGTGATGGAGCGTTAGAAGAAATTTCAAAACATTTAGGTGTGCCAAATTTAATTCCGTATTCCGATGTTTCGATCGCGATTCAATTTTCGATTATGGGATATTTAAAACCGGAGATGAAATTTGCGCATTCAATCCGCGATCGCCGCGAAGTTATGGCAATTGGAAAATCTCATCAAAATTCAATCGCAATAGAAATTGATCGCGCCGGCCAAGTAACGCAAAAACCAAACTGCGATCTCTTCGCTTTTCAAGTTGCTAATCCAGAAACTGGAATCATTCAAAACCAAGAAGTTACATCGGGATTAATTGCGTGTGATGCAACAGCTTCAGGAGCTCGTGTGCCGCTACCAACTAATTGGGCTAGCGCAGCATTTGAAGCTAAGAGTTGGGGCGGACCTTCAGGGATTTCTTTCTTAGCACTTCAAAATGAAAAGGATTGGAGCTATCCACTGCCTCACGTTGGCGTAGAAAAATCTCCGGGCAATTATTCGTTGCCGCTCTTAGTTGGCGCGGCAGTAGCGCTGGAAGAATTCAAACGCGATCGCGCCACAAAGGATGAGCGTCTCTTAAAGTTAAATCAATTAATCCGAAAACAGTTAACTAACTACAACGTCGCTGCGCCGATTGGCTTGCCACATCTTTTAACAATTGGATTTGAAGATGTGAATGGCGAACTTTTGGTAAGCCAATTAAATGAAGTTGGAATTTATGCCGAAACCGGTTCGGCCTGTAGCGCAGATGATTTGCGACCGAGTCGAACTTTGGCTGCGATGGGGCTACCAAATAAAGGTAATTTAAGAATTACCTTGCATGATGATGTTAGTGAAACCGAGGTTAACGAATTAGTGAAACGAATCGCCGCATGCGCATGAACCTTGCGCATTTGGGTTATCAATCGTAAAACCTTGCTTTTCGATAGTGTCAACGAAATCAATAGTCGCACCCATTAAATATGGCTCAGACATTTTGTCGGTAACAACGCGAACGGAGCCGAAATTCTTTTCAACATCGCCATCCATTTGGCGATCGTCAAAGAAGAGTTGGTAGCGAAGGCCAGAGCAGCCGCCTGGCTGAACGGCTACGCGAAGATATAAATCATTGCGATCTTCTTGCGCTAGTAGCGCCGCAACCTTTTCGGATGCGCCATCTGTTAAAACAATGCCGGTAGCTTCTGACATATCTCTCTCCTTCAACTTCGAACCGAATTCTACTATTTATCCTCTAGTTAAATTTGGACTCGCTTTAGACATTAACGCGCAAAGCATTAAGAATATGCCCATGTCACTAAATGAACTACTCCTACTCGGCCAAGGTTCCGACTTGGGTAGCGAACGTGGCGTTTCCTATACTGGCGAATTACCAGCGCCAAGTGACCCATCACTTGTGACGCGCGCCAAAGAAGCAAAAGCAGCGCTCGGATCGAAAGCGTTAATTCTTGGCCACCATTACCAGCGCGATGAAGTAATCCAATGGGCAGATATAACTGGCGATTCATTTAAATTGGCGCAAGCTGCTGCTGCAGCACCTAATTCGGAATACATTATTTTTTGCGGCGTACATTTCATGGCCGAAAGTGCCGACATATTAACTAGTAAAGATCAGAAAGTTATTTTGCCGGACCTTGCCGCTGGTTGCTCAATGGCAGACATGGCAACTGCAAATCAAGTAAATGAAGCTTGGAAACATTTTGAAAAAATTGGAATCGCAAGTAAAACAATTCCAGTAACTTATATGAATTCATCGGCAGCAATAAAAAGCTTCACCGGTGAAAACGGTGGTTCAGTCTGCACTTCTTCGAACGCAAAATCCGTTATGGAATGGGCGCTCCAACAAGGCGAAAAAATATTCTTTCTGCCAGATCAGCATCTAGGTCGCAACACGGCAGTTTTACAACTCGGATTATCGCTTTCGGATTGCGTGTTGTGGAATCCATGGCAACCAAATGGTGGTTTAACTGAGACGCAATTAAAGGCGGCAAAAGTTATTTTGTGGCGTGGACATTGCAGTGTTCATGGCCGTTTTTCAATTGATAACGTGAATGAATTTCGTCAGCGGATTCCGGATATCAAAATATTGGTTCATCCGGAGTGCCAACATGAAGTAGTTACGGCAGCAGATGTGGTTGGTTCGACTGAGCAAATTATTCGCGCAATTGAGAACTCGCCAGTTGGATCAAAATGGGCAATTGGAACTGAATTGAACTTAGTGCAGCGACTGGCAAACACTTACGCTGATCGTGAAATTCACTTCTTGGATAAAACCGTCTGTTATTGCAGCACAATGAATCGGATCGATTTACCCCACCTAGTTTGGGCAATGGAAACGTTATTAACGGGGCGCGAAGTGAATGTGATTAAAGTAAGTGAAGATGTGGCAAAGAATTCTAAATTGGCACTAGAACGTATGTTGAGTTTGAAATAAATAGAGAGCAAAAGGAAAACAATGGCTGAGAAAAAAGAACCTACTCGCAAGCGAAAAGAAGCTGAAGCTGCTAATCGCAAATCTTTATTAGCTCCGGCGCGCAACAAAGAAGAGAAACGTGCGCAGAAAGAGGCAATCCGTCGTTCACGCGCTGATGCGCGTGCCGCATTTATGCGCGGCGACGAAGCCGCACTTCCATTGCGCGATCGTGGTCCAGCTAGAAGATTCGTTCGAAACTATGTAGATGCGCGGCGCAGTGTTGGCGAATTATTTTTGCCATTAGTTTTCATCGTCTTTTTGCTTTCTCTAATTCGCAATCAAACAATTGCGCTAGCTTCGATAGCTTTGATGTACGCAACAATTGTTGCGGCAATAATGGATGGCATCATCATGTCCCGTCGCTTGAAGCGTGAAATCGAAAAACGATTCCCGGGCACAACTACTCGTGGTTTGGGACGCTATGCCTGGTCAAGATCAATTTTGATGCGCCGCACTAGAACTCCGCGCCCGCAAGTAAAAATTGGTGAAAAGATTTAATTACTTAACGTGGCTTTCCACAAACGGCAGTCGAACAATTTCGGCTGCCGTTTCTTTTCCTCTAATGTCAATTTTCACTTGATCACCGATTCCATATTTTGAATCGATTAAAGCTAATCCAATTCCGATTTTTAGCGTCGGTGAGAAAGTGCCACTTGTGACTTCGCCGGCGCCAATTACTTTCATGTGAGCTCGCGGTATTCCGCGATCCAATAGTTTCAAACCTCTAAGTTTCTGTTTTGAACCATCTGCTTTTTCGATTCGCAGCGCATCGGCGCCGTGGAAAGTTGGCTTATCAAATCCCACTGCCCAACTACTTCCAGCTGTCACGGGCGAAATTGTTGGCGATAGATCTTGGCCGTGTAACGGATAACCCATTTCGGTACGCAATGTGTCTCGGCTGCCCAAACCGCAAATTTGCACATTTTTACTGGCTAGCGCATCCCAAATAGCTAAACTGTTTTCAGATGTTGGCAGTATTTCGTAGCCATGTTCGCCGGTATATCCAGTGCGACAAATAATTAATTCTTCCCCATTGATCACGTATCGCCCGTGACTCATGTATTCCAAATCTAATTTAATGCCAAAACTTTCGAGTGTCGCTTTCGATTTCGGCCCTTGAACTGCGATCACGGCATACTTTTCGTGAGCATTTTCTAATTGCAAATGTTCTGGCGCTTCCGCTTGTAGCGTTTCAAAGACGGTCGCACAGTTTGCCGCATTTGGAATTATGAATATTTCATCTTTATTGAATCGG
>JBDLPY010000075.1:0-3193 GCA_039800785.1 Actinomycetota bacterium
CGCCAACCGTACTTTTTCCTGCCCCCATGGGACCAAAAAGAATTACCTTTGGCGGCATTATTTAATCGTCAAACTATTTAAATAATTTTCGAAATTGCGACGAACTTCTGTAACGCTGTCGCCACCAAATTTTTCAAGTGCAGCTTCAGCCAAAACCAATGCGACCATTGCCTCCGCAACCACACCTGCGGCCGGAACAGCACAAACATCAGATCTTTGGTTGATTGCTTTCGCTGCTTCCCCAGTTTTTACATCTATGGTGTCGAGCGCTTTCGGTACGGTCGAAATCGGTTTCATTGCAGCACGCACGCGAAGAATTTCTCCGGTCGTCATTCCACCTTCGGTGCCACCTGCCCGATCGGATCGGCGATTGATTTTTCCATCTTTAATTTCAATTTCATCGTGGGCTACAGAACCGCGACGCGTTGCGGTGGTGAAACCGTCGCCAACTTCAACACCCTTAATTGCTTGAATTCCCATTAATGCGCCAGCTAATTTGGCATCGATTCGACGATCCCAGTGAACATGCGAACCTAATCCGGGTGGCAAGTTATATGCGATCACTTCAACGACGCCACCTAAAGTATCGCCTGCGCTATGCGCTGCTTCGATTTCCGAAACCATCTTTGCGCTTGCTTTGGAATCAGCACAGCGCACCGGATCTTGATCAATCTTCGATAAATCATTTTGATTAGGGATTGGACCGTCACTCATGACGTTTCCGATGGAAACAACATGGCTAAGAATTGTCACATTCATTGATTGTTTAAGAAAAGCTTTGGCTACCGCGCCTAGCGCTACTCGCGCAGCTGTTTCACGAGCTGAAGCTCGTTCTAATATCGGTCTTGCATCTTCAAAACCATATTTTTGCATTCCAACTAAATCTGCATGCCCTGGACGAGGTCGAGTTAGAGGTGCATTTCTACCAAGGTCTTTTATTTCAGATTCTGATATCGGGTCTGCCGACATAACCTTTTCCCATTTTGGCCATTCACTATTTCCAACTTCAATAGCGATTGGGCCGCCTTGGCTCTCACCTAATCTGATCCCGCCAGTTATTCGAACTTTATCTGCTTCGAAGTTTTGTCTAGCGCCCCGACCAAAACCAAGTCTGCGTCTGCTTAACTCTGCATCAATATCGCTACTGGAAATTTGAATGTGTGATGGCAAACCTTCGATGATAGCCGTCAATACGGGGCCATGTGATTCGCCTGCAGTTAGCCAACGCATGACGCAATTCTCTCAGATTTAGCGCCATTCTTGCGCCAAATATTGGCTGAGCCAGGCACCAAAGATTATTGCGGGCGCAAATGGAATCGATTTACTTCGAAATATTGCTGCTGTCATTAAACCAAGCAGAGCCGTTATTAACAACCAATAATGTAAATCTATCTCTAGCGCTCTGGCATAGAGTGATACAACGGCGATTAATTTTAAATCTCCAGCACCGATCCAAGCTTGAAAAAATGGCGCCAAGATAAGCAATAAGAGAGTTGGACTCCAAAACTTAAAAAGAGCGAAAAAGTGAACGAGGAGAACGAAATTAGATATTTTACGAAACTTAAGATCACGGAATGTGCAATCAAGCGCTAAATGAATAAAACCTAAATAAAGCATGTCGCTAGCATGCAGGATTTACATTTTTTACTTCTCGAGTTTCAACAGCCCTGCTTTACGGAGCTCTGCCGCGAAATCTTTGCGATTTATTGATTTGCCGGTCATGTGAGCAATTTGATCGATTGCTTGGTGGACTAATAAATCTAAACCGTCAATTACCGATCCCGGCCATTTCTCTGCAAGTACCGTCGGCCAAGGGTGATAAAGCGATTCAAATAAAATACCTGTGCCAGTTGGCAAACTATCGGCAACCCCTTGCGGCGTTGTATTTATAACTACATCGCTTTGTAAATCAGCCTCTTCCCAATTTATAAACTCAACATCAGCATTTTCAATTGCTGCTTTCATAGCGTTAGCTCGATTGGGATTTCGATTTATAACTTTTATCAAACGACCAGGTGCGTCAATCGCTGCGGCAGCTGCACGGGCAGTTGCTCCGGCGCCGATAATCGTCACCTGACTAAATTCCAAAATATCATTAGCGGTAAGTGCCCAAATAAAACCGGAAACATCTGTGGTGAGCGCGCGCCATTTCCGAGGCGATATCGGAATTAACGTGTTAGCAGAATTAATTCGTTTAGCTAATGGATCAATGTCATCTGCGATGGTTAAAACTTCCTCCTTAAGCGGCATAGTGAGTGAGAAACCAAGCCAATTTGTGGAATTAGTAGAATTTACATTTTCAATAAACTCAGACAAAGCGCCACTTGGTACCTCTACCGCATCGTATTGAGCTTCAATTCCCAAAATTTCATATGCACGTTTATGAAGCGTCGGAGAAAGAGAATGACTAATCGGTGAACCAAGTACCGCAGCGCGATTCATCATTTACTCCTAAAAAGACCAGCACGATAATTCTTAAGATATAACTCTTTCCACTTCAAAAATTCATCATGGGATGCGGTAAATCTAGTGTCATTTGGCGCAACAGTAATAAAGAAAATCCAATCTCCGGCCACGGGATTCATGGTTGCTTTCATCGCCTGAAGTCCAGGAGAACCAATCGGGCCGATCGGTAATCCAACGCGGCGATAGGTGTTATATGGAGAATTTATAGTGGTTGCTTTTGTAGTTAAATAAATTTCACCGCGGCGTTTTTGAATGTATTGAACACTTGTATCTAGTTGCAGCGGCATTCCAATTTTCAATCTATTTCGAATAACTCGAGAAATTTTTGAAAAATCTGATGGATTTCCTTCTGCTTGAACTAGAGAAGCCATAGTTAATAATTGTTGCGGCGAAAACTTTTTCTCCCCACGCAACAGCCCGATTTGCTCGGCTTCCTTTTTAAATCGTTCCACCATGCTGGTAACTGCTTCAAGGGCAGTTGTTGATTTATCAAATGAATACTGAGCAGGGAAATAGATTCCTTCAGAATTCGATAAGCCTTTCGGGACAGTAACTTTTGAAAATGCTGCCATTACTTCGCTGTATTTAAATCCCGCATCTACCATCATTGAAATAATCTCACTACGCCACTGACCTTCGCGAATTGCTATGAGTCCAGAAATACGCTTGGCGTCTAATAACTGTTCTAATGCCTGTTTGGCTGAAATTTTGAGATTGAGTTTATGAA
>JBDLPY010000076.1:0-21547 GCA_039800785.1 Actinomycetota bacterium
GAATTTCACTATCTACATTGCGAACTACATCTAGCCCATTTAATTTCTTTATTGCGGCATTGATTGACTTTTCGCTGGTGCGGTGAGTTCCAACAATTAATTCTGCCTCATTACCGCTTCCGGTTTGTCGAACTGTTTGGATTGAAACTGATTCCGCGGCAAATACATTTGCAATTGTTGCTAAAACGCCGCTCTTATCGGCAACTGCCAATCTAATTAGAAAACGACTTTGAATTGAATCCATCGGTGCGATTTCGCGATCTGCATAATCGCTCTCTCGAGGTCCAACGGAATCATTAGCTAAATGTCGACCTACTGCTACTAAATCTCCTAAAACTGCTGAAGCAGTTGGTGCGCCTCCGGCGCCGCGGCCATAAAACATTAATTGCCCAGCTGCTTTAGCTTCAACAAATACTGCGTTGAAAGATTCGCGCACTGACGCAAGTGGGTGACTTCGTTTTAACATCACTGGGTGAACGCGCACGCTTACTTGATCTTTTTCATTTAATTCGGCAATAGCCACCAATTTAATTACTTGATTCATAGATTTTGCCACTGCAACATCTTCCGCCGAAATTTTTCGGATTCCTTCGCAATAAACATCATCAATCGAAACTCGGGTGTGAAACGCTAACCCAGCCAAAATCGCAGCCTTTGCTGCAGCATCATGTCCATCAATGTCTGCAGTTGGGTCGCTTTCCGCAAAACCTAATTCCTGTGCTTCTTTCAGAACTTGATCAAATGGCAAGCCCTCTTCATCCATTTTGGTAAGAATAAAATTTGTCGTTCCATTAACTATTCCCATTACGCGCTGAATTTGATCGCCAACCAAGGATTCGCGAAGTGGTCGAATGATAGGAATTGCACCGGCAACCGCTGCTTCGTAATAAAGATCTACTCCAGCCTTATCGGCAGCTGCAAAAAGATCTGCGCCATGTTTTGCAAGTAGCGCTTTATTTGCTGTTACTACTGATTTGCCGTTTTTGATTGCCGCTAAAAGTAATTCCCGTGCTGGTTCGATTCCGCCCATTAATTCAATTACTAAATTAATTTCGGGATTATTTACGACGTCGTTCGCATCGGCAGTAATCAAATTACTTGGCACGCCGTCGCGCTTTTTTCCAGCATCGCGAACGGCGACTTTTACTAATTCGAGTTTTGCACCAGTACGTGCTTCTAGATCGGCTGCATTTTGCAGAAGTTGCTGGGCGACTGAGCCACCAACAACACCGCAGCCAAGCATGCCGATTTTGATCTTTTCCATGTGCTTATTCTTTCACGCCCGACTACACGTCGAGTGACAATAAATCTGCTTCAGTCTCGCGACGCAAAATCACGCGGGCTTTGCCATCTTTTACTGCAATAACTGGTGGCCGTGGCACATGGTTGTAATTACTTGCCATGCTTCGGTTATATGCGCCAGTAGCGGCAACTGCAATTAAATCGCCAGGTACAACATCACTAGGCAAATCAATTTCAGAAATCAAAATATCGCCGGTTTCGCAATGTTTTCCAACAATTCGTGAGTCTCTGGTTGCACCAGTTGATGTTCGATTCGCCAACCGAGCCGTATAAACCGCGCCATACAAACTTGGTCGAATGTTGTCACTCATTCCGCCGTCAACTGAAACATAATTTCTGGTTTTGTTGTTTTCAAGATTTACTTCTTTAGTTGTTCCAACTTCATACAAAGTAAACATGCTTGGTCCAATTAAGGCTCGACCTGGTTCGATTGAAATTTTTGGAACATTTAGCGAAGCAGCAGTGCATGATGTGGTTACAACTTCGTGAATAGTTTTCATGATTATTGCGGTCGAATTTGGGGAATCGCTTTCGAGGTATGAAATGCCAAAGCCGCCGCCCAAATCAAGTTCCGGCAATTCGGTGCCAAATTCGTCGCGATAGCGAGCCAAGAATTCAATTAAAACTTTTGCACTTTCGATATGTCCGGTTAAATTAAAAATTTGCGAACCAATATGTGCATGTACGCCACGCAAATCTAAGGCAGGATATTTTCTAATTTCATTCACTGCATCCCATGCAGCGCCGCTCGAAATTGATAGGCCAAATTTCACATCTTCGTGTGCGGTGGCAATTGCCGCATGAGAAGTTTCCGCATGGATTCCGGGAGTCAACCGAATCATTACTGGTTGCACTTTATTTAATTCTTTGGCAATTTTTGCAATTCGTTCGATTTCAATAATTGAATCAACCACAATTGATCCAACGCCAACTTCTACCGCCCGCTTAATTTCCGCAATAGATTTATTGTTACCGTGAACTTGAATCCGGTTAGCTGGAATTTTTCCGGCAAGCGCTACTGCCAATTCCCCGCCGGTTGCGACATCTACGCCTAAACCTAATTCGGAAAGCCAACGCACTAACTCAACGCATAAAAATGCTTTACCAGCATAATAAACGGTGCTGTTTGGAAAAACTTTTTCTAATTCATTTTTATATTCAGTGGCGCGAGCTCGAAAATCTGCTTCATCTAATATAAATGCGGGCGTTCCAAATTCTTTTGCTAATTCGGTTGCAGCACAGCCAGCAACAACAAGTGAACCGTTCGCAAATGAAACATTTGCTGACCAGATACTCATCACTACATCCGCTCTGGCGCGCTAACGCCTAATAAAGAGAGTCCATTCTCCAATACTTGGCGCGTTGCTGCGCATAGATTTACCCGCGCAATATGAATCGGTGAAATTGATTCTTCACCAATAGGTAACACGCGGCAATCGGCATAGAAGCGATGATAAATCCCAGCAATTTCTTCTAAGAATCTGGCCACCCGATGCGGTTCGCGAAGTTCTGCCGCAAAAGCCACGATTCTTGGATATTCATCAAGTGCGCCCAGCAGTTCATTTTCGCGATCATGAATAATTTGGCTGGTATCAAAATCTCCAACTTTGATACCTAATTCTGATGCATTGCGAATTAAGTTTGCGATTCGAGCGTGAGCATATTGAACGTAATAAACCGGATTGTCATTAGTGTTTTCTTTTAATAGCGCCAAATCCATTGTCATTGGCGTATCTACTGGATAGCGAATCAAGGTATATCGAGCGGCATCTACGCCGACTTCTTCAACAATATCTTCCAGCGTAATTATGGTTCCGGCGCGTTTAGATAGTTTTACTTCTTCTTTTCCGCGCATGATTTTTACTAATTGGCCAATCAAGATCTCGATGTTGTAATTCGGATCATCTCCAGCGCAAGCCGCAGTGGCTTTCAAGCGGCCAACGTAGCCATGATGATCAGCGCCCAACATGTAAATACAAATATCAAAACCACGTTCTCGTTTATTAATGTAATAAGCGGTATCGGATGCGAAATAAGTTAACGATCCATCATTTTTCACCAATACCCGATCTTTATCGTCACCAAAGTCTGTGGTGCGAAGCCAAGTTGCACCTTCTTCTTCAAATACGTGACCTTGTTTCTTGAGTTGGGCTAACCCATGTGCCACTGCGCCGCCGTCATGAAGCGAGCGCTCTGAAAACCAAACGTCAAAGTTAGTATGAAAAGTTTTCAAAACTTTTTGTTGTTCGGCTAATTGAAGCTTGTATGCCAATTCGCGAAATTCAATAAATTGATCCGGATCCGGTAAATTCATTATTGATTTATTACTAGTAACAATCGCTTTAGCTAAATCTGAAATATATTCGCCTTGATATCCATCTTCTGGAATTGGATTTCCCTGCGCCGCAGCTTGAACCGATTTTCCAAACAAATCCATCTGTACGCCACGGTCATTTATATAAAATTCGCGCGTTACATTTGCACCAGCAGCTGTAAGTACGCGGCCTAACGCATCGCCAACTGCTGCCCATCGAGTATGTCCTAAATGCAACGGACCGGTTGGGTTAGCGCTAATAAATTCCAAATTAATTGAAACGCCTTTAAGTGAATCTCCCGTACCAAAATTTTTGCCAGCGGCGAGAATTCGATTAATTAATTCAGCTTGTGCAGCTCGATTTAGTGTGAAATTTATAAATCCCGGTCCGGCAATTTCTACTCTTGCAATTTCCGGTAGTGCAGTTAATTTCTCGGCTAAAACTTCCGCAATTTTTCGAGGTGGTGCGCCGGCAGCTTTAGCTAATTGAAGCGCGATGGAAGATGCGAAATCTCCGTGGTCGCGATTCTTCGGCCGCTCTAATGGAACTTCGTTTGGAACTTCACCAATTAATTCACCATTATTTATTGCCTCTGCAATGGCCGATTTGATCTGTTCAACTAACAGTTCGGCGGGCGACATTCGAAAATCCTACTTGCGCGTGCGCGCCTTCTTCGTTATCTAATCGTTAACAAAAATGTCCGATTTGTCCAAATCCGGATATGGGCAATTTCGCGCCTACTAATTAGATTTACGCCACTTGTTAGTAGTCAATTCCGAGAGTTAATTCCGAGAGTTGATTATTGGCAAATTTGAAAACCAATCGAAAGGTTCAAATAAATATGACAAAGCGTCGTAATGCACTCGTTGCAGCAGTTATTGCTTCAGCGGTTGCTTTCACCGGATTTGTTGCAGCACCTGCAAAGGCTGCAGATTTCGTCGGTGTAATCCTTCCAGATGCTGCTTCATCAAACCGTTGGGAAACAGCTGATCGCTCATTCCTAACTGCAGCATTTAAGAAAGCTGGAGTAACTGTAGATATCCAGAATGCAAACGGAGATAAGACTGCATTCCAAACAATTGCAGACCAAATGCTTTCAAAGGGTGCAAAGGTTCTAATCATGGTTAACCTTGATTCAGATTCAGCTAAAGCTGTTCAAGACAAGGCAAAGAAGCAAGGCGTACCAACAATTGACTACGATCGTCTAACACTTGGTGGTTCAGCTTCTTACTACGTTTCATTCGATAACGTTGCTGTTGGTAAGTTACAAGGTCAAGGAATTGTTAACTGCTTAAATGCAGCTGGCAAGAAGAAGGCTCGTATCGTTTACCTAAACGGTTCACCAACAGATAACAACGCAACTCTTTTCAAGAAGGGTTATGACTCAGTTATTCGTCCAAAGATCACTTCAAAGGCATACACACTTGTTGATGACCAAGCTGTTCCAGATTGGGATAACGTCAAGGGTGGAACAATTTTCGAACAGCAATTAACTAAGGCTGGCGGAAAGCTTGATGCTGTTGTTTCAGCTAACGAAGGTCTAGGACTTGCAGCTGTTGCTGTTCTAAAGAAGAACAAGCTAAACGGCAAAGTTTGCGTATCAGGCCAAGATGCAACTGTTGACGGTTTGCGCGCAGTTTTGACTGGCGACCTATCAAATACTGTTTACAAGGCTATTAAGGCTGAAGCAAACGGTGCAGCTGCTCTTGCAGTTTCATTGATCAAGGGCCAAAAGGCTAAGACCAACGGCGTAACCGATAACGGTGTAGCTAAGGTTCCTTCAGTACTTCTAGTTCCAGTTGGAATTACAAAGTCAAACGTAAAGACTGTAATTGCTGACGGATTCCAGAAGCGCGCTGATGTTTGCAAGGGAATTGAAAAACTTTGCAAAGCAAACGGAATCTAATAATTCTGTTTAATCAGTAAAAAGACTAGAAAGGTCCGGCTTGGGAGCGTAGAGTTCTCAAGCCGGACTTTTTAGCAATTTAGATGCAAAGCTAGATTTAGAAAAGAGAAAAATGGACCAAACGCCAATCCTCTCGTTACGTGATATTCATAAATCATTTGGACCTGTTCACGTATTAAAAGGTGTTTATTTCGATGCTTATCCTGGCGAAGTTACCGCTCTGGTAGGCGACAACGGAGCCGGCAAATCAACGCTTATTAAATGCATTGCTGGTATTTACAACATCGACCACGGTGATTATTTATTTGATGGCAATCGCGTTGAAGTTAATGGTCCGCGAGATGCAACTGGTCTTGGAATTGAAATTGTTTATCAAGATTTAGCGCTATGCGACAACTTAGACATTGTTCACAACATGTTTTTAGGGCGCGAAATGAAAAAAGGTGTCGTATTAAATGAAGAAGAGATGGAATCACTCGCCCGTAAAACTTTAGATGGCTTGAGTGTTCGTACCGTTAAATCAATTCGCCAAGTTGTCGCTTCGCTCTCTGGCGGACAACGTCAAACTGTCGCAATTGCCCGATCAGTTCTTTGGAATAGCAAAGTTGTTATTTTGGACGAGCCAACTGCAGCACTCGGAGTGGCACAAACTGAACAAGTTTTAAATTTAGTGCGTCGTTTAGCAGATAAAGGTTTAGCCGTAATTCTGATTAGCCACAATCTCAATGACGTTTTCCAAGTTGCTGACAATATTTCCGCGCTTTATCTAGGAACTATGGCGGCACAAGTTAAGAAAACCGATGTAACACATGCTCAAGTCGTAGAACTAATCACTACAGGTAAGAGCGCCGGAATCACTTCAGGAGCAAATGCATGAGCGCCGAAACTCAAGTAGCTGAAAATACAAATAGCTTAAAAGGCGCGTTAAATGATTACTGGGCGCGAGTACGTTCTGGCGATATTGGTGCGCTACCTGCTGTTCTAGGTTTAGTAGTTTTATGCGTTGCTTTTGGACTTCTAAATAATGTTTTCTTAACGCCAGGAAACTTTGCCAATCTATTAACTCAAGCAGCTGCGGTAATTGTGATTGCCATGGGATTGGTATTCGTTTTATTACTTGGCGAAATTGATTTATCTGCTGGTTATGCATCTGGCGTAACTGGTGCGGTATTGGTTTTGCTTATCACCCGGAACGGTCTGCCTTGGTATGTCGCTTTTCTAGCAAGCATTTTGGTGGGCGCAATTCTTGGTTTTGGAATGGGAGCGCTCGTTGCACGACTTGGAATTCCATCGTTCGTTGTTACTTTAGCTGCATTCTTAGGATTCCAAGGAATTCTTTTATTACTTGCAGGCGAAGGCGGAACTATTCGCATTGAAGATCCAGTAATTTTGGCGGTACAAAATAACAATCTTTCGCCAACTTTAAGTTGGGCCTTTTTTGCAGTCTGCGGTGGCTTATATGTAATAAGTGGACTTAGTCGAATAAATTCTCGTCGTAAAGCTGGACTTAAGTCCGAATTGAAAAAACTCTGGGTAATTAAAACTGTTTCATTATTAGTAATTTGCGGCGCTGCTGTATGGGCGCTTAATTTAGAGCGAAGCAATAACGTAAAACTTGTTAGCTTAAAAGGAATTCCAATCGTGGTTCCAGTAATTTTGGCGTTACTTGTCGGCGGAACATTTGTCTTGAGTCGTACTGCATATGGCCGCCATATTTATGCTGTTGGCGGTAACGCAGAAGCTGCACGTCGTGCCGGTATAAATGTGAAAAATATTCGAATCTCTGCATTCGTTATTTGCTCTTCATTCGCAGCAATCGCGGGCATGCTCTTTGCATCGCGCCAAAATTCGATTTCACCAACGACCGGTGGTTCTTCAACTCTGCTTTACGCCGTAGGCGCTGCAGTTATTGGCGGCACAAGCTTGTTCGGTGGCAAAGGAAAAATGCGCGATGCAATTCTTGGTGGACTTGTTGTGGCAGTAATTGATAACGGTATGGGACTTCTTGGTTATCCAGCTGGCATTAAATTTATTGTTACCGGTGCGGTTCTATTGATCTCTGCAGGTGTTGATGCAATTTCACGCCGCGGCGTTAGTTCGAACTAAAGTTTTTCAAAGCTCTACTTGCACCAAATGCAAGTATGAATGCAAGTAGAGCCGGAATAAACATTGCCCAGCGCAAACCAATTAGGTTTGCGGCAAAACCAATTGCTGGCGGCCCTGCCATGAATCCAAAGTAAGCAACGCCGGAAACCATCGCAACACCTTCGGCTGGCGCAATTTGGCCAGGAAATTTATTTTTGGCTAATTCACCTGATGCAGAAAATAACACCGGAACAATTACGGAAAGTCCAGCACCGAGCGCTGCCCAACCAATCGCAACACCAACAACTCCGCCAATTAACAAACCAATTGATAATCCAAGTCCTGCAATTAAGCCACAGCTAATCAATATTTTTTGCGCGTGAAATTTAAGACTAATCCGATCACCCAAAAATCTTCCAGTGACCATCGTTGCCGAGAAAACTACATACGGAATCGCAGATAAGAATGGTGAGGCATTAAATGTTTCGCGCGCCAAGATTCCACCCCAATCACCTGCAGCGCCTTCGCCAACTTGTGCACACATACCAAGTAATCCAAGTAACCAAAAAATACTTGGTCGGCGTTTTCGATTGTGGTGTTCAACTTCGTGGATATCAACTTCCGCAGGTAGCCACCAATTTCGGACAAAAAATGCTGCAACAAAAACTAATATCGCAATCAAAATTGCATGGTTTTCAGTTGATAATTTAATTTGCGAAGCTATGCCGCCAGTAAATGCTCCAAATAAAGTACCGACGGAAAAATTGGCATGAAAAACGCTCATGAATTTAGATTTGTATTCATGCTCAACTGCAATTCCATGCGAATTCATGGCAATGTCTTGTACCGCCAATAAAATTCCGAAAATAAATAACGATAGGCAAAATTGCCAATAATTCTTGGTTAATCCAACGATTGTGATTGGAATTCCCAATAGCGCTGTTGTAGGTACCGCCACAGTCCGGCTGCCATATTTCGCAGATAATCGCCCGGCTGGACCAAGGCCTAACAAAACACCAAAAGTTGAAAACAGAAGCGCGAGACCAAATTTTCCATCATTCACATTTAAGTAAAGTTTGAAATCTGGAATCCGAGCCATGAACGAACCCGCCACAAAACCATTGATTAAAAAAGCAACAGTTACTGCAACGCGTGGTTTGCGCAATTTGTTAGTCTTAATTAAGCCTTAACTCCAGTTAGGTGTTCGATCGCTAATTGATCTAAAACTTCATACTGATATCCGCGCTTACCAGCAGCTTCGATATCAATTGAGTCTTTTGCAATATCGCGCCAAGTTTCACCTGAACTTAATGTGGTTTCACTTAATTGCGGCACATTCGCTTCTTTCATTGCTGCAATAACTCTTGGATCATTGCGGAAAGCCGCGGCACGTTCTTTAAGAATCAAGTAAGTGCGCATATTGGCTTCAGCAGATGCCCAAACTCCAGCGTCGCCATCAGTCCTGACTGGTTTGTAATCAAAATGTTTTGGACCGTCATAGTTGTAGCGCTCTAACAGATCAACTAAGAAGAACGCATTCTTTAAATCTCCATGACCGAATACAAAATCTTGATCATATTTCGGACCACGTTGGCCATTTAAATCAATATGAAACAGCTTTTTCTGCCAAAGCGCTTGTGCAATTCCGTGAACAAAATTCAAATTCGCCATTTGTTCGTGTCCAACTTCTGGATTTAGTCCAACCATTTCTGGGTGATCTAATTGTTGGATAAAGCCAAGTGCATGGCCGATTGTTGGCAAGAAAATATCACCACGTGGTTCATTTGGTTTTGGTTCAATTGCAAACTTAATGTCATATTTATTATCGATTACGAATTGTCCTAAAATATTGAAAGCTTCTTTGTAACGCTCTAGTGCGACGTATGCATCTTTTGCCGCTTCGGATTCGGCACCTTCGCGACCGCCCCAGCAAACATAAATTTTTGCACCTAGTTCAACCGCAAGTTCGATGTTTTTCATAACTTTGCCAATTGCGTAACGGCGAATATCACGGTCGTTACTGGTAAACGCACCATCTTTAAAAATTGGGTGAGTAAAAAGGTTTGTAGTTGCCATTGGAACTTTCATTCCAGTTTCGGCTAAGGCTTTTTTAAATCTATCAATATGAGTGCGACGAGTTGATTCATCAGAACCAAATGGAATCAAGTCATCATCATGAAAAGTCACGCCATGTGCACCAAGTTTTGCTAATTCATTTACGGTGCGGACTGGATCCAATGCTTCACGAGTTGCGTCGCCAAACGGATCGCGTGCCTGCCAGCCAACTGTCCAAAGACCAAATGTGAACTTATCTGATGGCTTTGCTTGATATGACATATTTTTCCTAACTAGTCCTAGTCATCTCCGAATCAACTACTCGTGAATTTGGAGTAAGGCAAACTTACCTCTAACCTTTGCCAAGTCCCAATGGTTTTCGAAAAATCATTGGCTCAATGCGGGAGTGGTGAAACGGCAGACACGCAGGTCTTAGGAACCTGTGCCTTACGGCGTGTGGGTTCAAGTCCCACCTCCCGCACCAGGTAATTCAATTTGTTGAATTAAATACAATATTCAAATGAATCAGCCAACAAATCCACCAAAACTTCGTGGCTGGTTTCACCTAGGCGCAATACCAGGCGTTTTCATCGCTTCGCTGGTGCTATTTATATTCAGTCACAATTCAATTAAGTTCGCAGTGGCTATTTATTCCATTACTGCGTTAACCCTTTTCTCGGTTTCGGCAATTTATCACCGCGTGCCTTGGCAACCGAAAGCAAAAGCACTCTGGCGGCGTTGGGATCATGCAAATATAAATTTATTAATTGCCGGAACATATACCCCGTTTGCAGTAACCCTGCTAGAAGGTAATCAACAAAAAGTTTTACTAACTGTAATTTGGATTGGCGCACTATTTGGAGTTGCTACGCGAATGTTATGGCTGCGCGCACCGCGCTGGCTTTATGTAAGTAACTACATAGTTTTGGGATGGGCCGCGCTAATTTATTTACCCGCGCTATATAAATCTGGTGGATTAGCTGTTTTAATTCCAATAGTTTTAGGTGGATTGCTCTACTCAATTGGTGCAATTTTTTATGCATTGAAAGCACCTGGCAGAAATGCAAAATATTTCGGGTTTCACGAGCTTTTTCATATTTTTGTATTGGCTGCCTGGATTAGCCAATACGTAGGGGTTTTCATCGCCGTTTGGCGCGATCGCTAAGCGTGACCAGATTAGATTTACGGGTTTTTCCCGATTCGATTCTGGAATAACCTATTCCCCTGATATTCGGAGATTCAATCGAGTGATGTTCGGGAGTAAGTAATGGCTAAGAAGAAACCTTTCTTAAATTGGGTTGGATACAAAGGCGATGTTGAAGGTGAAGTTGCGCCAAGTACTAGCTCGGTTGAGCGAATCCGCGAACTCGAATCACAATTAGCTGATCTTCGATCCCGACGCGATATTCGCGGGCTATCAAAAGAAGAATTTGAAGTTCTAGCGACAGAAACTGCACTGAGCATGATTAAGTCTGCTCAGATTCGCGAATCAAAAGCACAAATTCAAGCGGATCGATTAATCAATGAAACTGCATCACGCGTTAAAGAAGCGATTTCCGAATCTCAACAAAAAGCAGAAAATATTCTTTCCCAAGCCGAAGCTCGTGGTCGCAAATACTTAAAAGCTGCGGAGAGCGAAGCTGAAGACTTAGTTGCAGAAGCTACTGATAAATCAGAAGAATTAATTTCTGAAGGTGAAAATGCAGCTGCCGAATTATTGAGCGATGCCAAACGAGAGCGAACCAAAATTGTTAGTGGTGCAGTTCGAGAAATTGACGAATATCGTCAATGGTTAAATGGCGTAATTGCAGAGGCTGGTCGACTTTACCGAGTGCAATCTCAATCTTTAGATGCAGCGGAGGAAGCTATTAAATCTTCACGCGAACGTTTAGGTGGCGCTTTCAATAAGTTAAAAGAGTTGCAAGATGAAATCACAGCGAATCTACGTGAAGACGGGACGCCAATAACTGGTTCACCAAAAAAGGTTTCCAGTAAGCGAACTCGCAAAGCAATTGCAGCACCGAAGAAATATAAAAAATAAATTCGGTAGTTTGTAGAAATTAAATAAATTCATGTCGACTTCCCGTGGCATTAGATATATTCCTGCAATTGATGGTTTGCGAGCCATCGCGGTTATTGCGGTAATTCTTTATCACTTAAAAATTAGTTGGATTCCCGGCGGATTTCTTGGCGTTGATTTATTTTTTGTAATCTCTGGTTATGTAATTACTCGATTACTCCTTGATTCAATTGCCCGAAGTGGTGGATTAGATCTCCGCAGCTTTTACATAGCACGTATGCGTAGATTGCTTCCGCCGCTAATTTTTATGTTGGTCGTAACTGCATTCTTCATTGGAATTTGGGCGCCAGACAGCATGTTGCGCTTTCTCAAAGATGCACCCTTTGCGTTGATTGGATTGATGAATTGGTGGTTGGTTTATCGCAAACAAGATTATTTTGAAAGCTTTGGTCGACCACCCCTTCTACAACACACTTGGTCACTAGGTGTTGAAGCTCAGTTCTATTTGATTTGGCCGTTAGTCCTGCTGTTAATTTTAAAATATTTCGGACGTAAGAAAATTCCAATTGCTGCGTTATCAATTGCGCTTATATCCGGCCTCGTTTTGGCGATTGCATCCATTAGTTTGGATGCGAGTGCGGGAACAAAAATCAGTCACATATATTTTGGTACTGACACACATTCCATCGGACTCTTCCTCGGTTCTGCTTTAGCTGTGAGCTGGATTCCACAAAATTTGAGATTTGAGATCGAAAAACGTGCACAAGATTTCATTGATGGAATTGGTGTATTTGGCTTACTAGGAATTTTTGCAGCTTTCTTATTTGTAAAAGAAGCCGATCCGACTGCTTATCGAATCGCATTCCCGTTAGCTGCATTTTTTGGTTGCTGCATTGTGATGTCGATTGTGCATCCGGCATCTCGCCTTGGCTTGATGTTGCAACATCCGTTTTTGGTATGGATTGGCGAACGTTCATATGCAATTTATTTGTGGCACTGGATTGTTTTCCAATTGACTCGACCTGCAATGGATTTAGCTGGCGCAACTTGGGCGCTTTATTTATTCCGAGTGCTTGTCGTTTTTGCTTTAGCTGATATTTCACTTCGCTGGGTTGAGCTGCCAGTTCGTGCCGGAATTATTTCTAACTGGGTCCGCGGTATGAAATATCGAACCAAAGACGTACAACGAAATCAAAAATTGTCTGCACTAGCCATACTGCTATCCGTAACTGCAGCGCTATCAGTGATCAGCGTAAATGCCATTCGAATTGATGCTGAAAATCAAAAAGCTATCCGAGATTTAATGAAGACCCAAAAGGCAGAAACTAAAGTAGTTACCGATGGAATTTGGGTGACAGGTGATTCTGTAATACTTGGTATTCGCCACGAATTAGATAATAAGTTTCACATTGGATTAATTAATGCTCGAGTTGGCCGTCAGGCAGACGAATTACTAGACGTCATTCGCCATGATAAATCAAAAATGTCTGGCCGAACTGTGATTTTTAATTTGGGAAATAACAATGCCCTTTCGGCGCAAGAAGTTAAAGATATTTTTACCGAATTAAAAAACCAACCGAAAATTATTGTTGTTAATACTGCAGTACCTAGAGGTTGGCGCGATCAAAACAATCAATTAATTGCGGCGGTAGCAAGCGCGTATCCACAAACGGTCTTAGTTGATTGGAATCAAATTTCACAAAATCACGATGATTACTTTGCGCCGGATGGCGTTCATTTGGTACCAAAAGGAATAACCGCCTACGTAAATGCGATTGTCGCGCATTTGCCGTAGACGGCTATTTTTAAATCTTTCTTTAAAACTATTTAAAGATTTTTATTCGTATTGCCCAGGTAGACCAAATACTTTGCCTGCTGCAACTTGGCCATCTGAATAAACCGCAGAGATACGGAATGACATCCAACCTGCAGTGTCAGTTACTTTGACGTCGTATTTCAATGTTCCCATTTCAACTTCGCCAATTTTCTTCCACTCGCCACCATTAGCGCGAGTTTCGATGCTGTAACCAGATAAACCGTCAGTTACTTCAGACTCTTTCCAGAAAATTGTTGCGCCATCTGCAGTGTAATGAGCAACGATTCCTAGCGGTGCAACTCCGTTACCGGTTGCGGTTGAAGTTTCGCTTGCAGATTCGCTTGCTGATTCGGCAGGAGTTGCGCTTTCTGTCTTTGTTGGAATTTTTGGCGCTGCACCATCATCGCCATCTTTACCTTGTGAAAGAACAATTGCGCCAAGTAAAACAATTCCAACAAGAATTGCTAGAACCACGCGATTGCCTGATCCAGATTTCTTAGCGACCGGACGTGGCGCAGATGAAATCGGCGCTGCAGCACGAGTTGTTGGTGCTGATGGGCGGCTAGAAACTGGAACTGGTGGAATTGAAATTGAAGATGAAGTGCGCTTTTTCGCAGCTGACTTCTTAACAGCTTTACGCGCAGTTGACTTCTTTGCTGTTGATTTCTTAGCAGCGGTTTTCTTTACAGCTTTGCGAGCTGCACTTTTCTTAACTGCCTTCTTTGCTGTTTTCTTAACAGCTTTCTTTGCTGTTTTCTTTGCAGCCACATTAACTCCTTGGTCTTAAATGGTTACCTGTTTATTACTTACTCATTCCTAATGGAGAAGGTTACCTCAGCAATTCACTTGCCAGAATCTTTGGGACTAAAGATCTCAATGCGTTTCCGCGATGACTAATCGAATCCTTCTCTTCTGCGCTTAATTCTGCGCTGGTCCGAGTGATTTCACCCTTCTGAATCGTTGGAATAAATAGGGGGTCATATCCAAATCCACCTAAACCTTTGACCGCTTGGGCGATGGCACCTTCGAATTTACCTTCCGCAATTATTTCAATTTTTTCTTTAAAGCTATCTGGCGTTACAAAAACTGCTGCGCAATAAAAATGTGCTCCCCTTTTTTCTTCTGGCACATCTATTAAGGCTGCCAATAATTTTTCATTATTTGCCGCATCGCCATTACCGGAATATCGAGCGGAAAAAATTCCAGGTGCGCCATTTAAATAATCAACACAAATTCCACTGTCATCGGCAATTGCAGGCAATCCAGTTGCGTTTGCAATGGCATGCGCTTTCAATAATGCATTCTCGATAAAAGTTTTCCCGGTTTCGGCGATGTCTTCAACTTGCGGGAACTTTTCCAAACTTAAAATTTCAAGTTTTTCTGCGCCTGGAAACTCTTGCAGAATTCTTTGCAGCTCTACAACTTTTCCAGCATTTTTAGAAGCCAAAATAACTTGCATATTTAATTAATTGTCGAGCACAGCTTGTTGCAAATGACGCAACTGATCGCAGCCGGAAACGGCAAGATCCAGTAATTCATTCAGCAATGAACGATCAAAAGGCATACCTTCGGCAGTTCCTTGAACTTCGATGAAATCACCATTGCCAGCGCATACAACATTCATATCAGTGTCAGCGGCAACGTCTTCTTCGTAGCAAAGATCCAATGTTGGTTTTCCATTAACAATTCCGACGCTCACTGCCGCAACCGAATCATTTAATGGTTTGGCTGCTGCTGATAAATGCCCTTGTTCTTTTGCCCAACGAAGCGCGTCAGCAAGCGCAACGTAAGCACCAGTAATCGCTGCGGTACGTGTTCCGCCATCTGCTTGCAATACATCACAATCCAAAACAATTGTGTTTTCGCCCAGTTCTTTCATATTAACAATTGCACGCATTGAGCGACCAACTAATCTAGAAATTTCTTGGGTGCGACCACCAAGTTTTCCTTTTACGCTTTCCCGATCGGAACGAGTGTGCGTTGCGCGAGGCAACATTGAATACTCACTTGTCACCCAACCTTTACCGGAATCTTTTAACCATCTTGGAACACCAGGTGTAAAAGATGCAACACAAAGTACTCGAGTATTTCCAAATTCAACTAATACAGATCCTTCGGCATTGATTAACCAATTGCGCGTGAATTTAATTTCGCGCAATTGCGAATTAGTTCTGCCATCTACCCGTGTTGCCATAAGTGTCCTTAATTTTCCTTAACTAATTTGATTTAGTAAAACTATTTTTTGAGATCCTGGTGGGCAACTTTAGTGACTTCTGGTCCCAAAAATCGCTTCGCCAGCTTTTCAAATTGAACGCTATCGCCAGTTGCCAAGAATTCGTGCGTAGCTGCAGTGGATTGTGGTGAACGCAATAAATTCTTTTCGACCAATACTCGATATAAATCTTTAGCGGTTTCATCTGCACTTGAAACTAATGTGACTTCTTCGCCAACCACATATGAAATTACTCCGGTAAGTAGTGGGTAATGCGTGCATCCCAAAACTAAAGTATCGACTTTGGCTTCGATAACTGGTTGCAAATACTCTTTCGCTAAATCAGTAATTGCAGCACCGGTGGTTTCACCACGTTCAACATATTCAACAAATTTTGGGCAGGCAGTTGAAGTAATCTCTAATTGGGGTGCTGCCGCAAATGCATCCAAATATGCTCCGGAATCAATAGTTGCCTTAGTGCCAATTACGCCAATTTTTCCGGAGCGAGTTGCGGAAACTGCACGACGAGCTGCGGGTTGAATAACTTCAATTACTGGAACTTGATATTTCTCTCTAGCATCACGGAGCATTGCGGCGCTTGCCGAATTGCAAGCAATCACAATTGCTTTGCAACCTTTTGCAATTAAGAAATCAATGATTTCCAATGCGAATTCGCGAACTTCCGCGATTGGTCTTGGACCGTATGGGCCACGAGCTGTATCGCCTATATAAATAGTATTTTCATTTGGCAGCTGATCGAGGATTGCTCTGGCAACAGTTAAGCCACCGACTCCGGAATCAAATATTCCAATTGGCGCATCACTCACGCCGTGAATTCTACCTTTTCAAACTTGCGAAAAATCTCGATTTTTTAACTATTCAGCAACTTCAGTATCAGATGAATCATTAATTAACGCTTGTAACAAAGATTCTTGTAACCAACCGAGCCAGGTATAAACGGCATAAACGGGACGCATTGGATCATCTGGTTTCAATAGTTCTAAAGTTTCATGGGAATTCTCTTCAATATTTAACCGAACTCCTAGCGCCAAGCGAATGTCATTTATTCCACCTAACCATCCCATGGCGCTGTCATGATCTAAATCAACTTCACCATCCGTTGCATTTATTAGATGACTGCGAACTGCCATTGCATGTGCGCGTTTTTTCTCTCGCAAAGTTGATTCTGTGTAACGACGAAATTCAGATGCGGATTCATCATCCGAATAAGCATTAGGTAGTAATCGAAATAGAACTTCATCTTCCGGTGGATTGTCGTGTGTAGTAATTCCGACCATCGCCGCTAATGGATCAGAATGCGCCAAATCATTTCGTTCGCCCAATAATTCAATAATTTGTTCACTTAAATTTATTAAAACTTCTTTTTCTGAATCGGAAAATTTTGCGGTGTATTGATTGGCGCCGTGCCGAATAAATCCGGAATCGTTCATTTGAAAACCTTAAATATCTTCACGCGAGATTGTGGCCCAAAGCCCATATTCATGTAACCGTTGTACGTCGCGTTCCATCTCTTCACGAGACCCGGATGAAACAACTGCGCGGCCATCATTGTGTACTTTCATCATTAATTCTGTGGCACGATCTTTCGAATAACCAAACAATTCCATAAAAACAAAAGTTACATATGACATTAAATTTACTGGGTCATCCCAAACGACAGTTACCCATAAGCGATCTGCATTAAATATCGCACGTAACTCTTCTTCTAATTTGTCAGTGGTGCGAACCATTGGCTAATTATCTCTTATTCGCGAATTACGACAACTGCTGTGGCGCTTGTGGCAGAACCCAAGGTTTCGTTATTAACAACGCTCGTTCGGTATCTGGCAAACCCAGAAATGCTCGAACCGGTGGTAAATGAATAATTCCCATTACTATCGCTGGTTACCTCTTGAATCACTTTCCATTTTCCACTTATAAATTCTTCCAAATTAATTTTGGTTGAAATTTTCGGCGAAACAATTCCGCTGATTGAAAATGTTTGAGATTTATCTGCTGCGATGACTGTCGAAATCGATATGCCAGGTTTGATTGTTACACTCTTAATTGCAGAAAGTCCTTCGAGTCTCTCCCAAGTGCCTTCACTTCGTAAGCGAAGTTGTTGGTTTTTCCCGAGCAATATTGGCGTTGATATTGATCCATCTGGTGCTGTAGTAATTTGCCCAACTTCGCGCCAAGTTAAATCCGTTGAAGTTTTAACTTCAATTTTCACTGGTAAGCCTGCTACTGGAGCTTTATCTGGCAAAGTAAAGATTCCACTTAGCGTCGCGACCTGCCCATAACCAAGTTCTTCTGCGCTTAATGTAATCGTTCCTAAAATTTCATCTGGTGCTATTGAAGTTGCTACTTGGCGAATATTTGAAAGCGCCAATGGATCTTCCATGCCTAACGTCCACGCGGTTACGCCACCTAATCTATATTTCCCAACAAGTTGCGTTCTAGCTGAATAGCTTTTTGAATCTTGATACCAAGCTGTTCTTGATGCAGTGCAACTAGTTGATAAACCTGTAGTTGTGGTTCCGGTGTAGATTTTTTGATAAGAAAAATTAACTTCACCATATTTTTCATCATAAGTAGGTACTGCGCCATAAGAAGCAGCCAATGTTGCCGCATCGCGCATCACAAATGTTGCTGCTTTCGCACCAACTTTCACTACTGAAGCGACATTTGAAGGACAAACACCTGATACCGCTGTTACCCAATCTCGACCATAACCTGCCAAACCTAAATAGATTTTTGAAGCCGGAATAACTTTTACGGCATACGACAAAGTCTCTTCGATCCAAGCTAACGGACCGATTGGGCCAGGTTTTGCAACAGAGTAGTCGTAAGTCATGATTCTTAATCGATCAATTACTGGCGAAATATCCGCCCAGGCATAAACGTAATAGCCCTGTTTGCCGGTAGCTGGATCTAATAAATAAGGGGTTGTAACCGAAAGAATTTTTTGATTTGCGTGTAACGCTGTCGCTAATTCATTTACAAAAAGTACCCAGTTTGGTTTTGTACTCGGCCAAGATGTGTTTCCATCGAGAAAAGCAAAATTTTCAAAATCTAAATCAATTCCGTCAAATCCATTTGTATTAACTAAATTCAAGATTGCTGCAACGGTTTTTGTACGGTTCGCTGGTGTTGCTAGATATTTAGCTAATACTAACTTTGTTGTTCCATCAGTAATTGTTGGGATGATTTTGTAGCCGGAATTTCGGATTGCAGTTAATGGTTCTGCCATCGGAACACTTGGATTAGCAGGCGAATATAAATCTGTAATGACAGCCTGCCCGGCAGTTATTTTCAAGGTGTACCAAAACGGCATCACTTCTTTGATTAAATCTGTATTACCAAGTGCTGAAGGTAATGAAGTTTTCATTTGGTAGTACGGCATCCACCCCGTAAGTATTTTTCGAGGTTGTGCGGCGCTAGCGGAATTTGGCAATAATAAATTTGTGAAAATTATGGAAAATGCGAGCATAAGTGCAGAACTACGCTTGCTCCGAATTTTCATGCACGAAATTTTACGAGTGGATACACTTTGCCAATGAAGGACTTGCTGCGTACCTCTGATTTATCTAGATCAGATGTTGAGTTACTGCTCACAACCGCTGCCGATTTCGCGAAAAACCCGCTAAAAGCGGCGGAGACATTAAAAAATAAAACGGTCGCAATTTATATGACCAAGCCTTCGACTAGAACACGATTAGCTTCCGAGACCGCCGTTGCCCATCTAGGCGGTACGCCAATTTTTATTCGTGGCGACGAACTTCAATTAGGGCGTGGTGAAACCATTGCTGATACAGCAAAAATAATTAGTGGATTTTGTGATGCGCTAATTATTAGAACTTTTGCGCAAAGTGATGTCGATGAACTTGGTAAAAATGCTTCGATTCCAGTTATTAACGCGCTTACCGATGAAGACCATCCAACTCAATTACTTGCTGATTGGTTAACAATTCGAGAAAAATTTGGCACTGATATTTCCGGTAGAAAATTTGTTTATTTAGGCGATGGCAACAACATGAGCCATGCTTGGTTAATCATGGGTGCAATCATGGGCGCACATGTAGTTGCCGCTACACCAGCTGGCAAATGGCAACCGAATTTAGAAATTGTTGAAAAAGCAAAATCAATTGCAAAAAATTCTGGTGCGACTATTGAAGTTATTAATGATCCAATTGCGGCAGCAACAAATGCAAGTGTTTTGTATACCGACGTTTGGATGTCAATGGGAGATCCAGAAAGCGATCGAGTTGAGAAAGAAAAAATTCTAAAACCATTTGCAATTACTGAAGAATTGATGGCGCTTACATCAAAAGATTCAATTTTTATGCATTGTTTGCCGGCGCATCGTGGTGAAGAAGTTTCTGCCAATGTGATGGATGGCGAGCGCTCAGTAGTTTGGCGTGAAGCGTTCCATCGTAGAACCACAATTCAATCGCTGCTTTATCACTTGGTTCGCGGCGAATTAAAAGGAAATTAACCGCCAGCCGTTTGGTCAATTCCCGCTTCGACCACTAACTTTTACCCATGCGAGTTGGGGTTCCGAAAGAGACTAGATCTGGTGAAAAGCGCGTTGCGTTAGTTCCAGACATTATTAATAAATTAGTAAAACTTGGCTACGAAGTTTTGATTGAATCTGGTGCTGGAATCCATGCCCAAGCAACTGATAAAGATTATGAAGCTGCCGGCGCAAAAATAAGCAGCGACGTATTAGCTAATAGCGATGTAATTCTTTCCGTTCAACCATTAACTGCAGCACAATTTGGCAAAGTCAAAAAAGGTGCAGTGACAATTTCGTTTTTGTCACCAAATACTTCTGCTGAATCAATTGCGGCGGCCGCAAGTGCTGGCGCAACAGCATTTTCGCTGGAATTAGTGCCACGCATTTCTCGCGCTCAATCGATGGATGCGCTAACTTCGCAAGCACTATGCGCTGGATACAAAGCAGCGCTAATTGGTGCCGAATTAAGCCCAAGATTTTTTCCATTATTAATGACGGCTGCTGGAACTGTAACTCCGGCGCAAGTTTTGGTTTTAGGTGCCGGTGTTGCTGGGCTGCAAGCCATTGCAACCGCACGCCGTTTAGGTGCAGTGGTATCTGCTTATGACGTTCGTCCATCTTCAGCCGATGAAGTTAAATCGATGGGCGCAACTTTCATCGAATTGGAATTGGAATCTCTCGAAGGCACAGGTGGTTACGCCCGTGAAATGACAGAAGAGCGCGCAGCGAAACAGCGCGAACTTTTGAAACCTTACATAACTAAATCCAATGTAATTATTACTACCGCTGCAGTTCCGGGTCGCCCAGCTCCACGATTAGTTACAAAAGAGATGATGTCAGATATGGCGCCAGGTTCAGTGATTGTTGATTTGGCTTCTGAAACAGGTGGCAACGTTGAAGGATCAGTTGCTGGCGAAACAATTACAACCGATTCTGGCGTAATCATTTGGGGCGGCAAAGATGTTCCGAGTTCGCTGCCTTTCCATGCATCAAGTTTGTTTTCACGTAACGTTGTTAATTTATTGACGCTAATTACAAAGCCAGCGGCTGACGGAAACCCAGTTTCAGTAAATATTGATTTTGAAGATGAAATTGTCAAAGCATCTGTGTTGGCACACGATGGAGCGAAACAAGGAGCTAGCGCATGAGTAATGGATTAGCGTTACTTGCCATTTTCACATTGGCAATTTTCGTTGGCTTTGAAGTCGTTTCCAAAGTTTCTACGACGTTACACACTCCGTTGATGTCTGGTGCGAATGCGATTCACGGCGTCATTTTGGTTGGTGCAATTGTGGTTGCGGGCCAAGCTGATACAAC
>JBDLPY010000077.1:0-7094 GCA_039800785.1 Actinomycetota bacterium
GGGGCAGTAGCGCCAGGAAAAACTAAGTATCTTCAAGAAATCGGCCGCGATCTATTTTTCGCACTTTGTGCTTTCTATATATATCGTTACCCTAATTCAAAATTCGCACTTTCGAAGGAGAGCGTTGATGGCCCAGCAGAAAGATAAAGTCACTCAATATTTGGTTCTTGGAATGGTCGCATTAGTTGTTGTGACCGGAATTGGATTTTCAATTGCGACAAAACCAAAGCCAGAGAAGATTGATATTCCTGCAATTGCCTCGGTAACAACTGAAAATGCCATCACATTTAATTCTGAATTAACAGGTGTACCTGATGTTGGAATTTGGCAGGATTTTCAATGCCCTGGCTGCCGCGCCTTTGAAGAAACTTACGACAAGTATTTAGCTAAAGCGATTAAAGCCAAGAAAGTAAAAGTTTCTTATTATCCACTTTCATTCTTAGGACCAGAATCAGTCCTTCTAGCAAACTCCGCAGCGTGTGCCGCTGATGAAGGCAAGTATTTGCCATACCAGTCTTATCTCTATCGCAATCAAGTAACTGAAAACTCTGGCCATTGGGATGTAAAAGAAGTTCTTAATGCTGGAAAAGCAGTTGGAATTAGTTCAGACACATTTAAGACTTGTGTGAACAAATCAAGTAAATCTACATTTATTAAAGCTGTTTCAGCTTTTGGCAATGTATCAAAAATTGATCGCACGCCATCTGTGACGGTAAATGGAAAATTAATTCCTGCAGCTGATTTAAAGAAGACAATCGAAGGTTAGTCGAGAGTTAATCGATGGATCGCAAGATCCCAACCCCATCGATTTCGGTGATTGAAGTTGGTCCGCTAACTTTTCATATTTATGCCATCTGCATAATTTTGGGAATTGCTGCTGCCATTTCAATTTCGAAACGTCGTTTTTCGAAACCAGAAGTTATTTCCGACTTAGCTTTTTATGCAATCCCGGGTGGAGTTGTAGGTGCTCGGATTTATCACGTAATTACTTCTCCTGAAAATTATCAAAATGGAAATTGGCTAGATGCGTTCAAGATTTGGCAAGGTGGACTCGGTATTTGGGGCGCAATTGCAGGAGGTGCATTAGCCGTTTGGTACCGCGCCCAGAAATTGAATTTAAACTTTACGGAATTAGCAGATGCTGTTGCGCCAGGCTTATTAATTGCACAGGCAATTGGCCGATTTGGAAATTGGTTTAATGGAGAACTATTTGGTCGGCCAACTAATTTGCCGTGGGGCTTGAATATTCCGAGAAATTTACGTCCAGCCGAATATTTAAATTATGAATATTTCCATCCCACTTTTCTTTATGAAGCACTTTGCTCGACTTTATTAGCGATATTAATTATCTGGTTTGGCAGAAAAGGTGGAATCAAACCAGGCGGCGCCTTCGCAATATATGTCGCCGGATATTGTGCTTATCGTTTCGTGATCGAATCTTTACGGATAGATCCAGCCAACGCAGTTCTTGGAATGAGAGTAAATCAACTGGTCGCAATTTTAATCGGCAGCATTGCCTTAGCCCGTTTCGTCAAAGTAATCAGGTAGGCTTGAAATATGTCGCTTGAAGAGGTTTACCAACGAAACAAAGAACACCGAATTCATCGCGCTGGTTGGTTGCGTGCTGCCGTACTTGGTGTCAATGATGGATTGGTTTCAACCGCTTCTTTAATGATGGGCGTTGCAGCAGCGCAAGCAACAAGTTTTATTGCAACTGCGGGTTTGGCGGGTATTGCAGCCGGCGCAATGTCAATGGCAGTCGGTGAATATGTTTCCGTTCGTTCCCAAGTTGATATTGAAGATTCCGATCGAGTTTTAGAACAAGAACATTTGCGAATTGATCCGGAAGGCGAATTACTAGAATTAATTGAGATTTATAAAAAACGCGGCTTGGATGAAAATCTTGCAAGGCAAGTTGCAGTACAAATGACCGAATTTAATGCGCTAGAAACTCATTTAAGAGATGAACTTGGGCAATTTGAACATACGAAAGCCCGCCCGCTTCAAGCAGCGATTGCTTCAGCGATTTCATTTACCTTTGGCGGTTTGATTCCATTTGTTGGTGTATTTGCGCCAACGCTCGGAACAAAAACCTGGTCGATTTTAATTTTCACAATTATCGGATTGCATGTCGCTGGATTCGCGAGCGGGAAAGTAGCGGGAACTGCCATCTTCCCGGCAATGATGCGCGTGGTGCTTGGTGGTTGCTTAGGTATGGCGATTACCGCTGGAATTGGATCGCTCGTTCACGTAGCTGGTATCTAACCTGCTAATCTTTGGCTCTTAAATCTTGGGCCAATGTTGTCCCACAATTAAAGTGAATCGACAACAGGTGAGAAGTGGCTCTTCAAAGTAATTATCCAAAACCATTTGGGTTATATGACCCAGCAAACGAACATGATGCATGTGGCGTTGCAATGGTTGCTACTTTAAATCGTGATAGCTCACATAAAATTGTGGAACAGGCGCTCACCGCGCTTCGAAACCTCGAACATCGCGGCGCATCCGGCGCCGAACCAGATAGCGGCGATGGTGCCGGAATTTTAATTTCAATCCCTGATGATTATTACCGAGAAGTTGTAGATTTCAAACTTCCGAATAAAGGAAATTACGCAACTGGAATTGGGTTTATCCAACCTGGCGCAGATATCAAATCAGAATTTGAGAAATTAGCGGCTGAAGAAGGGCTAACAGTTCTAGGTTGGCGCGAACTTCCAATTAATTCAAAATCACTTGGAAAAACTGCGCTTTCGGTCATGCCTTATTTTGCTCAAGTTTTCTTGGCGGGAAAAAAGAATGAAACTGAATTAATTCTGAATCGTATGGTCTTTTGTTTACGCAAGCGGGCCGAACATCAATTACCGATCTATTTTGCATCACTTTCAAACGAAACAATTGTTTACAAAGGTATGCTTACAACCGGACAACTGGAAGAGTTTTTCCCGGATCTTTCTGACGATCGAGTTAAGTCACCTTTAGCACTTGTTCACTCTAGATTTTCAACCAATACCTTTCCATCTTGGCCATTGGCTCACCCGTACCGCTATATTGCACATAACGGTGAAATCAATACCGTTAAAGGAAATCGCAATTGGATGCGTGCTCGCGAAGAACTTCTTGAAAGTAATTTAATTCCAGGAGATTTAGAGCGAATTTTTCCAATCATTGATGTAAACGGATCAGATTCTGCATCATTCGATGAAGTTCTCGAATTGCTTTATTTAGGTGGTCGCTCATTGCCACACGCAATGTTGATGATGATTCCTGAAGCTTGGGAAAATCATGCAACGATGCCACAAAATCGTCGTGACTTTTATGCATTCCACTCATCGTTAATGGAAGCTTGGGATGGACCGGCTTGCGTTACATTTACAAATGGCAAACAAGTTGGCGCAGTATTAGATCGAAATGGTTTACGTCCTTCTAGATTCTGGGTTACAGATGATGGTTTAGTAGTTCTTGCCTCCGAAGTTGGCGTTTTAGATATCGCTCCGGAAAATGTAATTCGAAAAGGACGGTTGCAACCAGGCCGAATGTTTTTGGTCGATGTTGAAGCGGGACGAATTATCGAAGATGATGAAATCAAAGATGAATTAGCAAATGCCGCGCCTTACGGAAAATGGCTTCAAGAAGGCATGGTTAGTCTTGGCGAACTTCAACCGCGCGAACATATTGTTTATCCGCACACTTCGGTACTGCGGCGCCAACGAGCATTTGGATATACCGAGGAAGAGTTACGCGTAATTATTTCGCCGATGGCAAAAAGCGGTGGCGAACCTCTTGGATCAATGGGAACTGATTCGCCTATTGCAGCACTTTCACAAAAACCACGTTTGTTATTTGATTATTTTTCTCAATTATTTGCCCAAGTTACAAACCCGCCACTTGATGCAATAAGAGAAGAATTAGTTACTTCACTTGGTTCATCAACTGGCCCGGAACACAATTTGTTAGATCCTGGACCAAATTCTTGCCGTCAAATCTCTTTACCATTCCCAGTTATTGACAATGATGAATTAGCAAAAATTATTCACGTTAACGCTGATGATGAATACCCAGGATTGCAAGCCAAAGTTATCCGCGGCTTATTTGAAGTAACGCCAGATGGATCCGGATTGCGCAAGCGAATCGAAGAAATCAAGAGCGAAGTGTCTAAGGCAATTGAATCTGGCGCCCGCATGATCATTCTCTCCGATCGTGATGGCGACGCTGATCACGCACCTATTCCGTCATTGTTATTAACGGCCTCGGTCCACCACCATTTAATTCGAGAAAAAACACGAACTAAAGTTGGATTAATAATTGAAGCAGGAGATGTTCGCGAAGTTCATCATGTTGCGCTGTTAATTGGTTACGGCGCTGGTGCGGTTAATCCATATCTTGCAATGGAATCGGCCGAAGATTTAGTGCTCCAAGGAGTAATTACAGACATTACGCCAGAAAAGGCAGTTCGAAATCTAATCAAGTCATTAGGTAAGGGCGTACTTAAAGTTATGTCAAAGATGGGCATATCCACAATCGCCTCATACACCGGAGCACAAGTTTTTGAAGCGGTCGGCTTATCTCAAGAATTAGTGAATGAATTTTTCACTGGTACCACTTCAAGATTAGGTGGGATTGATTTAGAAATGGTTGCAAAAGAGACCATTTCACGCCATCACATTGCATATCCACCAGGTGGCGAAATTCCAGGAACCAAACGTTTACCAATCGGTGGGGAATACCAATGGCGTCGCGAAGGCGAACCCCATTTATTTGATCCTGAGACCGTGTTTACCTTGCAACACTCAACTCGGAATAAGCGGTATGAAGTATTTAAGCGCTACACAAATCGAGTTGACGATCAAAGTAAACGATTGATGACTTTGCGTGGATTATTTGAATTTAATTATGGCAAGCGCCCAGAAATTTCAATTGACGAAGTTGAACCAATTGAATCTATTATTAAACGCTTTTCAACTGGAGCCATGAGTTATGGCTCGGTATCTAAAGAGGTACACGAAACACTAGCCATTGCAATGAATCGATTGGGCGCTAAATCAAATACAGGTGAAGGCGGCGAAGATCCTGAGCGATTCGTTCCTTTAGCAAATGGCGATTCAAAACGTTCCGCAATTAAACAAGTTGCATCAGGACGATTCGGAGTGACTAGTGAATATTTAGTTAATAGCGATGATATTCAAATAAAAATTGCCCAAGGTGCAAAACCAGGTGAAGGTGGACAGCTGCCTGGTCAAAAGGTTTATCCATGGGTTGCAAAAGTTCGCCATTCGACGCCAGGCGTTGGATTAATTTCACCACCACCACATCACGATATTTATTCAATCGAAGATTTAGCGCAATTAATTCACGACCTTAAGAACGCAAATAAAAATGCTCGGGTTCACGTGAAATTGGTTGCTGAAGTTGGGGTGGGCACAGTTGCTGCAGGAGTGAGCAAAGCTCACGCGGATGTAGTTCTAATTTCGGGTCATGATGGCGGCACCGGCGCTTCACCATTAACTTCAATTAAACATGCGGGTGCGCCATGGGAATTAGGTTTAGCCGAAACGCAACAAACTCTTTTGGTAAATGGTTTGCGCGATCGAATTGTGGTTCAAACCGACGGTCAACTTAAAACCGGCCGTGATGTTGTGATTGCTGCATTGTTGGGCGCGGAAGAATTTGGGTTTGCCACCGCACCGCTAGTTGTTTCAGGGTGCATCATGATGCGGGTATGTCATTTAGACACTTGTCCAGTTGGGGTAGCAACACAGAATCCTGAGCTGCGAGCAAAATTCAGTGGCAAGCCAGAATTCGTAGAAACATTCTTTGAATATATCGCTCAAGAAGTCCGTGAACATTTGGCAAAACTTGGATTCAAAACAATTGAAGAGGCCATTGGTCACGTTGAATTTCTAAATACTAAAGCTGCAGTTGATCACTGGAAAGCGAGTGGTTTAGATCTAGCACCATTGCTTGTAAAGCCAGAGGTTTCCGGACCATTACACAACACTGGAAAACAAGATCATGGTTTAGAAGCAGCTTTGGATAATAAACTGATTGAACTTTCAAAAGCAGCGCTCAATTCAGGCGAAGCGGTAAATATTGAACTGCCAATTCGAAATGTTAACCGCACTGTAGGCACAATGCTTGGAGCAGAAGTCACTCGCAAATATGGTGCTGCAGGATTACCAGATGACACCATCAATATTTCATTCCATGGATCTTCCGGTCAATCTATTGGCGCATTCATACCAAAAGGTTTGACGATTCGATTGTACGGGGATGCCAACGATTATGTAGGTAAAGGTATTTCTGGCGGTCGCATCATTATTCGCCCAGATGAAAAAGCTAAATTTAATTCAATTGAAAACGTAATTGCCGGAAACGTAATTGGTTACGGCGCAACGGGTGGCGAAATCTTTGTTCGCGGCATGGTTGGTGAAAGATTTTGCGTGCGCAACTCCGGGGCAACTGCAATTGTTGAAGGAATCGGCGATCACGGTTTGGAATATATGACAGGTGGCAAAGTCGTAATTCTTGGTAAAACTGGGCGAAATCTTGCTGCAGGTATGTCAGGTGGCGTGGCATATGTTTTAGACATCAATGCGCAAAACGTTAATGGTGAGATGGTTGATTTGCTCGCAGTTCCAGAAAATCGCCGCGAAGAATTAAAATCCATGATTTCTAAGTTTTACTCTGAGACCGGTTCCGAAATTGCTCATGGATTATTAAGTGATTGGAGCGCAAGTATTAAACGCTTCACGCTCGTAATGCCGCGAGATTATGCAAAAGTCATGGCAGCAATCGAAACCGCAAATTCAAAGGGACTAGACGTAGATAAATACGTAATGGAGGTGGTCGCAAATGGCTGATCCACGCGGCTTTATAAAACATTCACGCGAAGTTCCAAAGCGCCGTCCAGTTGATGTTCGAATCAAAGATTGGAAAGAAGTTTACGAACCGCAATCGATTGAAAATTTAAAGACCCAAGCATCCCGTTGCATGGATTGCGGAATTCCGTTCTGCCACAACGGATGCCCACTTGGAAATTTAATTCCAGAGTGGAATGACTTAATGTGGCGCGGCGATAAAAATGAAGCAATTGCCCG
>JBDLPY010000078.1:0-3275 GCA_039800785.1 Actinomycetota bacterium
TAAGCCTTAAAACTATTGGTAGCGGGGGCAGGATTTGAACCTACGACCTCTGGGTTATGAGCCCAGCGAGCTACCGAGCTGCTCCACCCCGCGTCGGTAAGAGCAGACTTTACTTGTTTACTTTTTAATTAACAAATTGAGTGTAATTAAGAAAAATTACTTACGATTTTGCGCTGCGATTGCAGAATTAATTGCAGCTTTCAATCGATCTTGTGCACGGCCATATGCAGCGAAATCACCTTTTGCTAACGCGGCTTTTGAATCAGCCATTGCTTGTTTTGCACTTTGAAGCGCAGAAGCAAGTGATGCATTTGAATTTTGATTATTTGCGGTTGGTGAGTTAACTCCGCTTGCTTTTGTTCCAGAGTTTCCACCAAACACTTGATCTAACGCGCCCTTCAATGAATCATCGAATCCAATTTGATCACCGAATGAAACCAATACTTTTTGGAGCAGTGGATATGCCGCAGCGTTTGCCGTTGCGCGAACATAAACTGGCTGCACATAAAGTAAACCGCCACCAACTGGCAGAGTTAATAAGTTTCCGAGAACAACATCAGAACCACCTTGACGCAGCAATGAAAGCGTTGTTGCTACTTCTGGTTTCGCTTCGAAATTCGAACCCACTTGAGATGGTCCGGCGATATTTGTGCTTCGCGGCAATTGCAGTACCGTGATTTTTCCGTAATCCGGTCCTGGATCTGCAATCACTTGAGCGAAAGCAGATAAGTTTTCGCGACCACCACGTGGCACAAATGGCGTCGTTAACGAGAAGCTCGCTTTATTTGCGCCAGGTAACTCTGTAGTTAAGTAATACGGCGGTTGATTAGAAGAGTTCGCACCAAATGAAGATGGATCACGCGGTACGCGCCAGAAATCTTGTCCGCCATAAAACGCGGATGCACTCTTCACGTGATACGCGCTCAAAATATCGCGTTGCACGCGGAACATATCTTCTGGATAGCGTAAGTGCTCCATTAAGTTCTTTGAAATTTCAGATTTTGGTTTGACGATATTTCCAAAAGCTTTATTCCAAGTTTTTAATACTGGATCTGCGGCATCCCATTGATACAACGAAACCGTTCCGTCGTAAGCATCTACTGTCGCTTTTACGGAGTTTCGAATGTAGTTAACAACTTGATTCCCTTGCGCTGTAACAGCTGTTGAATTAACCGTTAATGCATCACTTGTTGCACTAGATAACGTTGTTTTACGTGCGTATGGGAAACCGGCACTCGTTGTGTAACCATCAATAATCCAAGTTACTTTTCCATTTACCAAAGCTGGATATGGATCGCCATCAAGTGTTAGCCATGGTGCAACTTTTGCAACCCGATCTCGCGGATTACGTTCAAACAAAATCTTAGATTGGGAATTAATTAAATTAGATAACAGAATTCGCTGCTCTTGATATTTCAGCGCAAAAACAATTCGATTGATTAGCGAGCCAACTGGAACGCCACCTTTGCCGCTGTAGGTGTAATTCTTTTGTCCGTTGGCAGATGTGTCATCTGGGTAATCGAATTCAACAGGTGATGCTGATTTTCCACCGATGATTGAATAATCAGGAACGTTCTCGCCGAAATAAATACGTGGCTCGAATTTTCCTAGCCCTTGAGTTGGTGGTAAATCGCCAACGATGAAAGATGGTTTGCCGTCTGCATCTTGAATGTTTCCGTAAGCAGCAACAAAACCAAAACCGTGGGTGTAAACCAAGTGATCGTTGATCCAGTTACGAACTGGGTTTCCTTCAATATTTAATTCACGAACTGCCACAACCGCATCGCGCTTTTGTCCGTTCACGGTATAGCGATCAATATCTAACGAAACTGGGAAGGTGTAATACGGCTTAATTTGCTGAAGTTGTCGGAAAGTTTGGGAAAGGACGTTCGGATCCATTAAACGGATATTTGCAATTGTGTTTGTGTCATTCGCCAACTGACCCGCTGAAGTATTAATTGTCGCGTCGTAATTCTTTACAACTACGTTATCTAATCCGAATGCAGTTCTGGTTGAATCAATATTGCGCTGAATATATGGCGCTTCTTTAGAGGATTCGCTTGGTTTAACTTGGAATTGCTGAACCAAACTTGGATAAGCGCCAGAAATTAACAGTGAAGATATGGCTAGAAGCGCAACTCCAGCAACTGGTAATTGCCAAGATTTGCGAACTATGTTTGCAAAAAATAGCGCGGCACACACAAGTGCAATCCCCGCCAAAATTGCTTTCGCGGGCAAGACGGCGTTGACATCGGTATAAGTTAAACCGGTAATTAATTTAGATTCTTTTAGCGCTAATGCATAGCGATCAAACCAATACGCAACGGCTTTCAACAAAACAACTAAGCCGAGCAAAACTGAAAGTTGTACGCGCGCTGCAACGCTGGTTCGCTCTTGTACCGCCTGCAGTCTGATACCACCGTATAAATAATGAACCACAGCAGCAGCAATCAGTGAAAGTGCCAAAACTGAAATTCCCCAAGAAATTAAAGTTTGATAAATCGGTAATTTAAATGCGAAGAATGAAACGTCTAGCCCAAATTGTGGGTCTTTGATTCCGAATTCGGTTGCGTTGCTGAATTCCAACCATGGCCGCCAAAGTGCTGCACCAGAAGTTCCGGCGAAATAGAAAAGCACCAGAAAAATTCCGATAATTACTTTTCGTTTGATTGGATCAATTTGGGCGCGATAACGTTCTAAGTTATCGGCTTCAATTGCAGTTGGAACATAAAACGGACGGCGCTTGAAAGCTAGCCAAATATTCAAAGTAACTATTGCCGAAGTTAATAAACCTGCAATTAAGAATAAGAAAACTTTTGTCGACAGTGTTTTGCTCCAAACTGATGCAAAACCAACTGATTTAAACCAAAGCCAATCTGCGTAAAAAGAACTTAACGAAACCAGAATTCCGCCAAGTGCAAAAATGATGATGGCAGTTAACGCCAAAGGGCTACGAGTGATGTTGTTTCTCGGGGAAGCCATGGCCTTACATTAGCGAAAATTATTTACGAAACGAATCTTGGAATTTCTTGAAATTGCCGACTGAGCGCGTAGTCACGTTGTCGTAGCGTTTCTTGAATTTTGATACCCAGACCACATACCCAAGCGCCCCGATAAGGGCCAAACCTGGGACGATCCACCAGATTAAGGCGAGGGCGGCGCTGGACATGCTGCGATTCTAATATCTCGGGAAGTTTTTCTCATCTTTCATCGTTATCGTTTGTAATCATGTCACCTTTCGGATTTACCCCCAACAACTCCAACGACGATTCCGG
>JBDLPY010000079.1:0-2639 GCA_039800785.1 Actinomycetota bacterium
GCGGGCAAACTGCGCCAATTCCCGGTAAGTATCTACGTGTGCGCCCGGGTTTAACTTTCCAGCAAAGACCACCCAATTACCTTCAATTTCAATCGCATCAAGTGACTCTTTAACCGATGAAATTATCTCTTTGGTAAGTCTGATTCCCGGTTCGTTCAATTTAGTAACCGAGCCATCGGCTTCAACAATAGTTATATTATTTCGGGTAATTCCTTCAGCATCAATTATTGCGTGCGGAATATGGTGTTCATCTAATTTACGATCAAACCAATGTGCGCCCAACTCGCCACAAACCAAAATGGCATAGGTTTTGACTCCGAAAGCATCCAGGGCACGCGAAACGTTTACGCCTTTGCCGCCGGGATCAACTGAAGTAAGTTCGACGCGATTAACTGAGCCGATTTTTAACTTCGGCATCGAAATCGTGCGGTCGATACTTGGGTTAAGAGTGACCGTAATGATCATCTTTTAGAGAACCTCACACCCCTATGATGCTGACATTTGTGCGTAATGTCGCGTAATCAGCGGGTGAAAAAGGGAGAAATGTCCGAAAAATTTAACTTACTGCCTAGTAATCCGGCGCCAATCAGACAGATAGCGCCAGCCTGTCACGTAAGTCAAAGCAAGGGTAATAACCATCCAAAGTAACTTTGCATCAGCAAAAGAATCCGGCAACGGTAATAAATACCAACCAATTCCTAAATTTTGTAACAAAGTTTTTAATTTTCCACCGCGATTAGCTGGAATCACACCATCTTTAATAACCACAAATCTAAAAACCGTAATTCCCAATTCGCGAATCAACAATAAAACGGTGATCCACCAGGGCATCAAGTTAAGTAACGAAAGTGCAATGGAAGTTGCGCCAATTAAGAATTTATCGGCAATAGGATCAAGTAGCTTTCCAAGTTCGGTAACTTGATTACGCGCTCGCGCCAATCGCCCATCGTAAACATCGCTAATTGCGACAATAAATAAAATTGCGTAAGCCCAAATTCGGTGCTGAGTATCGTTGAAAGTTATGAAATAAACCCCAATCGGAGTAGCCAGAATTCGCAAAATAGTTATGGTATTTGGCGTCATTTCGCGACCAAATCTGATCCCATCGAATCTACAATTGTGGCGGTAACCCAATCGCCATTTCGATAACTGCTATTCATAAACGCAACTGTGCCATCTACTTCTGGTCCTTGATGCGCGGCGCGCCCTTCTTGTAGCTCTTCGTCATCAATTAATACTAAAACTTCTTCACCGATTCGAGCAGCTGCGCGATCGGCAACTCGCGCTTCAGCTAATTGGGTCAACGCAGCAACGCGCTCTGCGATAACTTCATCTGGCAGCTTATTTTGTGCACTTGCCGCTTCGGTGCCATCTTCATCGGAGTAACCAAATACCCCAACTGCATCTAATTTTGCGGCATCAACAAATTCTAAGACTTGATTGAAATCTTCATCTGTTTCACCGGGAAATCCAACAATGAAATTAGAACGAATCCCGGCTTGCGGTGACAACGCACGAACTTGGTTAACTAAATGTAAGAACGAATCTTTATCGCCAAAGCGGCGCATCGAACGTAATACTTTTGTTGAAGCGTGTTGAAATGAAATATCAAAATATGGCGCAACTTTTTCATTCTCAATCATTGCTTGCAATAGCGATGGTCTGATCTCTGCTGGTTGCAAATAACTTAATCTAATTCGCTTGACGCCATCAATTTCGGCAAGTCTCGGAATTAACTTCTCCATCGATTGTAAGTCACCTAAATCTTTGCCATAGGAGGTTGTGTTTTCGGAAACCAAGAAAAGTTCGCTCACTCCGTTATCGGCGAGCCACTTGGCTTCAGCTAAAACTTCGTCAGGAGTGCGAGAAACAAATGCGCCGCGAAAGCTCGGAATGGCACAGAAAGCGCACCGGCGATCACAGCCGGAAGCAATTTTTAGCGGTGCCCATGGATCACTATTTAATCTAGCGCGGGCAAAATCTTTTTCAATTTTTCGCTCTGCTGGTGCAATCGGCAATAACTTGCGGCGATCACTTGGCGTATGAATCTCTAATTTCTGGCCAGCCAAAATTGATTGCAGACGCTCGGAAATATTTTGATAATCGTCAAAACTTAAAATTCCATCGGCTTCCGGTAACGCTGTTGCTAATTCGTTTCCGTAACGTTCGGCCATGCAACCAACTGCCACTACCGCCTTAGTTACACCGTTACCTTTTAAAGAATTGGCTTCAAGCAGTGCATCGATCGAATCTTTCTTCGCTGATTCGATAAAACCGCAAGTGTTGATTACGGCAATTTCTGCTTTGGCAGCATCATCAATTAATTTCCAACCATCGGCAGCTAATCTGCCAGCTAACTCTTCGGAATCAACATCATTCCGCGCGCAGCCCATAGTTATTAGGGCTACTGTTTTTTTCACAACTACGAATTTACCCCATATGAAACTGTTACAACCTGACCTGGTTCGCCAAGTGAAGGTTGTTTCTTACCATTAACTGTGACTTCTAACCCACCTGCGTTTCCAAGGCGGGCATTAATTTCTTTATCGCTTGAAAATGTTCGAACATCTCCAACATTCATGCGCCCGCTAAACAATACGGTGCCGGAAGCATCAGTTACATTAATCCAGCTAACACCA
>JBDLPY010000080.1:0-4866 GCA_039800785.1 Actinomycetota bacterium
TCACGTCCATACGATGCAGATCGCGATGGATTTGTGTTGGGCGAAGGCGGCGGCGTACTTGTACTTGAAGAGTACGAACACGCAAAGGCGCGTGGTGCAAAAATTTATTGTGAAATTGCGGGGCAAGGATTAACTTCTGATGGCTATCACATTGCAGCACCAGATCCAGAAGGTTCTGGAGTTATTCGCGCAATGAGTATGGCACTTAAAGATGCCGATCTTTCAACCAAAGATATTTTCCACTTAAATGCACATGCAACTTCAACTCCGGCTGGCGATGTTGCGGAAGCGAATGCACTTCGCGCGGCGCTTGGCGCTGATGCAGACCATGTTGCAGTATCTGCAACCAAGTCAATGACCGGCCACTTACTTGGCGGCGCTGGTGCAGTTGAATCAGTGTTTATTGTTAAAGCGCTACAAGAAAGATTGGCGCCTCCGACTATAAATATTGAGAATTTAGATCCAGCCGTTACTGTTGATGTGGTTCGCGACCAAGCTCGCAAATTGCCAGATGGCGATATCGCTGCGCTAAATGATTCATTTGGCTTTGGCGGACACGACGTAGTACTCGCATTTAAATCGATCTAAGAAATAAAACTCATGAGCGATACACGCGATCCCGAATGGCGGATTGCGCATCTTTTAGATCCGGGCACTAGCACTTTAATTTCACCACATGATAATTCGGGCGTACTTGCTGCCACCGGAAAAATAAAAGGCAATGATGTAGTTGTCTTTGCTTCTGATCCAAATGTTCAAGGTGGCGCACTCGGACCGCAAGGCGCAAAAGTAATTGTTAGTGCTTATCAAGTTGCGATGGGCGATCAAATCCCAATTATTGGAATTTGGCACTCAGGTGGCGCACGATTACGCGATGGTGTGTTGTCGCTTCACGCATTCGGTGAAGTTTTTCAATCATTAATTACGGCAAGCGGCATCATTCCCCAGCTTTCGTTAGTGCTTGGACCAACCGCAGGTGGCGGCGCATATGGTCCAGCGTTAACCGATGTAGTTGTACTTGCGCCAGAAGGACGAATCTTTGTCACTGGACCTGATGTAGTTAAAAGTGTTACTGGCGAAAGCGTAGATATGGCAAAACTGGGTGGACCAGAAGCACATAAGAAATCAAGTGGCGTTGCACATGTAATCGCAGCTGATGAAGAAACGGCTTATCAAGAAATTAGGGATCTAACATCTCTTTTTGCAAATCAAGGTCATATCTCCAAATCAGTTACCGATTTGGATTTAGCTCCCCTAGTTCCAAATAACTTAAAACGTACTTATGAAATTCATCCATTAATTAATTCGATTTTGGATCAAGATGCGGAAAATATTGAATTCTTAAAAGATTGGGCACCAAACATGGTGACCACAATTGGTCGACTAGGTGGTCGGACTGTTGGCGTTGTCGCAAATAATCCGCAGCATCTCGGTGGAGTTTTAGATTCAGCTGCTGGCGAAAAAGCGGCGCGCTTTGTTCGCACTTGTGATGCTTTTGGAATTCCATTAATTGTGATTGCAGATGTTCCCGGATTTTTACCTGGAGCTGGACAAGAATGGGAAGGCGCAGTTCGGCGCGGTGCAAAATTACTGCACGCCTTTGGCGAAGCAGTAGTTCCGCGAGTCACGCTAATTACACGACATGCTTATGGTGGAGCTTATGTAGCAATGAATTCGCGATCACTTGGCGCAACAAAAGTATTGGCCTGGCCAAATGCTGAAGTTTCAGTAATGGGTGCAGTCGCAGCAGTTCGGGTTTTGCATCGTAGATTATTGGCGGATTTGTCCGAACAACAACGAGAAATAACCGAATTAGAATTAGCTGCAGAACATGAAAAAGTTTCTGGTGGCGTTCAAAAAGCAATTGAAATTGGCGTAGTCGATCAAATCATTGAGGCAGACAAAACTCGCAGTTCGATAGCGCGAGCAATTGCTGCTGCGCCACAACGTCGTGGCAGCCATAGCAACATCCCGCTTTAGGTTATTTCCCTCTCGTAGATTAAAATTGCGCTGTGAGCGATAAAAAATTTGGCTTCAAAACCAGAGCACTTCATGCTGGTACTTCACCAGATCCACAAACAGGTGCGCGCGCTCTTCCGATTTATCAAACTACTGCATTCGTTTTTGAAGATACCGAAGATGCTGGAAATCTTTTTGCACTTCAAAAATACGGAAATATTTATAGTCGAATTGCAAACCCAACTGTTGCAGCTCTTGAAGAGAAAATTGCTTCACTCGAAGGCGGTTTGGGCGCAGTAGCAACAGCATCTGGTCAAGCAGCACAATTCTTAACATTCGCTGCCCTGGCCGGAAGTGGCGATCATGTCGTTGCCTCTTCAAATTTATATGGTGGAACTCTTACCCAATTAGACGTAACACTTCGCCGTTTTGGAGTTGATACATCTTTCATTAAAAGTGATAAGCCAGCGGATTTCGAAAAAGCAATTACTGAAAAAACTCGTTTTATTTATGCCGAATCTTTGGCAAACCCAGGAAATCAAATTGCAGACATTGAAGGCTTAGCCAAGATTGCCGAAAAGCATGGTCTGCCATTAATTATTGATTCAACGATTGCCACTCCATATTTAATTCGTCCAATTGAATATGGCGCAACAATCGTTTTACATAGCGTGACCAAATTCTTAGGTGGCCACGGCACAACGCTTGGTGGCGCAATTGTTGATTCTGGAAAATTCAATTGGGGCAACGGAAAATTCCCGATGATGACCGAAGAAATTGCCTCATATGGCGGCGTTAAATGGTGGGACAACTTTGGCGAATTTGGTTTCTTAACCAAAATTCGTAGCGAACAACTTCGCGATATTGGAGCTACTTTGTCGCCGCTTTCCGCTTTCTTGCTGGTTCAAGGAATCGAAACTTTGCCGCAACGTATGGCCGAACATGTATCAAACGCAAAGCAAGTTGCGGAATATTTAGCATCCGATAAAAGAATCGAATGGGTTAGTTATTCATCTCTACCAACAAGTCCACACCATGACCGAGCCACGAAATATTTCCCATCTGGAAGTGGCGCCGTCTTTAGTTTTGGCGTCAAAGGTGGTCGCGAAGTAGGCGAGAAATTTATTAACTCAGTTAAATTAGCATCACACTTGGCAAACATCGGTGATGTTCGCACATTAGTTATTCATCCAGCATCTACTACTCACCGACAATTAACAGACGAGCAATTGACTGACGCTGGAGTGAAATCAGATTTAATTCGAATCAGCGTTGGGTTAGAAGATATCGAAGACATCATTTGGGACTTAGATCAAGCACTTGAAACTGCGACTGGACTTAAGCGATGAGCACTTGGCACGAACCAAACGCAAAAGAACGGCTAGAAATATTAAAAAGCGCGAAAAACATTGCCATTGTTGGAGCCTCGGATAATCCGGCCCGTGCTGCCTATTTCGTCGCAACTTATTTACAAGCCGAAAGTGATTACAAATTATTTTTTGTTAATCCAAATGCCGAATCTATTTTGGGTCAACCGGTTTACAAATCATTGAGTGATATTCCAGAGAAAATCGACATTGTTGATGTCTTCCGTAAGCCAGCTGATATTCCAGCAGTTCTAGATGAAGCAATCAAAATCGGTGCGAAAGTTTTTTGGATGCAACTTGGAATCAAGAACCAAGCGGAGGCAGAGCGAGCTGCTGCGGCAGGTTTGATTGCAATCCAAGACCGTTGTATCAAAATTGAATATGCCAGATTTTATGGTGGTTTACATTTAGCGGGTTTTGATACTGGAGTTATTTCTTCAAAACGCAATGCAAAAAAGGGCGATGCGTAATGGCTAATTTCATTCAAAAATTGCAAAATTTTGATTGGAAAACAATTGAAACTTTGACTTACAAAGATGAAGATGGAAATCCATCTTTTAAGGGCGTTAGCCGCAAAAAATTGTTCTGCGAAGAAACGCCAACCGGAATTGAAGTCCGATATTTTGAAGTTGAACCAGGTGGCCACACCACGCTAGAAAAACATGAACACTCTCACGTAGTAGTTCCAATTCGCGGCAAAGGCTCAGCGTTAGTTGATAACGAAGTATTTGATATCAATTGCAACGACATCATCTATGTTCCATCTTGGAATTGGCATCAATTCCGTGCGGCTGCAGATGATTATTTAGGTTTTCTCTGCATGGTTAGCGTCGAGCGCGATCGCCCTACTTTGCCAACAGCAGCTGAAGTTGAAGAATTGAAAAAGGATGAACGCATTGCTGTGTTCATCCGTCCTCGATTAATTAATCCTTAATTAATTATTGAAAGTAACAGTTACCGTTGCGGTTACTGTTTTATCGATGGTTTGGGTTTCATACGCACCGATATCGGCAGTCATTGTTGAATCTTTGGTTGTAACTTGAATTGGACCAGCTTTAATTGAAGTAATCGAACCAACTTTTCCACCTACTGCCCCAGTCATGGCTTCAGCGCGGACTTTCGCATCCTTCATCGCATCTTTTAATAATTGCGGACGAAGTTTTGGCAAAGTAGAGATGTAATACTGCGGACCGTAATTGCTTACGTTAACTCCGGATTTTAGAACTGTGCCAAGATTTTGGCTCAACTTCGACACTAATTGCACATCTTCAGTTCTAACAGTGACATCGCGATTTGCGCGATAATTTAAAATTCGGCCAGTTGGATTTCCATTTATATATTCTTCAGTTGGATATGAATTTACTGGTCCTAGCGTTAGTTGATCTTCCGTAATGCCACCCTTTTTCAAATATGCACTTACAGTGTCAACGCTGCCACCGATTCGATTAACAGCACTTGCTGCATCATTTGCAATCGCTTGAACACTCAAAGTCCAAACTGCGTTATCTGCTGTTGCGGAAACTTTGGCCGAACCTGTAAC
>JBDLPY010000081.1:0-3307 GCA_039800785.1 Actinomycetota bacterium
GCCGGCAATCGGGCTGTTATTTAGCCGCCGAGATGTCGCTAACTAATATTTAAAGTCGCCACCTTTAAAATTATCGAATGCTTAAGAAGGTCGCACTGATTTCTGCTGCAATCATGATTGCAGCATCAACTCCAGCGATCTCGGCACCGCCAAAACCAACCCAGGCAGAAATTGATGCGGCAAAAAAAGTTGAAGCGGAGAAGAAAAAAGCTGCCGATGCGGCAGCGGCCAAAGTGCGCGCAGCAAATGCAACGCTAAAACAATTAAGTGCGATTGCCGCTAAAGCGCAAGCCGCATACAGCAAAGCGCTAAGAGATTTAGATATTGCAAATAAGAATGCGATTGCTGCATTTAAAGCACAGAAAGCGGCCGAAGCAGCAGTTAGCGCAGCGCATCGCACTATTGGCAAACTTGCTGTCAACGCTTACATTCTGGGTGGCGACTTATCTGATTTACAACCATTGCTCTCGGCAAACGGCCCACAAGATCTAGTAGATCAAATTTCAACTTTAAATAATTTAGGTTCGCAAAACACAGTTGCGCTAGAACGCTTTAAAGCTGCGGAAATTATTGCAAAGCAAGCTCGTGTTGCAGCTGATCAAGCGAAAGCAAAACAAGAGATTGCAACCAAGAAAGTTGCCGAAACTAAAAAGGCAGCCGATCAAGCACGCGCTGATCAATTAGCAAAAGTTAAAGAACTACAAAAGATTCAAGATAAGTTAATGAAGGAATTGCAGACGGCTTACAAACGTCGCACAACATTAGAAGAACAGAAACGTCTTGCTGAATTAGAAGAAGGTTCTGCTGCAATTGCTGAGTTCACACCGAACCAAGCAAAAATTTGGCCAGATCGTGGCTTTAAAGGACGTACAACTTCACGTAGTACTTTTGCAATGCGCCAAGCTGCCGTGGCATTTGCGAAGAAACAAGTATTAGCTGGCAAACCATACGTATGGGGCGCCGAAGGTCCGAATTCATTTGATTGCTCTGGTTTGGTTTATGCCGCATATAAATCTGCCGGACTTGGTTGGCCAAACTGGGATCGGTTAAATGCGGCGCTTTATTCGGTTGCAACAAAACATGTTCCGTTGGCGCAAATGGAACCAGGCGATTTACTTTTCTACTCTTATAACGGAAGCATTGCCGCAATTCACCACATCACAATTTATGCCGGTGGCGGAAAGATGTGGGAAGCGCGTTGTACAAAGTGTGGCCTCAAATATTCTGATGTTTACAGCGTTAAAGGTTTAATGCCGTTCGCAGGTCGAGTTTAAAAAATGGGGCTACTCGCGCTTCGTAGCGCAGTTCGCCCACATCTTGCTGCGCTTGCGCCCGGTGACATTGTTGCCGTTGCAGTTTCTGGCGGCGCCGATTCTTTAGCGCTAGCTGGCGCAATTGCATTAGAAGCCAAGAAGTTGTCATTAAAAATTATTGGCGTAACAGTTGATCATCAATTGCAATCCGGATCATCCGAACAAGCGCTCAAAGTTATTGAACAATTACATCAATTGGGAATTACCGAAACCATTGTAAAAACAGTTGATGTCGTAATGGAAGATGGGCTAGAAGCATCAGCTAGACGAGCCAGATACGCCGCGTTTGAAGAAATTTCGGCAGATGTAATTTTTCTTGGCCATACCAAAGATGATCAAGCCGAAACTGTCTTGCTTGGTTTAGCGCGTGGCAGTGGCGGTCGATCATTATCTGGAATGGCAGAACAAACTGGAAAATATCTTCGTCCGCTTCTAGGAATTACCAGAAAAGAAACTGTTGCTGCCTGTCATGAATTAAATGTGAAACCGTGGCAAGACCCACATAATTTTGATAACTCATATTTACGAGTACGAGTTCGCGAAAAAGTAATTCCGATAATGGAAGAAGAGATTGGTCCCGGAATTGTTGATGCGTTAGTTCGAACCGCAAATTTATTGCGCGATGATTCTGATGCGTTAGATAGCCAAGCCCGTGAATTTTGGAATAAAGATCAATCATTGGCGGTTGACGATTTAGAGCAACTGCCACGTGCAGTTCGCACTCGAGTGCTTCGAATCGCGATTCGTGAATTTGGTGGAGAACCCCTCAGCATGGATCAGGTGGCTGCCGTTGAGGCGCTTGTCACCAATTGGAAGGGGCAGGGCGAGGTGAGCGTGCCAGGTGGTGTGAAGGTTTCCCGAATTTCGGGCAGACTTTCGCTCTCAAAACGTTAACTAGGAGCTGCCTTGGATCTAGAGAAACTCGGTACTGATATCGAGCGCGTCGTTGTAACTGAAGATCAAATTAAAACTCGAGTTAACGAATTAGCTGCACAGATCACAAAAGATTACGAAGGCCGCGATTTAATTTTGGTTGGCGTATTAAAAGGTGCAGTAATGGCGATGGCAGATTTATCGCGCGCAATCCAACGCCACATTGATATGGATTGGATGGCAGTTTCTTCTTATGGATCTGGCACGCAATCATCTGGCGTAGTTCGGATTTTAAAAGATTTAGATCGCGACATCATGGGGCGCGAAGTTTTAATTGTCGAAGACATTGTTGATACTGGCTTAACACTTTCTTGGTTGAAAGCTAACTTAGAATCGCGCGGCGCCAAGTCGGTTGAAATTATGACCATCTTGCGCAAACCAGAAGCGGCAAAAGTTGTAGTAAATGTTAAGTATGTTGGTTTTGAAATCCCATCAGATTTCGTCGTTGGCTACGGATTAGATTTCAACGAGAAGTATCGCAATCTTCCATTTATCGGTGTGCTGGCTAAGCACATGTACTCCTAAAGGAAAATAATGGCCAAGTTAATTAAGAAGCCAGAAAAGAAAGATGCGCCTAAGAAGGGCGTGCGCAAAGCGCTAAGCACTCCGCCGCGTACCCGCAGCCAAAAGTTTTTCCGCGGTCCACTTTTCTGGATTTTGGTTGCAATTTTGGCCGCTACTTTCTTTGGCCAAATTTCTTCAGCTTCAAATAAGTTTACAAATGTAAAAACTTCCCAGATTTTAAATGCGATTTCTAAGAACGAAGTTGAATCGGCAACGGTAGTTGATCGCTCTCAAGTTCTAAAAGTAGTTTTGAAACCAGGTACTGATATTGCCGGTGCCACAAAAGTCCAAGCTTCTTATGTAGCTAATCAAGAGCCACAAATCATCGATGTTTTGACTAGCAATCCGCCAACTAAAGGTTGGACGATTGATGTTCCGACACAATCGGTATTTGTAACTTTCTTATTCTCAATTGCGCCGATTTTATTAATTGGCTTGCTCTTCTTCTTCATGATGGGACAAGCACAAGGTGGCAATCGGGCAATGTCATTTGGTCG
>JBDLPY010000082.1:0-6828 GCA_039800785.1 Actinomycetota bacterium
ACGCCATCGCCCCGCATTGTTACGCCATAAAGTGCATCTGCAATTTCCATGGTGCGCTTCTGGTGAGTAATGATAATTAATTGCGAATTTTCTCGAAGATCTTCAAGTACGCCCAAAAGTCGACCTAAGTTAACGTCATCAAGTGCAGCTTCAACTTCATCCAGTACATAGAACGGACTTGGGCGAGATTTGAAGATCGCAACCATAAGTGCCACAACAGTTAGCGATTTTTCGCCACCGGAAAGAAGTGAAAGTCGCTTCAAGCGTTTTCCAGGTGGACGAGCTTCGATATCGACACCTGTAGTTAGTGGATTTTCTGGATCGGTAAGAATTAAACGACCATCGCCACCTGGGAATAAGCGTTCGAATACGGCACTGAAGTGTTTCGCAGTATCGGTATACGCTTCCATGAAAATGGTCTGAACTCGATCATCAACTTCTTTAACGATGTCGAGCAAATCTTTCTTGGTGCGTTTCAAATCTTCTACTTGCTCAGTTAAATATTTCAGGCGTTCTTCAACTTCGTTATATTCCTCAAGCGCCATCGGATTAATCTTGCCGAGCAGATTTAATTGCTTTTCAACTTGATTTAGGCGCTTCTCTTGTTGATCACGACGATATGGAACCAAATCTCCCGCAATAACTTGTCCGTCTTCAGTTTCAATAAAGGTTGGGACATCACGATGCGGACCGTATTCATCTTTCAAGGTATTGATATCGATTGCGAATTCTTCAAGAACTTTCGCTTGTAGATTTTCTAACCGCATCCGCTGTTCGGCGCGAGCAATTTCATCACGATGAACACTAGATGTTAGTTGTTCTAATTCCGTAGTTAATTCGCGGTTGCGTTGCCGAACCGTCAAAGTTTCACCTTCGCGAACTGTGCGAGATTCTTCCAAGCGGGTTCGTTCTGAACCAGATTTCGCAATAGAACGTTCGATATGAATCAAAGTTTCATATGCCGCTTCTGCAATTACCTGAGAAATCTCCGCACCCAAAATTCGATTTGCTCGGCGCGCAATGGCATTTTCATTTGCAGTTCGTTCCGCAATAGCTGCTTGTTCGAGTTCAACTGCGCGTGCTGCAATTGAATTAACGCGCTCTTCGCTGGTGCGAACTGCCAAACGCGCCTCAACTTCAATACTTCTCGCTGAAGTTAATTTTTCTCGTAGCGCTTCAGCGGCAGCATGATCTGGTTCTTCAATAGTTCCAGTTTGGCCAACTTGGCTCTTAGCAATTTCCAATTCGCGTTGATCGCTTGCTCGTTCGCCTTCAGCTTCTTGGATTGCTTGATTCAAACGTTCAACTTCTGCTGTTGCGGACTTCGCATGCTGACTTGATACCGCTAATTGTTCGGTTAGCGCTGAAATTCTTGCATCGGAATCATTTAACCGCGCCAAAGCTTGGTCAAATTCACTCTGTTTGTTTGACAATGTGTGTGATGCATTTGAAAGTTCGAAAGTTAAGCGCTCAACTTCATGAATTGATTTATCTAATTCATCTGCCACATCTTTGATCAGCGCTTGAATTTCAACTAAAGAACTTGAATTTTTTGCACCGCCTCGAGCTCGAGACTTGGTGATTAAATCGCCATCCCGAGTGACAATAACTAATTCTGGGTTCTGCTTAATTACTTCGGCAGCATCACGTGTGGCTTCAACAAATACGGTTTGGCCCAGAATTTCGGCTAATAATTCTGAAATTTGATTTGACTTAACAAAATTAGAAATCCCAGTTAGACCGTTTGGCAATGCTCGGACCGAACTTGCCCCACTCGCTACCAAAATATCGGCTTGCCCTAAGTTTTGATTTCGCAGCGTGGTAATTGCCATCACTGCGGTAGAAAAATCTTGAACCACAATTGAATCAGCTAACGATCCGAGCGCTGCCGCAACTGCAGATTCATAACCTCGTTCGATTTCAATTAACGAAGCGATTGAACCCAAGATATTGATTCCTCGGGAATCTGCCAGCAAAGCATTGGCGCCATTTTGCGCACCACTTGTAATTTTCAGCGCATCTAATTTCGCTTCAAGCGCATGGCGCTTTTTGTCAGCAGCACGTTCTTGTTCTTGTAATTTCTCAAATTGACCTTTAGCAATTGCTAAAGAAATCTTTGCAGTTTCAAAATTTGTGTCTAAACCTTGTTCGCCTGAATCTGCACTTGCGATTTCTAATTCAAAATTCGCATAATCGCGTTGTGCGTTTTCGACGCGTTCTTGCGCATCGCTGCGTGCTTTTGTTAACCGAGCAATTTCTTGACCCATTGCTTCGATCCGCGCTTGCAAAGATTTAACGTGACCTTCTTGGCGCGCAGTACCTTCGCGTTGATCTGCAATTGCTCGAAGTGTTGCGGCAATTCGATCTTCTTCGTTTTTAACTTCAGTCTCAAAATTTCGTAAATTCAAGATTGCTTGATTTAGTTCATCTTGTTTTTCAACTAAACCTTGACGAAGGATGCTCTCCTCGGAACGCAGTGTCGCGGCTTCAGCTTCGATAACTTCCGGATCGCGACCTGGCGTAATTTCAACTTCTTGCGCTAAAAATCGAGTGCGCTCTTGTGCTAACTGCGCTGTGCCGCGAAATTTTTCGCGCAAACCAGTTAACGAGTAATAAGTTTCTTGCGCTTTAACTAATAGTGGACCTTCAAATGCAGCTTCGGCATCTAAGGCAGCTTCGCGGGTACGAACTTTTTCTAAATCTGATTCAACAATTGCCCGACGTTCGCGCAATGAATTTTCATCGGCTATTTCGGTTGAGAAAACTTTTTCCATTGAAATGTAATCGTCAGCCAGCAAACGTAATTTCACATCGCGCATGTCGGCTTGAATGATTGCCGCTTTCTTCGCAACTTCAGCTTGGCGACCCAAAGGTTTTAGTTGTCGACGAAGTTCAACAGTTAAATCTTGGACGCGCGCCATATTGGCTTGCATCGAATCTAATTTACGAAGCGCTTTTTCTTTACGTTTGCGATGCTTCAATACACCAGCAGCTTCTTCGATAAAAGCGCGCCGTTCTTCTGGCGTTGCCATCAAAATGCGATCAAGTTGGCCTTGACCAACAATCACGTGCATTTCGCGTCCGATACCGGAGTCGCTCAATAATTCTTGAATATCTAATAATCGAGATGCCTCACCATTAATTTGATATTCACTTTGACCGTTGCGGAACAAAATGCGAGTGATTGTTACTTCGGTGTAATCAATTGGTAGCGCACCGTCAGTGTTATCAATTGTTACCGCAACTTCAGCGCGACCAAGTGGTGCACGTCCGCTCGTCCCAGCGAAAATAACGTCTTCCATTTTTCCGCCACGCAAAGATTTTGCACCTTGCTCACCCATTACCCACGAAAGGGCATCTACAACGTTTGATTTTCCGGAACCATTGGGACCAACAACGCAAGTAATTCCTGGTTCTAATCGGAGGGTCGTTGAAGAGGCGAAGGACTTAAATCCTTTAAGCGTGATGCTCTTCAAATACATGCGCCAAACCTATCTTTTTTGGCATCTCGGACAGAGATGCGACGAGCGGTTTGCGAAGGCAATTCTTTGAATTTCGCGCCCGCACCTGCGACATGGCTCACCTTCACGCCCGTAAACCTTCAACCTCCGCTCGAAGTATCCGCTCTCCCCATTTACGTTTATATATAAATCATCGAACGATGTTCCGCCAGCCTTTAGTGCAGCGGCCATAACTGTTTTTGCTTTCCGCAATAATTTTTCAAGTTCTAAATGACTCAAATCTTTAGTAGAAGTTTCGGGATGTATTTGTGCCAACCAAAGAGCTTCATCGGCATAAATATTTCCAATCCCGCTGGCGTTTGATTGATCAAGCAGCGCCTTTTTTATTTGGGTATTTCGGCTGGCGATTTTCTGTGCGACTTTCTTAAATGAAAAATTTGGATCAAATAGATCAAGCGCAATATGTGAAACCAATTCCGGTACTTCGCCAACCATTTTAGAAACTGAAATCCACCCAAAAGTTCGCTGATCTATGAATCGAACTTCAGGTCCAGATTTCAATTCAAATACCGCGCGAGCATGCTTTTCCAGCGAACTTCCCTTTGGTTGAATCAAGAATTGCCCACTCATCCCCAAATGTGCGACTAAAACTTCTGGGCGATTAAATTCCAACCAAAGGAATTTTCCTCTTCGATTTACTTTCTCAATTTTTGCCCCGTCGAAGATGTTTATTGGGATATCACCTTTGACTGCGCGTGGGTGCAGTTGCTGACTTCGTTTTATTTTCTCGCCAGTAATCCAATTCGCTAACCCAGCGCGAACCGTTTCTACTTCAGGAAGTTCGGGCATTTAGAATTTCAAATGCCGTACGCGCAGCTGCCTGTTCAGCTTCGCGCTTGCTTTTACCGCTTCCGGTTGCAATTTCTTCACCACCGACAACAGCCGTGGCAATAAAACTTTTATCGTGATCTGGCCCAGATTCGTTTATCAAATATTCTGGTAACGAAATTTGCCGTGCGGCAGCCAATTCTTGCAGCGCTGTTTTTCCATCTAATCCTGCGCCTTGATTTTTTGCAGATTCAATAGTTGAAGCAATTAAACTCAAAATTACTTTTGTTGTCTCGGTAAAACCATGATTTAAATAGATGGCACCAAATAGCGCTTCCAATGCATCGGCGAGAAGTGATGTTTTATCTCGACCACCGGTAACTTCTTCACCTTTGCCAATCCGCATGTATTGACCCAGATTTAATTCGCGCGCTATTTCGGCGAGCGCGCGCATATTCACAATTCCGGATCGAAGTGGCGAAAGTTTTGATTCATCTAAATCTGGATAACGGTTATAAAGCTCTTCTGTAACAACCAAACCTAAAACTGCATCGCCTAAAAATTCGAGGCGCTCGTTGGTTTCTGGAAGATTATTTTCGTAAGCAAATGAGCGGTGAGTAAATGCCAACTCAAGCAATTGTGGGTTTACATCTACCCCAAGCCGCGCGATTAATTGCGCGAACAATTATTAAACCTCTACGACTTGGCGACGGTTATATGTTCCACAAGTTGGGCAAGCAGTGTGAGTTAACTTTGGTTGCTGACATTGTGGGCAATTAGCTAAAGAGGCAGCAGTGGTTTTCCATTGGCTACGACGTGAACGTGTCTTCGAACGAGACATCTTTCGCTTTGGTACTGGCACTGGTCCTGCTCCTTCTGGAAATACTTACTTGAAACTTACAAGGCGCAATTATCGCGTAAGCCCCTTATTTTGTGAAATCGAGCCCTTCGAGACCTTTCCAACGAGCGTCAATTACTTCGTGGGCGTGATCATCAGGTAGCTGCGACCACTTAACTCCGCAGGTTGAACATAAACCTTCGCATGATTCATCGCAGACCGGATTTATTGGCAATGACAAAACAATTGCATCCCGAATCGGTCCTTCTAAATCAATTAAATCGCCTTCCATCAGCAATTCGTCATCATCTTCAACATCGGGATTATTTTTATAAGAATAAAGTTCTTGAAAATTCTTATCTAATTCTAAATTGATTGGATCTAAGCATCGAATGCATTCGCCTTTAGCGGTGGCGCTGAAATCGCCGGTTGCTAAAACACCTTCAGTAACTGATTCCAATCTAAGGGCTAAATCAATTGTTGAACCAGCGGGAACTTCAATCACATCAATACCAATCGGTTTATCTAGCGGCAGTTGAAGTTGATACTCCTTCATTTCACCTGCGCGACGTGGCAACTCGTGTGTATTAAATTTAAATACGCTTTGTGCCATCTATTTAATCTTTCAGTTGAGAAAGTACATCCTTATCTTGTGCCCCAGCAAGACGTTCGCGACCACGAGAAATTGCATCTTGGGTCTTATTCAAAATCACTTCAAGTGTGGCTAGACGGGAATCGATGTAATGCTCAATTTCATCGCGTTGTAAATTCGCTTCTTCGCGGGCTTCTTCAATCAACCGTGCCGCTTCTTCGCGGGCGGTTTTCATAATCGCAGTCTGCTCGACCATTTGCGCAACTTCTTCACGCGCCATTGAAATAAGTTGTTCGGCGCTAGCGCGACCTTCTTCAATAATTTGCGATTGATCTTGCAAAATCTTCTCAGCTTGCGCAATTGTTTTCGGCAAAGACTTCTTGAGCGCTTCCAATACCGTTGCCATTTCGCCGCGATGAATCACGGCTGAAGCGGATAGTGGAACTCCGCGAGCTTCTTCGATCATCTTGATCGCAGTCTCTAATTTTTCCATTGCATCCATTGGTTACTTCCCCGCTACTCGTTTTGCAAGTTCGGACATCACATTAGGTGGCACCATCGTAGAGATATCGCCGCCGTAATGCGCTAATTCTTTCACAATAGATGAAGATAAAAAGGAATGTGTCGGCGCGGTGGCCATGAACATAGTCTCGATGCCAGAAGTTTGGTAATTAATCTGAGCCATTTGCAATTCATAATCGAAATCGGTTACAGCGCGTAAGCCTTTAACAATGGTTTGGGCATCGTTTTTCTTGCAGTAATCGCCCAGCAAACCAGACCAAGAATCAACTTTCACATTTTTCAATTTCTGCGTCGTTTGGCGAATCATTTCCATTCGTTCTTCAACAGTAAATAATGAATCTTTTACCCGATTAACCATGACCGCAACGACTACTTCATCGAATCTATTGCTAGCTCGTTCGATGATATCTAAATGTCCATAAGTAATAGGATCAAAGGATCCAGGACAGACCGCACGACGCATGCGCCAAGATTACAGCTCGTAAGTTGCGAAGTAAAAAACTGCGGTTCCATATTCGCGCATTCGTGATGATTTGAGCGGATGCGGCCAGGTAATTTCACTCCCCTTTGATGGTCTTTCAATAATT
>JBDLPY010000083.1:0-4463 GCA_039800785.1 Actinomycetota bacterium
GCATCTAGCGAACCAAAATTTCCGTGGCCATCAATTAACGGCAAACGCATTGAAAATGGTTGCGCCATACGAACCAGCGCATCATAAATTGCGGCATCACCGTGTGGATGCAATTTACCCATTACTTCACCGACAACACGTGCGCTTTTTACATGTCCTTTTTCTGGACGTAATCCCATTTCTGACATCTGATGCAAAATGCGACGATGAACTGGTTTTAAACCATCGCGTGCATCTGGAAGTGCGCGCGAATAAATAACAGAGTAGGCATATTCCAAAAATGATTCTGACATCTCAGATGAAACATCAATGTCAACGATCTTGCCTGGAAATTCGCCAGGCTTCGGACCCTTATTTTTTCCAGAGTCCTTCGCTGACTTCTTTGTGGTCTTTGCTGCCATAGGGTCTGATTCTGCCTGCACTATTAACGAAATGGGATGATTGGCGCGTGCGATTACATGAGATTACCCCGGCAATCTTCGGTGGGCTTGGTCTCAGTGGCCTGCCAACAACACTTGGGCCATCGCCAATAGGTCGCGAAGTTCTTTTTCTAATTGATGGCTTCGGCCTGGAAACAATTGAAAAATATGGATCGATTGCACCAAATTTAGCGGCAGCGCATTTCCAATCTAAAGTTGAAACAACTTTTCCAACCACAACTTCAACTTCACTAGCATCATTACTAACCGGCGCTCAGCCAAACGAACATGGAATGCTCGGCTACACCGTGCGGATTCCATATAGCGATGGCCGATTGTTAAATGCACTTAAGTGGGACGAGCGAGTTGATCCAGTAATTTGGCAACCGAAAGAGACCTTTTTTGAAATCGGCGCTGCAAATGGAATTCAAGTCACGCACGTAGCGGCAAAAAGATATGAGGATAGTGGTTTTACTAGAGCGGTATTTCGTGGGGCAAATTATCGCGGCGCAAATATTTCACCGGATTTAGTTAACGAAACCGTAGCCGCGTTGGCGAAAACCCCAAGTTTTGTTTATTTGTATGTAAATGATTTAGATGTGGCTGGACATGTGGCTGGTGTTGGTTCGGAAAAATGGTTAGCTGCGCTGCGAGGAATCGATGATTTATTAGCGCAGTTAAATGCAAAATTGCCGAACGGAACTCGGGTCTGGATTACTGGTGACCACGGAATGATCAACGCCGAAGAGAAAATTGTGATTGGGCGCGACAACTTATTAGCTACCGAATTAGCCACCATTGGCGGCGAGCCGCGCTTTCGCCATATTTATTTAAATCGACCAGAAGTAGCAAAAGAAGTTGCTTCGCTTTGGGAAGCAGAACTGGGTAACCGGGTATCGGTATTTACCCGAGATGCGATTATCTCGGAAGAAATATTTGGTTCACCAATGCCAGAAAAATTTGCCGAACGAATCGGCGATGTTGTAGTGATAGTTAATGACAATTCAATTTTGATTGATCCAGAACGGGAAAAACTAGAAGGCGCGATGGTCGGACATCACGGCGCATTGACCGAGTTAGAAAAGATCGTTCCGCTTTTACTCGTCTGACTTTTTGCCAAACATGATTTCATCCCATGATGGAATTGCGGCACGCTTTGTTACGCCATCGGATGAATCTTCCGCCTCTTTGATTACTTGCAAGCGCGGGGTGGGAGCTGAATTAATTTCAATAACAGGTGGATTTACAGTTTGCGTTGGAGTGCTCGCAACTAAGCCATGCGTAATTGCATTACTTGGTGCTTGATCAAATCGTTTTTCATTACTGCCGATTAACCAATCAGCTGCATCATCTTGGCTAACAACAGTGCGCCGTCCTTGATCAAAAATCCATTCGGCATTGCCATGGCCATCTCGATTTGGATAGCTCAAAGTGATCACCCAAGTGCCATCTTCACGGCGGTGGGTATTCCATTCCAAAGAATCTTGCGAAACATTACTTGCGGCCAATTTTGCGGTAACTACATCTAAAAAGGTGAGTGGTTCGCGGCCACCATCTTTCTTCATTACAACTTTATGAGCTAAATCGATGATGTATGCCCGCTCTTGCAAAATTGGGCCAGCAAATCTTTCAACTTTATCTATTGGCCAATTTGCTTCGGCAGCAACTAATTCAAATGATTCACCCGAACGTAGTTTGGCTTGAACTTCTTTGACGCTAATTCCTTCGTGTTCATCAACTCGAACTGCAGCTAACCTCGGTTGATTTACTTGCGAGCGCAAATGATCGCTAATGCGAAGTGTGAATTCTTGGTCATTGGCATCGACTAGTAATAGGTGCGAACCATCTTCGCTCCGACCTGTGATTCTCAATTCACTCACGGAGCGAGCCTACTTGGCGGAGGCAATCGGGGCGTGGATTTCGCGTAGAGTTCCACTTATGACTTTAGGCAAATCATCGGATTCGGCAGAATTAACTGAACTTTTAGACATCGCGACCAGAATTGCCAAACAAGCCGGCGACTTACTTATGGATCGTCCAGATACTTTTGATACCGATACAAAAACTAGCGACATCGATGTAGTTACGCACATGGATAAATTAAGTGAAAAATTAATCGTTTCGGAAATTCAAAAAGCCCGGCCAAATGATGGAATTGTTGGCGAAGAAGGTGCAGATCATCCATCTAAGACTGGTTACACCTGGCACATAGATCCAATCGATGGCACCGTTAATTACATTTACGACATTCCGGGCTGGAATGTGAGTATCGGAATCGAAGATAGCGAAGGACCTTGTGTTGGCGTGGTTTATGCCCCAACAATTAATTCGATTTGGACTGGCGCTCGCGGCCAAGGTTCATTCAAAAATGGCAAACGTTGCAAAGTAAATGATCCAGTTGATTTAAGTCGCGCATTACTGGGTACTGGATTTCCATATGTAATGGAAGATCGCAATTTCCAAATAAAAATGATTACAAATAATTTGAAGAAAATTCGCGACTTGCGCCGCACCGGTGGCGCTGCAATTGATATTTGCAATGTCGGTAGCGGTGGCTCAGATGGTTATTACGAACAGCGGTTAAAGAGTTGGGATCGAACTGCGGCCTTTGTGATTGCCTCAGAAGCTGGTGCAGTTGTGAGTTATGACCCAGAGCGCGACCTAACTTTGGCAGCCGGGCCGACCCTTTATCCCACGCTAAAAGCGCTGGCGCATGAAGCGTTGGATTCGCTATAAAGCAGTTCTTCTAAGTACCTATGGGACCCGATTTGGGCGCTCGCGGGCGCTATGGCAAGATTAGCCCTCGCGCAAAGCGCAGTTATTTTTAAGGGGCTTAACAATGAACGTATTAGATGCGGTAGACGCTGCGTCACTTCGCAAGGACATTCCACAATTTCGTTCTGGCGATGAATTGAAGATTCACGTTCGCGTTATCGAAGGTAACAAGAGCCGCCTTCAGGTTTTCCAAGGTTTAGTAATCCGTCGCCAAGGATCTGGCGTTCGCGAAACTTTCACCATCCGTAAAGTTTCTTACGGCGTTGGCGTAGAGCGTACTTTCCCAGTGCACACACCTGTGATTGAAAAAATCGAATTAATTAAGAAGGGCGATGTTCGTCGCGCCAAGCTTTATTACCTACGTAACCTTCGCGGTAAGGCTTCAAAGATTAAAGAGAAGCGCGATGGCATCGAAGGTTATGGCGATGGAATTCTTTCAACTCCAATGGCTGAACCTGTTGCAGCGGCACCAGTTGTCGAAGCGCCAGTTGTAGAAGAAATTGTTGAAACTCCAGTAGTTGAAACACCAGTAGCTGAAGTTGCAGCCGAAGAGGCCGCAGTCGAAACTCCAGCAACTGAAGAAAAACCAGCTGAGTAATTTAGGTGTTTAAAAAGGGTTCGCTCCTTCGCGAACTTCCTGCACTACTTGTAGTTGCGGTTTTAGTTTCACTCGTAATCAAAACTTTCTTAGTTCAATTTTTCTTTATTCCATCAGGTTCGATGGAGAACACGCTTCAGATCCAAGATCGAGTCGCAGTTAATCGAATCCCGTTCTTACGCGATATTAATCGCGGCGACATTGTGGTCTTTCATGATCCAGCAAATTGGCTACCACCAGTTCCAGAAAGTTCGGGCAATAAAGTTATCGGAACTATCAAAGAGGGGCTGGTTGCAGTTGGCGTGCTGCCAAATCCAGCAAAACAATATTTAGTTAAACGTGTTATCGGAGTACCGGGCGACAAAGTCGAATGTTGTTCAAAATCTGGGGCGCTTTTAGTAAATGGAAAAGAAACTACTGAGCCATACATTTTTGCCGGAAATAAACCGAGTGAAACAAAATTTAATGTGACTGTGCCCGAAGGAAAAGTTTGGGTAATGGGCGATCATCGAGGTGCAAGTGCCGATTCAAGGTATCACCAAGATGATGTAAATAATGGCATGGTTCCGATAAAAGAAATTACTGGTCGCGTCGTTGCAGTTATTTGGCCGTTTAATCATGCCAAGTTAACACCGGGCATCGATGGCACACGTTGAAAATAAATTAATCGC
>JBDLPY010000084.1:0-2548 GCA_039800785.1 Actinomycetota bacterium
ATGCGAAGCAATTGATTGTATTTAGCAACACGTTCGCTTCGTGCAGGAGCGCCAGTTTTGATTTGGCCACAATTTGTTGCAACAGCTAAGTCTGCAATTGTGGTGTCTTCAGTTTCGCCAGATCGGTGACTCATCATGCTGCGATATCCCGCACGATGCGCCATTTCAACTGCATCTAAAGTTTCAGTCAAAGTTCCAATTTGATTTACTTTGACTAATAAAGCATTTGCAGTTCCAGCAGCGATTCCTTTTGCAAGACGTTCTGGATTGGTAACAAATAAATCATCACCAACTAATTGAACTTTCGCGCCCAATGAGGTGGTCATTTCAGTCCAACCAGCCCAATCATCTTCATCCAATGGATCTTCAATTGAAACTAGTGGATATGAATTAACTAATTCAGCGTAATAAGCAATCATTTCAGAAGCGCTGCGCATCGAACCTTCAAATGAATACTTACCATTTTCATGAAATTCCGTAGCCGCAACATCCATCGCAAGCGCGACATCTTTACCTGGTTTTAATCCAGCACCATTAATGGCTTCCAAAATTAAATCTAGCGCGGCACGATTGCTATCAAGATTTGGCGCAAATCCGCCTTCGTCACCAATACTTGTTGCTAATCCACGCTTTTTCAAAACCGATTTTAATGAATGATAAATCTCAGCGCCCCAGCGAAGTGATTCTTTAAATGTTGGTGCGCCAATCGGTGCCACCATAAATTCCTGAATATCTACGTTGGTATCAGCATGTGCGCCACCATTAAGAATGTTCATCATCGGAACTGGCAAAATGTGCGCATTGTTTCCACCAACATATTTAAATAGTGAAAGATCTGCATGTTCTGCTGATGCTTTAGCAACCGCAAGTGAAACGCCAAGAATTGCGTTTGCACCAAGTTTTGCTTTGTTCTTTGTGCCATCAAGTTCAATCATCGCTTGATCAATTAATCGTTGATCTTGTGCGTCCAAACCAATAATTTCTGGCGCAATATTTTCGTTTACAAACTTAACCGCTTTTTCGACACCTTTACCTAAGTAGCGATTTCCACCATCACGTAATTCGACTGCTTCGAATGCGCCAGTTGAAGCTCCGCTTGGAACTGCAGCGCGGGCAGCTGTGCCATCTTCTAATGCGATTTCAACTTCAACAGTTGGGTTACCGCGCGAATCCAAAATCTCACGAGCGCCGAGGGCTTCAATAATTGCCACTTAATTCTCCTTATTGGTTATAGCCGAATCTTACCTTGCCTCTTTGCGTTGAATTTCATCGGCGATGGCGCGCGCCCGCAACCGCAATGCATCTTCCGGGTCAATTCCAGACTTGATTGCAGCATTTATTGCCGAAATCAATTGATCAACAATTTCATTTTCAGAATTAGCAGATGATGAAGGTAAATCTAAATCAATTCCAATTTTTTCGGCTCGATACAGAAGTTTTGTAACCAATGGCAATGCGGGTTGAGATAAAGCAATTCCATCCGTTGCGGAGTTGCGATCCTTTTCGCGAGCTTTCAATTGCTCCCAATTTTCAATTACTTCTGAAACACCACTTACCTTTACGTCGCCAAAGACATGTGGGTGGCGCCGGATTAATTTGTCCGCGATGCCGCGGGCCACATCTTCTAAATTAAATGGATCCGATTCGTGCTCTTCTGCAATGCGTGAGTGGAAATAAACCTGAAGCAAAACATCGCCAAGTTCTTCTCGCATTGCTTGACGATTCTTTTCATCAACTGAATCTACAAATTCATATGATTCTTCTAATAGATATTTCAATAAAGATTCGTGCGTTTGCTCCGCATCCCACGGACAACCACCTGGTGAACGCAACTTATCCATTACCTCTTTGAGGCGAATAAGTTCTGAACTCATTTAACTAATGCAGATCCAGCTGGATTGAATGAAGTTAAATCCCCAGCTTGGAAATCCCACTTGCCATAGCGCGGGTTAACTTTAAGCCCTGAACTTTGAATTTGATCTTGAATTAATTGCTGAATTACTGTTCCAGGATCACCAATATTTGTCTGCGTAATTGCATCACTTAGTGAGTTCGAAATTATTACAGTACGAATATATTTATCAAAATCTCGCGGTGCGATATTTGCATTAACCAAAGCGGCAGGAAGAGAAGCTTCACCACCTACTTGAGCAATTAAATCTGCTCGAGTTGAATCAATTTGTCCCTTAGTTATTTTTAAACCTTGATTGTTAGCAATTTGCAGGAAAACTTCCGAAATTAAATCGAACCGTAAAACATTGCGATTTAATTCTTCGCCGGAAATAAGTTGCATAGTGCTGGTATCGAATTTGGTGCGTTCTAAGAGGATTTCGTCGATACTTTTTTGCACTTCAGTCTGGGTGATTTTGGTTTTTCCAAATTGCGCAGCAATACCGCTTTGCCCGCAACCGGTAAGACCAATCAAAACCAAAACTATTGCAAGTGCTTTCTTCACGCTCTACCTCTTGTCTTCAACTAATTCACTAATAACTTCAGAAACCCATTCAATTAGCGCAGTATCCACCAATTCTGTCATTTCCCCCAAAAC
>JBDLPY010000085.1:0-4072 GCA_039800785.1 Actinomycetota bacterium
GTGGCGGAATTGGCAGACGCGCTAGCTTGAGGTGCTAGTGCCCGTATAGGGCTTCGGGGTTCAACTCCCCGTTCGGACACGTGAATCAAAACCTTAATCGCTGGAATTCGTTGATTCGAAACATCAACGACTTCCCTGCTCCAGGTATCGTCTTTCGAGATATAACACCACTAATTCAAGATGCAACAGCCTTGCTAGAAGTGAGTAAAGCACTTGGTGATTTCGATACTGAAGCCACGCAGATTGCCGGAATCGAAGCACGGGGTTTTATTTTCGCTACCGGTGCAGCCTTATTAAGTCATCGTGGATTTACCCCAATTCGGAAAAAAGGAAAATTACCCTTCAGCACATTCGAAGAAAGTTATGGATTGGAATACGGCGAAGATTCCATTCAAATTCATACCGATGCCCTTAAACCAACCGATTCGGTTCTTTTAATTGATGACGTTTTGGCAACCGGAGGAACTCTGGCCGCTGCAATCCGATTAATCGAGCAATCTGGAGCTAAAGTCAAAACAATTTCTGTTCTGCTTGAAATAGAATCTTTAAATGGACGTGCCAAGTTGTTTCAAGAATTTCCAAATATTGCAGTTCGATCACTTTTGAAAGGTTGATTATGAAAGTACGTGGTTTAGCAGCGCTAGAAGCGAATGGTCAATTAACTCCTTTCGAGTTCGAGCGAAGAGAACTTAGACAATCAGATGTAGCCTTCAAAGTAACCTATGCCGGTATTTGCCATTCTGATATACATCAAGTTCGCGAAGAATGGGGTCCAGCTATTTTTCCAATGGTTCCCGGTCATGAAATCGTCGGCGAAGTTACTGCAGTCGGAGATTCGGTTACCAAATTTAAAATTGGTGATCGCATCGGAGTTGGAGTATTCGTCGATTCATGTCGAACCTGCGCAAATTGCAAAGCTGGTTTACAACAATATTGCGATGAAGGAATGACTGGTACTTATAACGGTTATGAACGAGACGGTAAAACTGTCGCGATGGGTGGTTATTCAAATGGATTTGTAATCGACGAATCGTATGCGGTAACAATTCCTAACAATTTAGATATGGCCGGTGTAGCTCCATTGTTATGTGCCGGAATTACTTTGTATTCTCCAATCCGACATTGGAATGTTTCCGAAGGAATGGATGTAGCGGTTATGGGCTTGGGCGGCTTAGGACATATGGGCGTTAAGTTTGCTGCTGCTTTAGGTGCAAACGTTACAGTCCTTTCACATTCAGCCAGCAAACGCGAAGATGCCATCCGTATGGGCGCAAAAGCTTTTCAAGTAATTAAAGGCCCGGAAGATCTAAAGAAATTCGAAAAGAAATTTGATTTAATTCTGAATGCAGTTTCAGCAAAAGTTGATATCGGTGCATATCTAAATACGTTAAAAGTTGATGGAACTATGGTGGTCGTAGGTTTACCGGAGAATCCATATGAACTTAGTCCAGGTGTGCTCATAGGTGGCAGACGCTCACTATCTGGTTCGATGATTGGTGGCATGGCTCAATTGCAAGAAATGTTAAATTTTGCAGGCGAACATAACATCACAAGTGACGTGGAAGTTATTAACGCAGATTATGCCAACACTGCTTACGATCGAACAGTGGCGAGTGATGTCAAATATCGATTCGTCATCGATGCCAGCACTTTCTAATCAAACAAATTGATGTAGCGTTAAAGCCAATACTGGGGCTAGTAAAAGCGCTGGTAACAAATTCCCTACGGCTATTTGTTTAATTTTCAGTAACCGTAATGCGATCGCTACCAGCATCAATCCTCCAGTGATGGTCATGCAATCAATTTGATAATCTGCCAAAATATTTCCTAGTACTGCACCGATTACGGTCCAGATTCCTTGATAAATACCAACTGCTATCGCGGAAGCAGCAACGCCCCAACCTAACGAAGCCGCGAACGCCATTGCAGCAAAAAGATCGAGCGTTGATTTAAGAAGTAATTGATCAATCCCACGACTCATACCATCGGAAATACTGCCGAGAATTGCTAATGGACCAATCACAAAAAGTAACGAGGCACTAACGAAACCTTCGATGAAGGTGGATTTTGAATCTGCTTTAAATTTAATTCGTAAATATTCACCGAAATTTTCGAGTCGATCTTCAAGTTTCAGGGCTGAACCAATTAATCCACCTATTAAAAGCGCAGCCAAGACCGAGAGCAAAGACCAACCTTTAGGTAATGCTGCTAGAAAATTTAAGTTCCATATTGGCGCTATTGCTTGTGCAGCACCAATCAAAGTTACTAAACCCAAAATATCTGTTACGAGTTCTCTAGTTCGCGTTTGAATTTTTGCCCCAGCAACAACTCCTATTGTTGCTCCAATTAGTACTGTGCAAATATTTAAGATTGTGCCGATGCCCGGAAACATCAAATCGAAAACCTAACGATTGAAAGAGCACCAAAAATCAAACAATAAATGGCAAACGGATAAAGCGTGTTTGTTTTAAACCAACGAACCAAAAATGAAATTGAGAAATATGTTGCGAAAAAGGAAACAATCGATCCTGCAATGATTGGCCCAGCTAAATGTTGATTCTCAGGTTGAAACAAATCCGGCACTTTTAAAATTCCAGCTCCTAAGATAACTGGTAGTGCTAATAAGAACGCATAATCAGATGCAACGTGGTGTGACAATTTGCGTAGCATTCCTGCGCTCATAGTAATTCCGAATCTGCTGATGCCAGAAAATAGGGCTAACGATTGACCGAAACCAATAGTTACCGCAGCTGGAATAGTTATGCGTTCTAGTAGCAACGAATCTTCGTCTTCGTTTGGTTTAGAACGAGAAGTTTTACTCGTTAACTTCTCCGCGGTAATAAGAATAATTCCATTGATAGTAAGAAAAATTGCTGACGCCTCTGGTCTGGCAAATAAATCGCGTAATTCATGTTCGAATAGAAAACCAAGTGCACCTACTGGAATTGTTCCGATAACAATTCGCCAAAATATCTTTGAATGGCTATTTGATTTACCGCGGAGCGAATTTAATCCCCCTGAAATCAAGCCAAACCATCTTTTTCTAAAAATCAAGAAAAGCGCAAAAGCGCTGGCTAAATGCAAGGCAACCGTAAAAGCTAAATATGGAGAATCTGGATTAGTTGTAAATTCCTTCCAAGTACCACCGATCCAAGCTGGAATTAAAACTGCGTGACCTAAACTTGAAACTGGGAATAATTCTGTAATCCCTTGAATTAATCCGGTTAGAATTGCTTGAAAGTATGTAATCTCCACTGTAAAAGTTTAACTGATAGAGTTTCAAGATGTCTGAATTTGCAAAGCGATTATTGGGTTTTCTAAGACCGCTCCGCACTTTTCCGGTCATGCCTTGGACTGCGAAATCAAGATGGGAGATAAATTTTCCTAGATTTTTTATCTTGCTATCTGGATTAACCATCTTTGGATTTGGCGATGCAATCATTGTTAATTCTAATATTGGTAATGCGCCCTGGACGGTTCTAGCTCAAGGAGTAAATTTAAGAACAAATATCTCTTTGGGATTTGCAACTTTTGTCATCAGCTCATTAGTACTTATCGCATGGGTTCCACTGCGTGAGAAGCCAGGATTCGGAACTATCGCAAATATTGTTGTTATTGCTGTGGCAATCGGATTCGGCGTTGATCATTTTCCTGAGGCCAATACTTTTGCTACCGGAATAATTTTTGCTTTTCTTGGTGTTGCATTGGTAGGCATCGGAAGCGCTTTCTATATAACGTGCGGTTTAGGACCTGGACCGCGAGATGGTTTAATGACCGCGCTTCATAATCGAACTGGAATCAGAGTCTCTCGAATCAGATTAACAATAGAAATAACGGTATTGACACTCGGATTTTTTCTTGGCGGACACGTTGGATTGGGTACATTGATTTTCGCGCTCTTCATAGGTCAGTCAATTGCGGTCTCCATCGGTGTCGTAGCCCGCCTAACTTCTCAGTAGCCGATAGGTTGCGCATGCGACCATATTTTTTGGTCGTCGGGGTCGCAAACACCCCCGTAAAAAAACAGAGAGGTAAAACATGCTCGATTCATTCTTCAAAATCTCCGAGCGTG
>JBDLPY010000086.1:0-7196 GCA_039800785.1 Actinomycetota bacterium
TAATTCCTAAATCTTTTAGCGCTTGAATATTTGCGCGGTAATTTACTTTGCTTGGCGGAACACTGTGATCGACGCCGTGCCTTGTTACAAATTCAATTTCAACGCCATTCCAGTTTCCGGAAGTTAAAAGGGCATCGCCGTAAACAGTTGATACTTTTCGAGGTTTATTACCTTCAAGGGCGGGAAGTGAATAAAAACCAGTTCCAGCGATAATTCCAATTGCAGCCATGTCTGCAATTTACTCAAAGTAACGCTTAGGTGTCACCTTCATAAGGTTGAATATGACAATGATGGCCAACGTTCGTGTATTTCAAGGCGGACCTGGCACAGGTAAAACAACTAAATTAATCGATATCGTCACAACTGCCATTAATGGCGGCACCGATCCAAATTCAATTCTCCTTCTTACTTTTGGCCGCGAACGTGCATCGCAACTTCGGGATGAAATTGCATTCAAAAGTGAAATAACCGCTCTTGAACCTTTGGCACGAACTTTTCATGCGCTCGCTTTTTCGATATTAAAAGCGGAAGGCCAAAACCCAATTCTCTTATCTGGACCGGAGCAAGAGAGTTTTATCCGGCAATTACTTGAGGGTTCTAGTTGGCCAACTGAATTAGAAAAGGCGGCGAAAACCCGCGGCTTTGTTCGTGAACTTCGCGATTTAATTTCTCGAGCTACCGAACGCGGTTGGAGCTACCAAGATTTAACTGGTGAAGAATTTTGGCCAGAGGTTGCTAAGTTCTGGCAGAGCTATCAAGGCGCGATTGATTTAGAAGATATTTCAATTTCCGAAGTTGTTACTCGGTTGGATTCGTCGCAATTGATTTGGCAAGCCGCCACGCTATTAAAGAAAAATACCGAAATTCGAAATCGATGGCAGAACAGATTTAAATTAATTTTGGTAGATGAATATCAAGAATGCGACAAAGCACAGCGCGCGCTATTGCAAGAGTTGGTGAGTGGCGATTTAGTAATTGCAGTTGATCGAGATTCAACGGTTGGAAGATTTCGTGGCGCTGATCCAGAAGGAATTGATCAAGCGTTAGATTTTTTTAAGCCAAAAATTGAAGAACTAACTGAAAATTATCGCCATGCCCCAGAAGTTTTTGCCGCAATCGAAAAAACTGCTGGAAAATTTCCGGGTGCAAAACGGAAATCATTCTGTACTTCCAAAGAATCTGGCCATTTTGGCGCAAAAATATTTACTGATGTAGGAAGTGAAGCGGCATATATTGCAGATCAGATTCAACGTGCATATTTACAAAATGGATTGAAGTGGTCCGAAATAGCCATTGTGTTGCGAACACCTGCTGCAGCCGGAGCTATCCGACGTGCCTTAGTGCGAAGTGGTGTGCCAATAGCTTCAGAATTACAAGTAATTGCAGAAAACGCTGCGCTCGAACCAATTTTGTTGTTAGCCGAAACCGCCATTTATGAAAATCTAAATTATGCAACAGCAGAGAAGTTACTTTTATCTGAAATTGGCGGTTCTGATTCCGTAGATTTACGTCGAATTCGCCGGGCGCTGATTAAGAAATATGCCGAAGCAGAAAATAAGAGCGGTTCCGAATTAATTGTTAGCGCAATAATTGAGGGCGGCTTAGAAGTTGAAGGCAGTGCAGCGTTAGAAAAGCTTCATAATATTTATTTGCAGGCTCGAAAAGTTGCTCGAGATAAGACGGCACAACCGGAAGATTTACTTTGGGTCATTTGGAATAACTCTGGACTTGCAGACAAATGGCGCCAACTCGCTCTATCCGGTGGCGTCCGAGGTGCTTTTGCAGATCGGGATTTAGATGCAGCGATGCAACTTTTTGAAAGCGCTCGACGATATGGCGCGCGTTTTAAATTTGGTTCAAAGGCATATTTCTTCAAAGATATTCGAAAAGCTGAAATTGCTGGAGATGTAATTACAGCACGCGGTGCCCGACCTGATGTGGTTGAAATTTTGACGCCTTATGCAGCGAAAGGTCGCGACTGGAAGTTTGTAGTAGTTGCCGGAATTCAAGAAGGTATTTGGCCTAACTTAAAAGTACGCGGATCTTTATTAGGTAGCGATCGACTTGTTGAACGTGATCGACATCCAAATTTAAATCGAATTGAACTTGAATTAGTTGCAAAAGCTGCAGTTGCTGAAGATGAACTCCGTCTGTTTTATGTTGCGATTAGCCGCGCCAAGAATCAGTTATTAATCACGGCAGTGCAAAATGAAGAATCCGAACCATCAAATTTCTTTGACTTACTTTGCGAAGAACCAGAATTTGCGGAAACTCCTGCAAGATTAAATTCAGGCGCCGTAATCGCCAGACTCCGGCGCGAACTTGTTGAAAATAAATCTAAAAGCGCTGCGGCAACTTTAAAAGCGCTAGCTGCTAATGGTTTCGCGTCGGCCGATCCAAAAAATTGGTATGGCGCTTCAGAAATTACAACCACTGACTCAGTTGTTTCGATCAATGATGAAGTTCGAATTTCACCAAGTGGAATTGAAAAATTTGATGAATGTGAATTGCGCTGGTTCTTAGAAACTAATGGTGGTCAAGGCGGAAACTCAACGGCGCAGATGATTGGTAACTTGATTCATAAATTTGCCGAGTTGGCAGAATCTGAAAAAACAACTTTTGAAGAACAGGCTAAATTATTGGAAACCAATTGGCGCTTGATTGATGCCGAAACCGGCTGGCTGAGCAAAACTTCACAAGGTCGAGCGCTACTTATTTTGCGTCGGTTTTATCAATACCGCGAAGAAAGCAATCGAACTTTTGTCGCTGCGGAAAAACATATTGATTTCACAGTAGGTCGAGCCCGAATCAAAGGAAGCATTGATCGAGTAGAAGCAACGGTTGATGGTCGTAAATATTTAGTGGATTTCAAAACTGGAAAAAGTGAAATCACCGTAACGGAAGCAAAAACCAATGCCCAGATGCAGCTTTACCAATTAGCGCTGGTTAAAGAGGGAAACGAAGTTGATGGCGCAAGCTTGGTTTATCTTGACCATGACAATAAGGGTTCAAAGACGCGGGATCAAAATGCAATCGACCCAACAATTGTTGAAGCACGAATTGAATTAGTCGCGGAAAAAATGGGCGGGCGAACATTCTTGGCTAAAAAGAATAAGAATTGTCAGTTCTGCCAACTAAAGACTTCTTGTCCAATACAGATAGAAGGGCGGAAGTTATATGAATAAATTTAGCGCTGCCCAAATCGCAGCTGCGATAAACGGAAAAGTCACGCCCGAACAAATTCAAATTATTGAATCAGAATTGGTTCCGGCAGTAGTTATTGCTGGAGCTGGTTCCGGAAAAACCGAAACCATGGCTAATCGCGTGCTGTATTTGATTGCAAATCAAATTGCGAAACCAGAAGAAATTCTTGGCCTTACCTTTACTCGAAAAGCCGCCGCAGAATTAAAACAGCGCATTCGAAAAAGATTACGTCAATTAATTGCGGCAAAGATTTTGCCCGAAGGATCAAGTATTGATGTTCCAGTAATGACTTATCACGCATATGCCGGTGCCTTATTAGCTGAGCATGGCCTTCGAATCGGAATCGATGGCGATGTCGAATTGGTTGGCGAAGCAAATTTATGGCAGCAAGCCAATTCCATAATTCGCAATTGGAGCGACGAAGATTTTAGGTATGACAATGCGGTTTCGACACTTATAGATGATGTTTTGGGATTAACAAAAAATGTTTTGGAGCATCAAGTTGATTTGATTGAACTAAAGCGTAACCACGAAAAAATCTTGAACCAATTAGAAAAATTGGCACCTGGTAAAGCAGATGAAAATGCCACAGTTAAAGGCGCGATAAAAGTATTGAGCCAACGACTACGTCTGATACCTATCGTTGAAAAATTTATTGATCAGCGGCGAAATGGCGGAGCAATTGCATTTGATGATCAGATGGCGCTGGCTGCGGAATTGGCGATTAAATTACCGGAAGTAAGTGAAATCGAACGAGCAAAATATAAATTGGTTTTACTTGATGAATATCAGGACACTTCCCAATCTCAAGTGCGAATGCTTAGCGCGCTTTATGGCAATGGGCATCCAGTTACCGCAGTCGGTGATCCCTATCAGGCTATTTATGGCTGGCGTGGCGCAGCAATTGGCACAATCAAGAATTTTGCCATCGATTTCCCTGGCGCCAATCGCGAATTTAATCTTTCAAAAACTTTCCGTAACGATCTTGCGATTTTAAATTTGGCAAATATTTTGGCGGAAAAAGTTGGCCAACAGATAAATGTTGAAGTTCCTTCGTTAACTGCGCGAGATGAAGCCGGACCTGGTTTGGTCGAAAGCGAAGTATTTATTGATGGCGAAGCTGAAGCTGCAGCAATCGCATCTCACTTTGCCGCAATTTGGCAGGGTGCAACCAATGCCGTATTGGTCCGAAATCGAAAACAAATTCCAGCAATCGAATCTGCGTTACACAAAGCCGGATTGCCGTTTGAAGTAGTTGGAATTGGTGGCTTGATGTCTATGCCTGAAATCGTCGACATTTTTACATTGCTTAAAGTTATTGCAGATCCAGATGCTGGTGCTGAATTAATGCGCCACTTAACGGGGCCAAGAATTAATTTAGGTCCGAAAGATCTGGCAGCGCTCGGGCAATACAAACGAGAAAAAATGGTGCGAGCAGATAAAGATTTAATCTCGCAATTAACAACTGGCGAAATTGAAACAGCAGAAGCAGATGATTTTGCTTCAGGATCGCTAATTGAAATTTTAGATGAAATTGAAAACGCTGATAGTTCAAAATTTACTAAAGTGGGCTTTACTCGATTAATCGGATTTGCCCGCGATTTAAGAAAATTACGAATGCGAGCAAGTGGCTCTTTAATTGATTTGATTTTTGAAGTGGAAGATTATTTACATCTCAATTCGGAACTAGAATTTCGGGATCAGAACGGCTTCGGCCGCAGGCATGTAGATCGCTTTATCGAAGAAGCTGCAAAATTTGGTAGCAACTCTTTAATCGAATTTATAAATTGGCTGGAAGTAGCAGTTAAAAAAGAACGTGGGCTAGAAGCCGGAGCGCCAGAAGTTCGAAGTAACGTAATTCAAATTCTCACAGTTCATATGGCCAAAGGTGCTGAATGGGATCACGTTGCATTGCCTGGTTTATCTGCTGGGCAATTCCCATCCGAAAACGCCAAGAATTCAATCTCTTGGCTCCATTCAGAAAATGAAATTCCATTTGAATTTCGTGGCGATCATTCAGAATTTCCAGGGATTGATTTCATTTCGGTCTCAGATAGCGCAACTGCGGCAAAACGAATCGATGAATTTAAAGAAAATTGTGCTGCGCTTCGATTAAAAGAAGAGTGGCGCTTGGCTTATGTTGCAGTTACGAGGGCAAAGAAATCTCTATTTGCATCTTGTGCCATTTGGTCCGAACATAAGAATGCAGATCATCCAAGCGAATTAATGGAATTAATTCATAACCAAGTAGTTGAAATTCCAGCAAAGGGAACACCTAATCCGGTGCTTGAAACCAAAATTCTTGAAGAATGGCCAGTCGAATCCAAATTAAATTATCGCGAAGCAATAGAGATTTATAACGAAGTTGATCCTGAAGTAATCGATCCTGATGCCGGGCTATTGATTAAGCAACGCAATATTTCACCAGAACAAATTAAATTGCCCGCTCGAATTTCGGTATCAATGTTGGTTGCCCTCAAATCTGATCCAGAAAGTGTCATGAACTCCATCCGACGCCCAATGCCATTCTTGCAAGATCGATTTATGCGCCGCGGTACCCAATTCCACGAATGGCTTGAAAAGAAATTAAAAGCCAGCACATTATTTGATGATGAAGATTTGGATTATCAGGACAAAGTGGAAAGTGATTTGAAATTAAAAGAGCTTCAGGAGAAGTGGTTGGCGAGTGAATGGGCGGATAAAGCACCTTACGAATTAGAGGTTCCGTTTGAAACTGTCATTGGCGGAACATTGGTTCGCGGCCGGATTGATGCAATTTACAAAATTGACGAAAATTATGAAGTTGTTGATTGGAAAACTGGTGCAACAAAATTAGGAGAGGCTGAAGCAATTCAATTGGCAATTTATCGGATGGCCTGGGCAAAAATATCTGGCACGCCAGTTGAAAAAATCAAAGCAGCTTTTCATTATGTCCCAACCGGTGAAACAGATCGCCGAAGCGATTTATTAACGGAGCAGCAACTAATCGATTTAATCGCCCCACACCGGTAGCGGTAGGCTCACCGATTGTGAGCGAATTTGAAGCGATGAGCGAAGTCCTAGATCGAAGTTCACGCGAATTAGCGGATCAATTTTGGGGCCAAGCAAAAGTTATTCAAATATATAAAGGTGAAATTCTCACCAAAGATGGTCAAATTTTATTTCAAAGCCCTAGCAATTATCCAAAAGAAATCACAAAATATTATTTAGGTGAAAAAGCAGGGGTTCATTATTTTGCGGTAAATCGAGAATTTACTGGAACACCTATGACGCTCCGTCAGTTAGCGCCAGAAGCAAATGAATTATTTATTGCAATTGCGATGCAAGCTCAAGCGCTAATTAATTGGCATGAAACTCATACCAACTGTGCCCGATGTGGTGCTCCCACTAAGGTTGTTTCACACGGTTGGATTAGAGAATGCGAAGTTGACGGTGCGCAACATTTTCCAAGAACCGATCCCGCTGTAATCGTTTTAGTTAAAGATCGATCAAATCGATTACTGCTTGGCCGACAAACTGTTTGGGCCGAAGGAAAATTTTCAAACTTTGCTGGTTTTGTCGAACCGGGTGAAAATCTAGAAGGCGCAATTCGTCGCGAAATTAAAGAAGAAACCGGACTTGAAGTAAGAGACATTAAGTATTTAGCCTCTCAGCCGTGGCCGTTTCCGGCATCAATCATGTTGGCCTTTTCCGCGATTACTGATACCCCAGAATTAGCCAAAGCTGATGGCGTCGAAATTGCAGAACTTAAATGGTTTAGTAAAAAAGAATTGCTTGAAAGCGAAATAATTCTTCCGGACAAATTAAGTGTTTCCCGAAAAATGATTACTTATTGGTTAGAAAATGAATAACGCAGAAGAAATATTAGAAGCGCTAGATAGCGAACAACGAAAAGTAGCACTAGCGACCCGAGGTCCAGTTTGTGTTATTGCCGGCGCCGGAACTGGAAAAACTCGCGCCATAACGCATCGCATTGCTTATGCCTGCGCAAT
>JBDLPY010000087.1:0-4827 GCA_039800785.1 Actinomycetota bacterium
CAGAAATTGTCTTTGATTTCTTCGATCAACTTAAATCAAGAACTCGCGGTTATGCCTCACTTGATTATGAAGAAAAGGGCGACCTTGAAGGAAACTTGGTAAAGGTCGATATTTTGTTGCAAGGCGAGACAGTTGATGCTTTTAGTGCAATTGTTCATCGGGATAAAGCGTATGCATATGGCGTAATGATGACTGGAAAATTACGTGAATTAATTCCAAGGCAGCAATTCGAAGTTCCAGTTCAAGCTGCAATTGGCGCAAAAATTATCGCGCGTGAAAATATTCGTGCAATGCGGAAAGACGTTTTGGCTAAATGTTATGGCGGTGACATTACTCGTAAGCGCAAACTTCTGGAAAAACAGAAGGAAGGTAAGAAACGAATGAAGATGGTGGGCCGAGTTGAAGTTCCACAGGAAGCATTCGTAGCTGCTTTGGCAACTGATGCTGATATCGAAAAAATAAAAGCTGCACGCGAAAAATAATGCTTTCGTTTTATATCCATATTCCTTATTGCGTTAAACGATGTGGATATTGTGATTTCAATACTTATGCGCCAGATGAATTAGCTAAAGATTCTGGGTTTATCGATTCTCTGATCGCTGAAATTTCCTTTGCTGCAAGAACTCACACGTCTAAAGTTCCAACTATCTTTTTCGGTGGCGGAACCCCTTCGTTAATGAAAGCTGAAGAACTCGGGCGAGTAATAAATCTAATCAAACAACGTTGGGAATTGACTAACGATGTCGAGATTACGATGGAGGCAAATCCAGATTCATTAACTAACTTAGCTAGTTATCGCGAAATTGGAATCAATCGACTTTCAATCGGGATGCAATCTGCGGATTCAAATGTTTTAAAAGTATTGGATCGAACTCACAATCCAGATAATGTTGAAAAGGTTATTTCCGAAGCCCGCGTAGCTGGTTTTGAAAATATTAGCGTTGATTTAATTTATGGCGTGCCAGGTGAATCGGTTGATCAATGGCGAAACACAGTGAATACAGCGCTTAGTTTTGGCCTTGATCACTTGAGTGCTTATTCATTAATAGTCGAACCTAATACGAAATTAGCTAATCAAATAAAACGTGGCGAAATTGCGAAACCTGATGATGATTTGGCGGCAGAGATGTACTTAATCGTTGATGAACTTGCGGCAAAAAACGGATTGAATTGGTACGAACTAAGCAACTGGGGTCGTCCAGCTGAACACAATTTAGTTTATTGGCGAAACCAAAACTGGTGGGGATTGGGTCCCGGAGCCCATTCACATATGGATGGAGTTCGTTGGTGGAACGTAAAACACCCAAATATTTATAAGAAAAAATTGGAAAGTTTCGAATCGCCAATGCAAGATCGCGAATCTTTAACTGCAGAACAAAAACGCGATGAAGCAATTATGTTGCAAATTAGATTACGAGAAGGTTTGGCAATTTCTGACTTATCTGAGTCGCAACTAGCCACTTTGGAAAAATACCCAAATGAAGTTTCCTTCGAAAAGAACCGGGCAATTTTGACGCTACCTGGTCGATTAATTGCTGATCGAATTGTTCGGGAATTAGTTTTGTAGGATATGGCCGTGGCGGACTTTTACAACTTGTTAGGTGTTTCAAGAGATGCATCAGCGGATGAGATTAAGCGCGCCTATCGAAAAATTGCTCGCGAACTGCATCCAGATGTAAATCCTGATCCACAAGTTCAAGAGAAATTTAAAGAAGTTACAGCGGCATATGATGTTTTGAGCGATCCACAAAAACGTCAGCAATATGACATGGGTGGTTCACAATTTGGTGGGTTTGGCCAAGGTAATTTTGGTTTTAACGACATCATGGATGCATTTTTTGGTGGCGCAACTGGTAACCGTGGGCCAAGACCAAGAATGCGAGCCGGGCAAGATGCACTAATTCGAGTAGAAGTTACTTTAGAAGAAGCATGTTTTGGCGCAGAGCGAGAACTATCCGTTGAGAGCGCAGTAGTTTGTGAAAAATGTGACGGAACTGGCTGCGCACAAAATACAAAACCAGAAACCTGTTTGGTATGTGCTGGCCGTGGTGAAACGCAACAAGTTACTCGTTCAATCATCGGACAGGTTATGACCAGTAGGCCATGTTCGAATTGCCAAGGTTTTGGCACGGTAATTAAGAATCCGTGCAATGAATGCGCCGGTGATGGTCGTGTTCGCTCTAAACAAATTATTGATGTAAAAATTCCAGCTGGAGTTCAAACTGGGAATCGAATTCAATTAGCCGGTCGCGGTGAAGTTGGACCAGGTGGCGGTCCAGCCGGTGATCTTTATGTTGAAATTATTGAAAAAGAGCACGAATTTTTAATTCGCGACGGCGACAATTTACATCTTGCACTTTCGATCCCTTTTACAGCGGCAGCGCTAGGTATTAATACTTCAGTTAAGACCTTAGATGGCGAAACTAAAGTTGAAATCAAACCTGGCACCCAAAGCGGCTCCGAAATTAAGTTAAAAAATTTAGGCATCAATCATTTACGCGGCCATGGCCGTGGTGATTTATTTGTGCATGTTGAAGTTATCACGCCTACCAAGATGAATAAAGAAGAAGAAAATTTGCTTAAAGAATTCGCCAAATTACGCGGCGAAACAAGTGATAGCGCGAAAATTCTAAAAGACGATACGTTAATTAAGAAAATACGTGGGGCTTTTCGGTTCTGATGAATCTTTTTTATCTTCCTGAGCTAACGGCCAAAGTCGGCGATTTAGTTAAATTGATTGACGAAGACGCCCACCATATAGATCGCGTATTGCGAATGAATGCCGGCGAACTGCTGCTGATTTCAGACGGTCAAGGCTCATGGGTAATTGGAAAAATTCGAAATGTTAGTAAAAAAGAAGTAGAGATTGAAGTTGCCAAAGTGGGATCAGAAGCGGGCTCGATACAAAAAATTGCGGTCGCACAAGCGATTACCAAATCAGATAGAGCTAAAGAAGCCGTTGAATTGCTAACCGCCAGTGGAGTCGACGAAATTTATCCTTGGCAGGCCACTAGATCAATTGGTAAAGAAAGCGCCAAATGGAAAGCCACAAGTATTGAAGCTGGAAAGCAATCTCGTAGATTTTGGTTACCAATAATTCATGAATCACTTGATTTAAAAAAATTATTGGATGTAGCAAAAAAATATGATCAAATCCTGATCTGTCACGAGTCTGCCAGCGAGCCGTTATCTAAAATTGTTAAAAAAGTTGCAAGCACTTTAATAATTATCGGGCCGGAGGGTGGCTTAACGGAACAAGAGATTGAAGAATTAACGAAAATCAACGGACAAGTAGTCAAACTTGGACGACCAATATTACGATCAGCACATGCCGGAATTGCTGCCGTATCAGCCGTATCAGCGTTAATGGGAAATTGGTAATGACTGAAAATTGTGTTTTCTGCAAAATAGTTTCCGGTGAAATTCCAGCAGAGCTGGTTTATCAAGATGAAAATGTAATTGCATTTGATGATTTAAATCCACAAGCGCCAACACATCTACTTTTTGTACCAACATTGCATGTTGAAAATGCCGCAGCGCTGGCCGAATTGTCGCCAGTTGTGCTCGGTGCACTTTTTAGCGCAGTTGGAAAAGTGACAAAAAAACTTTCAATTTCTGACTATCGAACCGTGTTTAATACCGGAGCTGGCGCGGGGCAGAGCGTGTTTCACGCTCACCTTCACCTATTAAGTGGCCGTGATTTCAATTGGCCACCGGGCTAATAGAATTACCAATACATGGATAGAACGTTAATAACAGTCCCCACTGCCATTCCGATGGTTGCTTTAGTTGGACCAACAGATTCTAATTTAAGAATTATTGAAAGTTCTTTTCCTAACGTTTCATTAACTGTTCGTGGTAACGAAATATCTTTACGTGGCGATTTAGAAGAATGCGCCAAAGTCGAAACTTTGATTACCGAACTCTTGGTTGTAATTAGAAGTGGCCAAGAAGTGAATCAAGATGTAATTAAACGATCAATATCGATGTTGAGTCAAAATCCACAGAAACATCCGGCCGAAGTTCTTTCGCTAAATATTTTAAGTAATCGCGGCCGAACAATTCGTCCTAAAACTGCTAATCAAAAACATTACGTTGAAGCTATCGGTGAAAATACAATCACTTTTGGGATTGGACCTGCCGGAACTGGTAAAACTTATTTGGCAATGGCTAAGGCAGTTGCAGCGCTTCAGGCTAAAGAAGTTACAAGAATAATTTTGACGCGACCAGCTGTAGAGGCGGGCGAACATTTGGGATTTTTACCGGGCACGCTTACGGAAAAAATTGATCCTTATTTACGACCATTATTTGATGCCCTTCATGACATGTTGGATCAAGACGCCATCCCACGTTTAATGCAAGGTGGCGTTATTGAAGTTGCGCCACTGGCCTATATGCGTGGTCGAACACTTAATGATGCCTATGTAATTTTGGATGAAGCGCAGAACACAACGCCAGAGCAGATGAAGATGTTCTTAACCAGATTGGGTTTTGGCTCCAAAATGGTTATCACCGGAGACATTACGCAAGTCGATTTACCTAATGGTCAAAAATCTGGACTCCGAATTGTTCGTGAAATCTTGGAAGGAATCGACGACATTGCGTTTATTGAATTAACTGCTGAAGATGTTGTGCGCCATCGCTTGATCAGTGAAATCGTTTCAGCTTATGCAACGCATGATGAGAAACGCGCTGAAGCAATTTCTCAAACTCGTCAATTGCGCAATTAATGATTGAAGTTTTTAACCGTTCTGGCATTAATTGTCCAGAAAATGAAGTTACAAAATTACTAACCTTTTCAATTAAGGAACTTGGGCTTTCCGAAGA
>JBDLPY010000088.1:0-3276 GCA_039800785.1 Actinomycetota bacterium
TTTGAACGCGCGGAAAAAATTGGCGGCTTACTTCGATACGGAATTCCGGAATTCAAAATGGAGAAGTGGGTATTAGACCGCCGAATTGAGCAGATGGAAAAAGAGGGAACCAGATTCCGTCCAGGAGTAGATGTCGGTACCGAATTAACTGGTGCGCAATTACGCAGTCGTTACGATGCAATTGTTTTAGCAATCGGAGCTACTAAATGGCGCGACCTAAACATTAAAGGTCGCGAATTAAATGGCGTTTATCAAGCTATGGAATATTTGCCGTGGGGCAATAAGCAAGGTTTAGGCGAAGTTGAAACACCTCCGATTTCAGTAACCGGAAAAGATGTTGTTGTGATTGGTGGCGGTGACACTGGCGCCGATTGTTTGGGCACTGCGATTCGCCAAGGTGCCGCAAGTGTTACTCAATTAGAAATCATGCCAAGACCAAGCGAAGAGCGTCCCGCAGCACAACCTTGGCCAACTTATCCAATGATTTATCGAGTCTCCAGTGCGCATGAAGAATTAGATAACCGCGTATTTTCGGTAAACACCGAAGAATTTATTGGTGATGGAAATGGAAATCTTCGAGCATTGAAACTTGTCGAAGTTAAATTTGAAAATGGAAAATTTGAACCAGTTCCAGGATCAGCAAAGGAAATTCCAGCAGATTTTGTATTTTTAGCCATGGGATTTGTTGGACCAGAACAAGGTGAAATCATTCAACAACTTGAAATTGAATTGGATGAACGTGGAAATATTAAACGCGATGATAATTTCCAAACCAATGTGGAAGGAATATTTGTTGCTGGAGATGCTGGGCGCGGACAATCCCTAATTGTTTGGGCGATTGCGGAAGGTCGAAGCGCAGCTGCTGCAGTTGATGAATATCTCACAGGTAGAAAACAACTTCCGGCGCCAATTGAACCAACTACTCGTCAGTTAACTGTTTAATCACCGATAGACTCAAGGTATGCGTCGCGCGAAAATAGTTTGCACAATGGGTCCTGCGGTCGAAGCCGAGGACAAATTAAGAGAAATCATGAATGCGGGCATGAACGTTGCGCGCTTAAATCTTTCTCATGGCGACTATTCCGAACATCAAAATCGCTACGACCGAGTTCGAAAAATTTCGGCAGAATTAATGAAACCAGTTGCGATTTTGGTTGATCTACAAGGACCAAAAATTCGCCTTGGTCGTTTTGCTAATGGGCCACACGATTTAGCTCGCGGAGATATTTTTACAATCACGACCGATGAAATTGAAGGCACCAAGGAACGCGTTGGAACAACTTTTAAGAATCTGCCACAAGATTGCAAACCAGGCGATCGAATCTTGATTGATGATGGGCGAGTAAGCGTTGAAGTTCTAGAAGTTAAGGGAAATGACGTAGTAACCAAAGTTATTCAACCTGGTGCTGTAAGTAATAACAAAGGTATTAACTTGCCAGGGGTTGCGGTATCTACACCTGCGCTTTCGGAAAAAGATGTCGAAGATCTTAAATGGGGTTTGAAAATCGGGGCCGATTTCATTGCGCTCTCTTTTGTGCGATCCGCTAACGACATCAAAGATGTTCATAAAGTTATGGACGAAGTCGGAATTCGAGTTCCGGTAATTGCGAAAATTGAAAAACCACAAGCGGTCGAAAATTTACAAGAAATTGTCGACGCGTTTGATGGCATCATGGTTGCGCGCGGCGACCTTGGCGTTGAGATGCCAATGGAAGATGTGCCAATTGTGCAAAAGCGTTGCATTGCTTTAGCTCGCGAAAAAGCGAAGCCAGTAATTGTTGCTACGCAAATGCTGGATTCAATGATGAACAATTCTCGCCCAACTCGCGCCGAAGCTACTGATTGTTCGACTGCGGTTCTAGATGGCGCAGATGCGCTGATGCTTTCTGGCGAAACCAGCGTTGGTGATTTTCCAGTCGAAGCAGTTAGCGCAATGGCGGCAATCATTGAACGAACTGAAGAATTAATGTTGGATCAGATTGCTCCATTGAAATTAGCGCCAACTACCAAATCAGGTGCAATCACAAAAGCTGCAGCTGAAGTAGGAAAAATTATGGATGCGAAATTCCTAGTTGCATTCACATCTAGTGGCGAATCAGCTCGCCGAATGTCAGAAGTTAGGTCTTCGATTCCGATTATTGCGTTGACCCCAGAAGCTGGAACATATAGTCGATTGAGTTTGAGTTGGGGCGTTGAGCCAATTATTGCTCCGACGGTAAACACCACAGATGAAATGGTGAAGCAGGTAGATACGATTTTGATAAATGATGGCCGAGTTAAAAAAGGTGAATTCATCATGATTGTTGCTGGTTCACCTCCAGGAATGCCAGGCGGAACTAATGCAACTCGAGTGCATCGAATCGGTGATGCAGTAGATGGAATTGCACCTGCTTATAAGAAATAGAATAATTAGCGCGCAATAACGCCCCGGTACTCCAACGGTAGAGAGGGCAGTCTCAAACACTGCATAGTGTCAGTTCAAATCTGACTCGGGGCACATGTCACTTCGCGTTTTAGTTGCCGAGGATGAAGCGCTAATCCGCCTTGATCTTGTAGAAATGTTAACTGAAGCGGGCTATAAAGTAATTGCTGAAGCAAGTAATGGCAGAGAAGCAATTGATTTGGTTGCATCACATAAACCTGATTTAGCAATATTAGATATCAATATGCCAATTATGGATGGCTTAACTGCCGCCGAATCAATTGTAAAAAGTACCCCAGTGCTGATGTTAACGGCATTTAGTCAACGCGATTTGGTTTCGCGCGCCAGCGAAATCGGGGTAATGGCTTATGTGGTCAAACCATTCACGATTAACGACTTAATTCCGGCGATGGAAATCGCAGCTTCTAGATTTCGAGAAATGTTGGAATTGAGTAAAGAGGTTTCCGATTTAACGCAGCGACTAGAAACTCGAAAAATTATTGATAAAGCAAAAGGCATTTTGATGAAAGCGCTTAATCTAAGTGAAGCGGAAGCATTTTCCTGGATTCAAAAAACAGCAATGGATCGTCGATTGACCATGAAGGAAGTTGCGGAAGCTGTGATTTCACCGGACGCGATGCCTAATCGGTAAACCGCGTTAAATTCCTCAGATTTTTACCAAAATGAAACAATTCCACGCGTAAGTTTGACCTCGCCTCCCTTGTCTCAACTGCTACTTAATAGTTACTCTTTCCGCCTCCCTGTCCCGGGATAAACAACAGGAAGGTACAAATGAAGAAAGTAATGACATTAGTGGCGGCAGCGTCTCTAGTTGCAGGTGCAGCAATTGCTGT
>JBDLPY010000089.1:0-8304 GCA_039800785.1 Actinomycetota bacterium
TAACTGGTGTTGGTTCGTTACCAGTTACAACTGAAACCACGCTCTCGACAACATTGGCAAACGAGCTGACTGTTGATTTAGCTAATTCAACTACGCCACTTACGCCACCTGTTAATGCTGCGGCACCAACGGCTGCGCCAAAGCCAAGCCCTACTGCGATCGCGGCTGAATAAATTGCACGCCGGCCACGTAAGTTCTTAAATTTATTAAATGAAATTACATTTGATTGAGATGGCCAAATTTTTGGATGTGCGCCTTTAGGAAGCGGTGGCACATCAGCCAAATCGCGGAGCGCAGCAGCAAGTAGCGCATTTGGACCACTCTTTATATTTTGGAAGTTGGCAATCAGCGCTTCGCTATCTTCAATTGTGAAATCTTTACTCATTTGCCACCTCCTCTTTTGTAACCGCTTTTGGTTAACATTTCATTTAATTTTCCAAGTCCGCGATGGCTGATTACTCGAACATTTGCGGCCGATAAACCTGTTATCTCAGCAACTTGTTCGACATCCAGCCCGATCACAATTCGAAGCATGATTACTTCGGATTGCTCCCGCGGTAAATGTTTAAGTAGATCGGTAACTTCAACCATTGAAGAATCATTTGAAACCCAATCGGTTTCTTGAATTTCTACAGTTGAACCAATTCGCTTTTCTTTTCGAGCCGCATCCGTTGCAGCATTTCGAGCAATCGTAAAAATCCAAGCTTGAAATGAAACTGCATCGCCTACGAATCCCTTAATTGCTCCCGCGATTTTTATCCAAACATCGGCACAAATATCTTCTGCTTCTCGAGTAAACATCAGCAGATACCGCAGCATCTTCGGATAAAAATGTCGCCATAACAATTCGAATGCGGAATCGCTACCGCCACTTGCATCCACTATTAAGTTATCTAGTTTTTCTTTTTCTGGCGCGCTCGAGAGAGCTTTGTAACTCTTCTCTTCTTTCGCCATTGATTATTTCCTTACTAGAAGCGGAGGGCCGGGCGATTCTTCCCCAACCCTCCGCTATAAGTAAAGGATTAGTCGTTGTCGTGATCTCCATGGTGAGTATTTGTCACGTTATTTGTGACTGGTGCGCTCACACTGTTGGTATTTGTTGAGGTATTGGTATTTGTTACCGGTGCGCTAACAGTGTTTGAAATTGATGGCGACACAGTAGTGATGATGCTTGTTGTCGGAGTTTGTGACTTTGTTAAATTCGCAATTAATTCAATCAACTTCAACAAATCCGCCGCACTTAACCCAGCCGAAGCACCAAGTGTAGAAACCGGTGAAACAGGTGTAGTTGAAGTAGGAGTTGTAGGTGTTGTTGATGTTGGAGTAGTTGCTGGAGTTGTGGCTGGATCAGTTGTTGGTGTTGTTCCTTCAACCGCTGCACCTGCAGTCAACTTCGATGTTGATTTAACGTTGTACTTCTTGAAATATTTAACTTTTGAAGCAGCTTTCTTAGCTACTTTCTTCTTTACGATCTTTGTTGCGACGCCACCAGCAGGCTTGATATCGCTTAATCCCGAAACTGCTGCATTTGATGCTGGCGCAATTCCAAGTAGTGATGCGGTAATGCCTAGGGCAACGACTTTCTTTACTGTGTTCATTTTGGGGCGTCCTTTCACGCTTCTTTCCCTAATAAACGAATGGGAACCCCGTTTTGTTACAACCAATTACAATTAATTCTGTGAGCCCAATCCAGCCGTTTCCGAAGGATGAATTCGGCGACGTTCTGGCGGCCAATCAGCAGTTTCAGAATGGATATGACCTCCACGGTCTGACTGGTAGCGCTAAAAAAGGCCTAGCGATTGTCACTTGCATGGATTCGCGCATTAGCCCGCTAGCCGTAGTAGGCATGGAAGCCGGCGATGCAAAAATTTTACGTAACGCTGGAGCCCGCGTAACTGAAGACGTACTGCGAACTTTGGTTCTGGCTACTTATTTATTAGGTGTGAATCGAATCTTGGTAATGCCACACACTGATTGCCGAATGGCAAATGGTGATGAATCTGCAATTCACCAACAAATTTTGGATCAACACGGAATCGATACTCGGTCATTGGAATTTCGCACAGTGGCTGATCAAATTGAAGCGCTGCGAATTGACGTCACTCGCGTTCGTTCCTATCCGTTATTACGCGATGGCGTGATCGTTGGTGGCGCAATTTATGATGTTAAAACTGGCGAATTAAAACAAATCGACTGCTAATCACGAAATGTATTTAAAGCTCGTTTTAGCGGTAGCTAATTTTGCGGGCGCGCTTTCCCGAGCAGCCAAAAAAGGCAACGGTGTGATGGTCGCCGGCCGAACCATATTGAAACTAGCGCCGAATGCAGTTGCGCAATTATCAAAAAATAAACGAATTGTTTTGATTTCTGGCACAAACGGAAAAACCACAACCACTCGATTAATTGCAGCAGCGCTAGAACAAAAATATTCAGTTGCCACTAATTCAACTGGCGCAAATTTATTTGCTGGTGTTGCTGCCGCGCTTGGTGCCAAACCACGCGCTGAAGTTGCAGCAATAGAAGTAGATGAATTAGTCCTGCCTTGGGCAATCGAAAATTGCCAACCAGAATTAGTGGTGTTATTAAATTTAGGACGCGATCAACTAGATCGATTATCCGAAGTTCGAATTGTTACAACCAAGTGGCGAAATGCGTTAAAGGATCAAACCACAGTTCTGGCAAGCGCTGATGATCCGTTTGTAACTTTCGCTGCGCAAGCTGCGGTAAAACCAATTTGGTTTAGCGCTGGCGAAAATTCACATTTAGATGCTGCAACCTGCCCTGATTGCGGAACACTTTTAGATTGGGGCGTTACCGGTTACTCATGTAACTGTGGCTTCAGTAAACCAATACCAGATTGGATCTTGGGCGAAAATATCAGTGCAATTAGTTCTATCCCAGGCAAAGCTGCGGCACAAAATGCGGCGCGCGCATTGATCGTCGCAAAAGAATTTGGTGTGCCAGAAGCGGCAGCAAAGGATGCAATTGCATCAGTAACCAGCGTGGATGGTCGCTTTGCTACCAAACGAATTTCTGATGTTGATTTCAGATTGTTACTTTCTAAAAATCCAGCAAGTTGGAAAGAAACATTAACTACTAGCGCACTTGGTCCAAAAAATGTTTTGCTCGTAGTTAATGCAAATACCCAAGACGGAAAAGATACTTCTTGGTTGTGGGACGTAGATTTCCAACCACTAATTGGTAGAAATGTTTTAGTTTCCGGAGATCGTCGGACCGATGTTTCCGCGCGATTAACAGTTGATGGAATCGAACATCAAGTTGTTGAAAATGAACGGATTGCTTCTGGCTTATTTGGCCACGGTGATGCGGATTTAATCGCGAGCTATACCGCATTTCATAAGCTGGTAAACAAATGATAAAAATTATTAACTTGCTCCCAGAATTATTGGGAACTTATGGTGATCAAGGAAATGTTGCAGTTTTAAATTGGCGGCTAAATGCGCGAGGTATTGATTCTGAAATTATTCACGCCAGTGCGCGAAATCCAATTCCAACTGATGGTGATTTCTATTTCTTAGGCGGCGGCGAAGATGATGCACAAGTTGCGGCTGTTGAGTTACTGCGAAGCGGCGCCCTGCAATCAGCACTTAAAAATGGAGCACATTTGTTTGCGGTTTGTGCCGGATTCCAATTACTTGGCGAATATTTCCCAGCTTCCAACAATCGAACTATTTCAGGTTTGAATATTTTGCCAATTAAAACCGAAGCAGCAACACCGCGTTCGGTTGGTGAATTACTTTCCGAATCAACTTTGCCAATTGGGTTACTTTCTGGTTTCGAAAACCATGGCGGTCAAACAAAATTTACTGATCGATTGCAACCACTTGGCATAGTTCAAGCCGGCATCGGAAATCACGCTTTAGAAAAATCAGACGGTGCAGTCACAGATCAGATAATTGCAACTTATATGCATGGCCCAGCGCTAGTTAGAAATCCCGCGCTAGCTGATTATTTCTTAACTCGAAAATTAGGAAAATTAGCGCCGATTGAATCGGATCAAATTTTTAAGACTTTGCACGCTGAGCGCGTCGCAGCGACCAAATAGTTGTTGGCGCCGGATTGTTGTAAAAATCTCTAATCGAACGCTGCAGCTCTCTTGGTTTTTCTTTTACCAACGAATGCGATGCGCCCTGCACAATATTTAATTGAGCATTTGGAATATTTTCATACATTTCAATGGTGTGCTCATGTCGCACCACATCGTCATCACCAGCTACAACCAAAGTTGGACATTCGATTTTTCGCAATTGTTTCAAAGTTAAATTCGGTTCCACTTTCCAGATTTTGTGCATTTTCTTAATTTTTTCTTCCAAGGTTTTCACCGGATCTGGTGAGATTGCGGCATAACGTGCCCGGTCCTCTTCAGTTGGTGGTGTGTAAGGAATTTTGAAATCAGACATGTCGTAGTGATAGTTAGCGCCAATTAAAACTAAGGAATGAACTAAATCTGGGCGCTTAATTGCCACCATCAACGCGATGATTCCACCATCGCTGTAACCAATTAAATGAGCTGGCGCTTTAATCACGTCTTCTATGTATGCAATGGCTTCAGTGGTTTGAAATTCAAAATGAAATGATCCTTTGGTATCTGGACTACGACCATGGCCAGTGCGGTCGTAGGAAAAAACCTTTCGACCACGTAGCGCCGGCAAAACATATTTGTCGAAACTTTCAGAGCGACTTAATCCGCCATGTAGCAGCAACACTGGTTGGCCAAAGCCAAGTTTGCTGCTCTGCCAAATCTTCTGGCCACGGAGCGAGATGTAGTTGCGCTTCATCAAAGGATTTCTAAGAGGATACATAAGAGGATTAAGTGTAGAGAGAAATTGTGTAAAGATTACGCCGTGCATCGTTTTAATCCAGAGGTCGAAGAAGTTGCCGACGAAATTTTGGCATACGCGCTTGAGCGAATGCGCAAAGAGCCGCCGCTTGATGGACCATTAACACCAAAAGAATTATTCGATCGAGTTGGTTACACAATTACCGCAAAAGGTCTTGGCGGAATTCCAACTCTTGAAATTTTCAAAGAAGTATTAGCTAAAGCATGTATTTCAACAGATCACGAGAGATATTTAGCATTTATTCCGACCGCACCAAGTGAATACGCATCTTTATTTGATGTAGTTGTTTCGGCAGCTTCAATTTACGGTGGATCTTGGCAAGAAGGTGCTGGCGCAGTTTTTGCGGAAAACCAAGCACTTAAATGGTTATCCGATTTAGCAGGTTTCCCAGAAACTTCTGGCGGAGTTTTTGTTTCTGGCGGAACGATCGGAAATTTATCTGCCTTAGTAGTTGCGCGTGAAGATGCAAGGCGGAACCATCCAAATCACAATGGTAAGTGGGCAGTAGTTTGTGGTTCACAATCTCATTCTTCAATTAAGCAAGCTGCCAAAGTTATGGATGTCGAAATTGTTATTGCCGAACAAGCAACCGATGGGAAAATTTATGGTGCCGCAGTTGAAAAAGCTATTGTCGAATTTGAAAAAACTGGCGGTCGCGTTTTTGCAATCGTTGCTACGGCAGGAACCACCAATTTAGGAATTATCGATCATTTGGATTCAATTGATGATGTTGCAGTAGAACGCGATATTTGGTTCCACGTTGATGGGGCATATGGTTTAGCTGCACTCTGCGCACCATCAGTCCGAGCAAAATTCGATGGAATTGAATATGCCGATTCATTTATTGTTGATCCGCACAAATGGTTATTCGCACCTTACGATGCATGCGCTTTAATTTATAAAGATCCGAAAATAGCCAAAGAATCGCTAGCGCAACATGCAAGTTATTTGGATACGTTGCACGAAGATGAAAGTGAATGGAATCCATCTGATTACGCACTTCATTTAACTCGCCGAACTCGCGGCTTGCCATTCTGGTTTTCCTTAGCGGCAAATGGCACCGATGCTTATCGCGATGCAATGGAATACACAATGTTAATTGCCAAGAAAGCAACCGAATTAATTAAAGAACACCCAAATTTAGAATTACTTGTTGAACCAGAACTTTCAATTGTTGCATTTAAACGCAAAGGTTGGAATAAATCTGATTACCAACAATGGAGCGATAAATTGCTCGAAGATCAGATTGGTTTTGTGACACCTTCATCACATAACGGCGAACCAATTCTTCGGTTTGCAATTGTTAATCCATGGACCAATGTCGATGACATAGAAAAGATTCTCGCCACCCTTTAATCACTTAAACTGCGAAATCCCAAGAATTGACACTGGTCACGATTAGAATTTTGGACATGTCTTTGATTCAACCAGCTGGCGCATCAGGCCTAAGCGACTTAGAAATTCGCGTGCTTGATTTCGAGCGTTCTTGGTGGCGTTACGCTGGCGCAAAAGAATCTGCAATCAAAGAATTATTTGATTTAACTCCGGCTCGTTATTACCAATTACTTAACGACTTGATTGATAAAGATGCAGCCCTGGCCGCATCGCCAATTTTGGTAAAACGCCTGCGCCGACTTCGCGAAGCTCGCACAGCGGCTCGTACTTACAATTAATCCCGCACGGATTTTGCCCGCGGGAATACCTTAAATAAACTTCGCGTTAGACCTACCGGTAGCCAGGTTTAAGGCCACCGAAATTAATCATTAGATCAACTAACGCAGGAGTTAAGAGATGGCAAAGCAGATTGCATTTAATGAAGAGGCGCGCCGCGGATTAGAACGCGGAATGAATGTTCTTGCAGATGCAGTGAAAGTAACCCTTGGACCTCGCGGACGTAACGTCGTGCTTGAGAAAAAATGGGGCGCACCAACAATTACCAATGACGGTGTTTCAATTGCCAAAGAAATCGAATTAGAAGATCCATATGAAAAAGTTGGCGCAGAACTTGTAAAAGAAGTTGCAAAGAAAACTGATGACGTAGCCGGTGACGGAACTACAACTGCAACTGTTCTAGCTCAAGCACTTGTACGCGAAGGTTTACGTAACGTTGCAGCCGGTTCAAACCCAATGGGGTTAAAGCGCGGAATCGAAAAGGCCGTAACTGCAGTAACTGAAGAATTAGCCAAGATGGCAAAGAACGTCGAAACCAAAGAACAAATTGCTGCAACGGCTTCGATTTCAGCAGCTGATGCAACTATCGGCGAAATGATTGCCGAAGCAATGGACAAAGTTGGCAAAGAAGGCGTAATCACTGTTGAAGAATCAAATACTTTTGGCTTAGAGCTAGAACTAACTGAAGGTATGCGTTTTGATAAAGGTTACATCTCACCATATTTTGTAACTGACACTGATCGCATGGAAGCAATTTTGGAAGATGCTTATGTTTTGTTAGTAAATTCAAAGATTTCTAACATCAAAGACATGTTGCCAATTTTGGAAAAAGTTATGCAAACTGGCAAACCGCTAGCGATCATTGCGGAAGATGTTGAAGGCGAAGCGCTTGCAACTTTGGTAGTTAATAAGATTCGCGGAATTTTCCGTGCGGCAGCAGTTAAAGCGCCAGGTTTTGGTGATCGCCGCAAAGCAATGTTGCAAGATATTGCGATTTTGACTGGCGCAACCGTAATCAGCGAAGAAGTTGGTCTAAAGCTAGATCAAATCGGAATTGAATTACTTGGCCGCGCACGTAAAGTTGTAATTGCTAAAGAAGAAACCACAATCGTGGAAGGTGGCGGCGACGAGGCTCAAATTAAAGGTCGCGTTGCGCAAATCCGTGCTGAAATTGAAAAGAGCGATTCCGATTACGATCGTGAAAAACTTCAAGAACGTTTAGCAAAACTTGCTGGCGGCGTTGCAGTTATTAAAGCTGGCGCAGCAACTGAAGTTGAATTAAAAGAGCGTAAGCACCGCATCGAAGATGCAGTTCGTAACGCAAAAGCAGCGGTTGAAGAAGGAATTGTTGCTGGTGGTGGCGTTGCGCTACTTCAAGCTGGCAAAGCTGCATTTGGAAAATTAAAACTTGAAGGCGACGAAGCGACTGGTGCAAAGATTGTTGAAGCAGCAATCGAAGCACCAATCAAACAAATCGCAGTTAACGCCGGCCTTGAAGGCGGAGTTATCGTTGAGAAAGTTCGCCATTTAGATCCAGGACATGGATTAAATGCTGCAACTGGCGAATATGTCGACATGATTAAGAGCGGCATTATTGATCCTGCGAAAGTAACTCGTTCAGCATTACAGAATGCAGCATCAATTGCGGCTCTCTTCTTAACAACTGAAGCTGTTATCGCTGACATTCCAGAGAAGAAATCAGCTCCGGCAATGCCAGACGGTGGAGGAATGGACTTCTAGTTTTACTAGTAGTTTTATTTTTCTAACATGA
>JBDLPY010000090.1:0-4411 GCA_039800785.1 Actinomycetota bacterium
GCATCACGTTCAAACCGCGCAGCTTTATCAGCCGGGGTTTCTTTAACGAGATCCATAGATGCCATTGCAGGCAAGGTTATAGGGGAGAAGTTGGCTTGTATAAATTGGGCGAGTTTTAACCCTGATGATGCGTCATTAGAAGTCGCGTTTTTTACTCCCATGGCCATGTTGGTAAAACGCATAACTAGGCAGGGATATTCCAAACAAACTATGCAGCTATATGCGGAAGGCTTCTATTTAGACGGCTTCTATTTGGACGGCTTCTATTCTTACGACCGGATATTTATACGGCTTCAAGCATCGGGCGTGCTGGAACAGTAATTTTTCTGCCATGCGGAGTGGTCCATTCGCAAGAACCATCTGCGAAAGATTTTAATTTCCATTTTCCATGCGTTTTAAGTCGATGATGACGTTTACAAAGTACTCCCAAATTTTCGGGATTTGTTTTGCCACCCTTTTCCCAAGGGATTGCGTGATCAATTTCAGATTTATGGGCCGACCTTCGGCAACCTGGAAATCTGCAAATTCGATCGCGCGCGATTAAGAAATCTTGTAATTGCTGGGGCGGAACATAAGTTTCGCGTCCCATGTCTAATAAATTTCCAGAACCTGGATCAGTTATAAATTTTTTCCATTTTCCATCATTTGCAAAATGACGCGCGATATCGGCAGGAATAGGACCATATCCCGTTAAGAATCCTGGATTGTTGGCGAGACCAATTGCAGTTGCAAAATCCATAACAATATTTATTGAAGCAGGGCGACGATGATGTTTTGCTAAATCACCTTTGATTGAAAGTGCTAATTCCGCAATTTCAACCAATGCATCTGCACGCCGCATTTCAATTGAGCGGTCAACTTCATCTTTAAATTGACCTAATAGCTCATTGGCTTTTTCGATCTCAACAAAAGTTTCAACTGCATTCATAACCGTTTGGGCACCTGCTGCCGGCAAGATTGCTAAGACTTGGGACATTCCATCTGAATCTGGGTAACAACGAACTGTTCTAGTATCCATTGCGCCCTCAACTTTTATCGCAAAAAGTTCCGGAGCAAGTTTGGCAAAGGCACTTCTAATTTTTAATTCAACCTGGCGCGGTGTATGAAATTCTGAATGTGTGATTCCGACGCGTTCAATTTCTTCGATGGCTTCTTTCGGAACACCTAATCTAATCGCGGATTCAATTTCACGCGCAATGGAATCAGCGTGCTTAGCTGAAATTTCTCCCGCAGCAAGGGCTTCACAAGTATTTGGCAAATCTTTAACCAGTGTACGAGCAACATCTATTCGGGTTTGTGCTGAGTTCGCTGGGATGCGCAACGCAGTTGCAACGTCATCTCGTTCTGACTGATCGACTCCATCAAAAATTTTCTCGTGGGTGGCAGAATTTTCGCCAGCTACCGCGACAACAGCCTCTTGAAACGCATAATTAATCCAACTCACGTGTTTTTCGAACGCAGTTAGAAAATCAACGCGATCTGAAGGGCCAAGTTGCGCAGGTTTAATTTTCATTAATTTAATAAGTGATTGCGGATTTGGCCGTTCAGAAAGCAATTTACTTATTTCCGGATCGCGTTTTTCCGGCAATTCACCATTGGCCTGCATGGCTTTTAAGGTTTCATGTGCGGAACGGATCATGGAGAAATCTTTTTAGGCGGGGGTGACAAATTAAATTAGATATCCACAGTATTAATGCTTGTGGGCTTTCAATAATCTAACTAATCAGATTGCATCTTTGGATTAAACAACTTGTTTGCCTCAAGGATGATTTTTAAGCTTAATTACCCTCTTGAAGTTCGGTCGGGGCGCCGTGGACATTCAATATTTCTTCGGCGCTCTTTGGCATTGAATTGCCGCCCAATTTATGCGAATTGTTTTCACCGCTGCGATTTAATTTATTCTTCAAATCATTAGCTACTTCGCTTGAAGGTTTCAAATGTTGCGCTGGAACAGTTCCGAGCAATCCTTTTTGGAAATCCTCAAAAGCTTGAAGCACTTCGCGTTTTGTATTCATAACAAACGGACCCATCCACGCAACTGGTTCATTAATTGGTAGGCCGCCAAGAATAAATAGATCCATTTCTGGCGCCTTTGAATCTTGAATATTTGCTGCGCGAACGACAATCATGTCGCCATCGCCAAAAACAGTTAATTGACCTTCTTGAATTGGACGTTGTTCGGCGCCAGCAAATCCGTAGCCATTTAATGTGTAAACCAGCGCGTTGTAATTTTTGTTCCAAGGCAAACGTAATTCGGCACCTGCCTGCAAAGTTGCGTGAATTAAAGTGATTGGGGTTTGAGTACGTCCTGGACCTTCATAACCTGCAACGTCGCCAGCAATAACTCGAATTAATGCGCCGCCATCATGTGATGCTAATAATTTAACTTGGCTTGCGCGCAGATCTTGATAAGCAGGTGGTGACCACTTTTTTGCAGCCGGCAAATTAACCCAAAGTTGGAAACCATGGAACAAGCCGCCACTCATTACTAAATGTTCTGGTGGAGTTTCGATATGCAAAATACCGCCGCCAGCAGTCATCCATTGAGTATCGCCATTTGTAATTGTTCCGCCGCCACCATGTGAATCTTGGTGATCGAAAATTCCATCAATTATGTAAGTAACAGTTTCAAAACCGCGGTGTGGATGCCATGGGGTTCCTTTTGGTTCACCCGGCGCATATTCAACTTCACCCATTTGATCCAAATGAATAAATGGATCCAATTCATTTAATTCAACTCCTGCAAATGCGCGACGAACTGGAAATCCTTCGCCTTCATAACCTTGCGGTGCAGTCGTAACAGATTTAACCGAGCGGGCTCTGGCATCGGGAGCGGCGATCACCTTTGGCAGGATTGTTATGTCTGCGACTGTTACTGCTGGCATTTAATTCTCGTCTCTACTTTTCAAGAGAAACCTGATTTTTAAGGCTTCGCAAGAAGTTGAATGTTCAACCAAAGTTTATAACAATTAAATTAACGTTTTAATTCCACCAGATAAAGAGTTTTAAAGCGAATTGTTCGCAAATGCGAAATCTTTCAAAAGGCAAATCACTTAAAGCACTTTATTTAAAGTGCTTTAAGTGCGCTTACCACCTTCGTCAGCGATGCCTTCGCATCGCCAAATAACAAAGTGGTTTTTGGATCGTAAAGCAATTCATTTTCAATTCCAGCAAATCCCGGACGCATCGAACGCTTCAAGAAAATAATGTTCGCCGCATTCTCAACTTCCAAAATCGGCATGCCGTAAATCGGAGCACCCGGAGTTGTCTTCGCCGCCGGATTAACCACGTCGTTCGCGCCAACAACTAACGCAACGTCAGTCTGCGGGAAAGTCGGATTAATTTCTTCCATTTCAACTAATTGTTCGTAAGGAACATTCGCTTCAGCAAGTAAAACGTTCATGTGTCCTGGCATACGACCAGCAACCGGGTGAATTCCGTAAGCAACATCAATTCCTTTAGCAGTCAAAATGTCTGCCATTTCCCTAACCGTATGTTGCGCTTGCGCCACCGCTAATCCGAAACCAGGAACAATCACAACGCGACGTGCATAGTTCAACAAAATCGCAACATCATCTGGCGAACCAGATCGAACTGGACGAGTCTCTTCCGCACCTGATTGCGCAGTAGCTTTTGCAGTAAAAGCACCAAATAAAGTTCCAAACAATGAACGTCCCATTGCCTGCGCCATTAATCGCGTCAAAATTGTTCCGGAAGCGCCAACTAAAGTTCCAGCGACAATCAGCAAAATGTTTTGCAGTACGTAACCACTTGCGGCAACAGTCAAACCAGTAAATGCGTTAAGCAGCGAAATAACAATCGGAACATCGGCGCCGCCAACTGGAAGCACAAAGAGAATTCCAAATAGCAAGGAAAGTCCCGCCAAAATTAACAATAACGTTGAACCACCATTAACACCGAGCATTCCGGAAAATACGCCGATTGCAATCAATGTTCCAGCAATTACAAATCGACCACCAGGAAACACAACCGGGCGAGTAGTCATCAATTCTTGTAACTTCGCAAAAGTAATAACTGATCCGCTGAAAGAAATACAACCGACCACAACAGTAAACACCGTTGCGACAACTTCAATCGAAGTTGAAGAATCACCAAGTTTTAAATATTCAACAATTGCGACTAACGCAGCAGCGCCACCACCAACACCATTAAATAACGCTACTAGTTGCGGCATTTGAGTCATTTGAACTTTTCGAGCAGCCGGAACACCAACTAAAACACCAAACAAAATCGCGACCAAAATCAGTGGGAGATTCTTAATTTTTTCACCATCGTGGTTATAGAAAAAGACTGCAATGGTTGCAACAGTGGCACCAATTGCACCGATGATATTTCCACGACGTGCGCTCTTTGGCGCAGACAATCCTTTAAGCGCAAGAATAAAAGCAGC
>JBDLPY010000091.1:0-3709 GCA_039800785.1 Actinomycetota bacterium
TTGAGAAGCCAGAGTCCTAGGCCGCTAGACGACGGGGCCTCGCTGGGGTACCAGGACTCGAACCTAGACTTACTGAACCAGAATCAGCAGGGCTGCCAATTACCCCATACCCCAAAAGGCATTTATTGCGACTGGCAAAGGATAGCGGTTTAGTAATTTAAAGCGTAATTGCTTGCTTAATTCGCGCAAGACAATCGCTTTTGCCAAGTAACTCCATCGATTCAAATAATGGCGGCGAGATATGGCTTCCCGTTACTGCGATTCGCACCGCACCAAATGCAATTCTTGGTTTTAAGCCAAGGCCTTCAATTAACGCAGTTTTCAAGACTTCATGAATTGAATCATGCGTCCAATCATTCAATGGATCCAAGACTTCTACTGATTTCTTTAATACATCTTTGGCGCTTGGTTCTAATATTTTTTCTACCGAATCTGATGCGATTTCGAATTTCGCCACAAATAAGAAATTTAGCATCTCTGGAATTTCCGCCAATTTAACAATTCGCTCTTGAATTATTGGTAGCGCTTTCTTAACTAATTCGATTTCAGTTGAAGTTCCGGAAATTGTGCCGGATTCTGTTAAGAATGGCAGGGCTTTTTCAAAGAATTGATCAAGGGTTAATGCTCGAATTTTGTCACCATTGATTGCTTCGAGTTTTTTCATATCGAATCGGGCTGGTGATGAATGAACATCGTGAACTTCAAAAAGTTCGGTCAACTCTTTCATTGAAATGTCTTCGCGATCATTTCCAGGTGACCAACCCAAAAGAGCTAAGTAGTTGCAGATTGCTTCGGGCAAGAATCCTTGCTTTCGATACCAAGCAATTGAAACTTCACCATTGCGCTTAGATAACTTTACGTTGTCAGTGCCCATCACAAATGGCAAGTGGGCAAAAACCGGATAATCCTCAGGGGCAACTCCCATTGCTTGATAAACCCTAATCTGTCTCGGTGTAGATGAAAGTAAATCTTCACCGCGAAGTACGTGGGTAACTTTCATCATTACGTCATCTACTGCAACAGCCAAGGTGTAAAGCGGCGATCCATCTGCGCGTACCAAAACAAAATCAGGCACAAATTTATGATCAAAAGTTACTTCGCCTCTAATTTCATCATTGAAAGTTGTGGTGCCATCTGGCATTCGCATCCGGATTACTGATTTTCTTCCTTCAGCTTTATGTGCCGCAATTTTTTCATTACTCAATTCGCGACAAGCGCCGCCATACCCTGGTGCTTGATTAGCGGCACGTTGGCGTTCGCGCTCTGCTTCTAATTCTTCCGGTGTGCAATAACAATGATAAGCAAAACCTGATTCAACAAATTTAGCTGCCCAATCTGCATAAATATCTAACCTCTGTGACTGCAAATAAGGTCCGTTTGGGCCACCAACTTCTGGCCCTTCATCCCAATTAAGTCCCAGCCACTTTAATGTGTCGATCGCCGCGGCAATATATTCATCGGTAACGCGTTCGCGATCTGTATCTTCAATTCGAAAAATAAATTTTCCGCCAGTGTGACGCGCGAAAGCCCAATCAAAGAGCGCAGTACGAATATTGCCCACATGCAAATCACCTGTTGGCGATGGGGCGAAACGAACGCGAATCTCTTTTTTAGCGTTAACCACGAGCGCTAACTTTATTAGTTAATTCTCCGATGCCGGAAATCGCCACGGTTACTGAAGATTTTTCCGGAAGCGGTCCAATTCCCTGCGGGGTACCGGTGAAAATTACATCACCAGGAAGCAACGTCATCACTTGAGTTATGTGGTGAATAATTTCTGGAATGTCGAAAATCATTTTGTTCAATTTTTCGTTTTGTACTACTTCGCCATTTACCGAAGTTTTGATTTCGGAATTCTCAACGTCAAAATCAGTCTCGATCCAGGGTCCCATTGGTTTGAAAGTGTCAAAACTTTTCGCTCTCGCCCATTGACCATCGCGATTTTGTAAATCGCGAGCTGTTATGTCGTTCCCAACCGTGTAGCCGAAAATAACTTCTTTATATCGCTCTCGCGGAACATCTTTGCAAATTCGGCCAATCACAATTACTAATTCGCCTTCAAAATCAATTCGTTCACTAATTCGTGGCCAAACAATTGTTTCGTTTGGTCCGATCACGGCGGTGTTTGGCGTTATAAAAATAAGTGGTTCTGTTGGGATTCCGCCACCCATTTCTTCGGCGTGATCTTGAAAATTCTTTCCGACATGAACCACTTTGCTACGCGGTAAAACTGGAGCGAGTAAGCGTACGTCGGAAAGTTTTAATTGAACGCTTGTTTTTTGAATTCCGTTATAAAGCGGATCCCCAGTTAAAACGGTAATTAAGTCATCATTTTCCAGGACGCCGTATTGCGGATCTCCGCCATTAGTAAAACGAAGCACGCGCATGAGCCAAGACTACAACGAAATTAAAGTTCGTTTTCGCTTTCATCTTCGCTACGTTCAACAATCATGCTGCTAATTCTGCGTCTTCTTCCAATTGGTCGCTCTGCCGTTACTTTCCACACACCAAACATAAAATGTGAACCTGGAATAGGAACACGTCCTAAGACTTTTGCCATTGCGCCGCCAATAGTGTCCACGCCTTCGAAATTTTCAATTTCGATTTCGGTGTTCAATTCTTTTATCAAGTCTTCAATATGCATTGAAGCTCGAACTCGAACTTTGTTTTCGCTCAACCATTCAAATTGTTTTTCATCTTCGTCATATTCATCACCAATCTCGCCGACAATTTCTTCAATAATGTCTTCGATTGTGATCAATCCAGCGGTGCCACCATATTCATCAACGACTATTGCCATGTGAATCTGCCCGCGCTGCATCTCTTTTAATAATTCAGCTGCAACTTTAATTTCCGGAACAAATACTGCTGGACGCATGTGTTGTGAAACTTCTTCACTAGTTTCGGCGCCATGATGATCATGAACCCGTTTCGCTAAGTCTTTCACATAAGCAAAACCTTTAATTTCATCTAAATTTTCACCGATAACTGGAATTCTTGAATAACCCGATCTAAGCGAAAGTGAAAGCGCTTGCCGTAAAGTTTTATCTGCCTCCACCCAGACCATTTCAGTGCGCGGAACCATTAACTCTCGAACTAATGTGTCACCCAATTGAATAACGGAATGAAGCATTTCTTGTTCGGTTTCATGAATTAATCCTTGGGATTGAGCTTGGTCGATAATCATTTTTAAATTTGCTTCATCCAATTTGAAACGACGACCCGGAGTGATTAAATTAAGAAAAGTTCCTAGATATTTATTCATAGCGTTTCACCAAATCTTCTTGAAGCGCAAACATAACTTTTTCTTCAGTTAGTTCCTGATGGTCATAACCCAAAAGATGCAATAAACCATGCGCCGCTAGAATTTTTATTTCATGCTCAACGCTGTGGCCAGCTTTTTCCGCATTCAATTTGGCAACAGTTGGCGAAATAACAATGTCGCCCAAAATGCCTGGTGTTGAGTCATGGGGTTTCAATTCATCCATCGGAAAACTCATAACGTCAGTCGAGCCCGGCAAATTCATCCAATTGATGTGAAGTTGCTCCATTTCAGTATCGTCAATGAAAGTAAGTGTTAATTCGCATTCTTCGGAAAGCCCAAGTTCCTTAATTGAAAAGGTTAGTAATTTTGTAACTTCATTTTCTGGACAATTAATGCCAGAACGGTTAAAAACTTCAATCATTAATTGCGCAATTGACGAGTTTG
>JBDLPY010000092.1:0-3812 GCA_039800785.1 Actinomycetota bacterium
GTTTTCTTGGTATTAGTTCTTGTTCTATTAATTCGACCAAGCGGCATCTTCGGTGAAGCTGTCCAGCAAACGAGAACCTGATGATTAATTTACGAGATAAGGGCGCTGAAGTTTGGGAAAATTGGAACCGTCCTAAGCGCGTAACTTTTACTTTAGTGATTATCGCAATTGTTGCGATGGCACCTTTTGCAGCAAGTTTTGGGCCAACCAGCTTTTTAAATACACCAATCACTTCGTTTGAAAACGTATTGGTTTATCCAGTAGGCATGTTCGTATTAATGGCCCTTGGTTTAAATATCGTGGTTGGTAAATCTGGCCTCCTTGATCTTGGTTACGTTGCATTCTTTGCAATCGGTGCCTACACAATGGGAATCATGAGCACGATGTATGGAATGAACGCATGGGAAGTTCTCCCATTCGGAATGGGTTTTGCCATGATTGCTGGAGTATTACTTGGTTTACCAGCGCTTCGACTTCGCGGAGATTATTTAGCGATTATTACCCTTGGCTTTGGTGAAATTATTCGAATCGTTGCGTTAAATATTCCAGCAACTGGTGGCCCAAACGGAATCGCCGGTATTCCAAATCCACCTGCAATTGCCGGAGTTCAATTTGATTTGCCTCATCCACAACATTTCTTCTGGTTGGTGTTCGCATTAATTTTGCTAACCATCTGGATGATTCGTCGATTCACAGTGCGTCGGCCAGGTCGCGCTTGGGAAGCGATTCGCCAGGATGAAGATGTAGCTGCGTTAATGGGCGTAAATACTTTGAAATACAAACTCTGGTCTTTCGTAATTGGCGCTGCTGTCGGCGGCATTGCGGGTGTTATCTATGCATCAAAAGTTATGGTGATCGCTCCGCAGATGTTTACCTTCAACGTATCGGTTTTAATTCTTGCCTGCGTAGTGTTTGGTGGAATTGGAAATATTTGGGGAGTGGCAATGGGCGCCGTTCTTCTTGCTTACTTACCAGAGAGAATCCGATTTATTTCTGATGCGCGTCAGTTAGTTTTTGGTTTGATTTTGATCTTAATGATGAACCTTCGTCCGGATGGTTTGTTGCCACGTAAGAAGCGCGAGCACATCAAACATGGCTGAGAAATTACTTGAATTAAAAGGCGCAACCATAAAATTTGGTGGCGTTACAGCGCTAAACGAAGTTAACTTTCACGTAAACAAAGGCGAAATTTGCGCGTTAATCGGGCCAAATGGTGCTGGTAAAACAACAGTGTTTAACGTTGTAACCGGCGTTTACCCACTTACTTCTGGTCAAATTCTTTTCCAAGGTGAAGATTTAGCAGGAAAGAAACGCCACCAAGTTACCAAAATGGGAATTGGCCGCACCTTCCAGAATGTTCGTTTATTCGGAGACATGACTTCATTAGAGAACGTTTTAACCGCGACTGATGTTCACAAGGGTTCTGGCTTACTTGGTAATTTATTTGGCACGCCACGAGCTCGCCGCGAAGAAAAGGAAAGCCGAGTTCGGGCCCAAGAGCTTCTAGATTTCATGGGAATTGGAAATCGTGCCGAACAGTTAGCGAAGAATCTTCCTTACGGCGATCAACGTCGATTGGAAATTGCGCGCGCTCTAGGTACCGAACCGAAATTAATTATGTTGGACGAACCAGCGGCCGGATTTAATCCAGCAGAGAAAATCGAATTAGCAAACACAATTAAAAAGATTCGTGATGCTGGCTACACAGTTCTTTTAATCGAGCACGATATGTCATTGATTATGGGAATTTCTGACCGAGTTGCAGTTCTAGATTTCGGTCAAAAGATTGCCGATGATGTCCCATCAGTTGTACAAAACGATCCAAAAGTTATTGAAGCCTACTTAGGAGCGCCATCTGATGCGTCTTGAAATTAAAGATTTGCGCGTACATTACGGAAAAATTGAAGCAATTAAAGGAGTTTCCGTAGTCGTAAATCAAGGTGAAATTGTTTCACTTATCGGTGCAAACGGTGCCGGTAAAACAACAATTTTGAAAACTATCTCTGGACTTCGTCCAGTTTCAAGCGGTCAAATTGTTTTCGATGGCCAAGATATAAATAAGATTCCAGCGCACGATCGAGTCGGTCTAGGAATTTCGCAAGTTCCAGAAGGACGCGGAATTTTCCCAGGTATGACAGTTTTAGAAAATCTTGAGATGGGAAAGTTTTTCCGTAAAGATCGCGCTTCAGAAATGAATGAAGATATTGAAAAAGTCTTCCATCTTTTTCCTCGACTTAAAGAACGTATTTCCCAAGCTGGCGGAACACTTTCTGGTGGCGAACAACAAATGTTGGCAATTGGTCGAGCACTTATGGCCCGTCCAAAAGTTTTGCTACTTGATGAGCCTTCAATGGGTCTAGCTCCTATGATGATTCAAAATATTTTTAACATCATTACTGAGATCAATAAGAGCGGAACCACAATTTTGCTAGTGGAACAAAATGCACAGCAAGCTTTGCAGCGCGCTCATCGCGCTTATGTTTTAGAAACAGGTAAAGTTGTAAAAGAAGCGAAGGCTTCAGATTTATTAAATGATCCAGCGGTTCGCGAGGCTTACCTCGGAACTGGCGCTCATTAATTAACGATCAGCAAGAATCAAACAAGTAATCCGGGCAGTGCAAGTGCGTTGCCCTTCATCATTTGTAATCACAATTTCGTAAGTACATAAAGTTTTGCCCAGCGATACTGGGGTAGCGACTGCAGTAACTTTTCCCTTAGTAGCCGCTTTATGGTGAGTGGCATTTATATCAATGCCAACAATTTTCCGATCCAAACCTGCATGAAGTGCGGTCCCGATGGAACCAAGTGATTCAGCAAGTACAACATTTGCGCCACCATGTAATAAACCAACCGGTTGGCGATTGCCTTCAACTGGCATAGTTGCAACTAGTCGCTCTGGTGCGGCCTCAATTATTTCGATACCCATTTTCTTATCGAGCTCGGCTTGGCCACGTTCTTTCAAAATCTGCAAGTAGTCGGTCATGAGAATAGAGGGTAACACTTAGGATTGCGTTTATGAGTGAACGTCTTCTACTAATCGACGGACATTCAATGGCCTACCGCGCTTTTTATGCATTACCAGTTGAAAATTTCACTACTGCATCTGGCCAACACACAAATGCCATTTACGGCTTCACCAATATGTTGCTCGCACTGATCAAGGAAGAAAAACCGACCCACATTGCAGTGGCGTTTGATGTGTCGCGCAAAAGCTTTCGGACCGAAAAGTTTCCAGAATATAAAGCCAATCGAAGTGCAACGCCCGACGAATTTAGAAGTCAGATTCCATATTTAAGCCAGTTATTGACTGCAATGAATATTAAAGAATTCGCGCTTGAAGGATTTGAAGCTGACGATCTAATCGCAACGATCACCGATAAAGCTGCAGCGTCCGGCATGGAAGTATTAATTTGCACCGGCGATCGCGACACCTTTCAATTAGTACGAAAGGGCGTAACCGTGCTTTATCCAAAGCGCGGAGTGAGCGATTTATCTCGAATGACACCGGAAGAAGTTCAAACCAAATACGGATTAACGCCAGAACAATATCCAGATTTTGCTGCGCTTCGCGGCGACCCAAGTGACAATTTGCCTTCAGTTCCTGGCGTCGGCGAAAAAACAGCCGCGAAGTGGATTGTTGAAAACGGTTCGTTAGAAAAACTGATTTCAAATGCAGATTTAATTACTGGAAAAGTGGGCGAATCGTTGCGGGCCCACATTGCGCAAATAAAACTTAATCACGAATTAACTCACCTTCGACGTGATGTACCGATTGATTTCAAATTTGATCAATTAACCAGCAAAGAATTCGA
>JBDLPY010000093.1:0-7694 GCA_039800785.1 Actinomycetota bacterium
CAAGTTAAATGCGCCACCACTTCAAATTGGGCACGTTCCATAATTTCTGAAGTAATTCGGATTGTGCGATCTCTAGTAGAGCCACCAGCGCCATAAGTTACGGAGACAAAATTAGGTTTAATCGGTTTGAGTGATTCGAGGGCGCTCCAAAGTCGCTCCTCCCCTGCGCTATCTTTGGGAGGAAAGAATTCAAATGAGATACTTGGCGCTGAATTCACAAACCGAGGTTACCAACTATGAATGATTTAGTTTCGATGCGAAGTGCCATCGAAGCTGAATTGACGAACTTTGTTGCTGCGGAAAATGAAAAATTGGTCGAAGTTGATTCCGAATTAAAACCAGTTGCCACAGCACTCGGGCAATACATTCTCGAAGGTGGCAAACGGATTCGCCCAATTTTTGCATTAATTGGATTTATTGGTGCTGGCGGAAAGATTGATAAAAATATAATTAAGGCAACTGCTAGTTTGGAATTATTACAAGCTTGTGCGCTGATTCATGATGACCTAATTGATGGTTCGGACAATCGACGTGGTCGACCTTCCATTCATAAAGCATTTGAAAAATATAACCTAGATAAAAATGGTGCTGGTAATTCTGCTAATTTTGGATCAGCTGCTGCAATTTTACTGGGCGACTTAGCTTTAGTGTGGTCTGACAAATGTATTCATGATTCGGGCATATCTGCCGCAGCTCAATTGGCGGTAAACCCGATTCATGACGCAATGCGAATTGAAATTATGGCCGGACAGTATTTAGATGTTTTAGAACAGACGATGTCTAACACCAGCGTCGAGCGAGCATTGAAAATTGCTCGATTCAAATCAGGAAAATACACAATCGAGCGCCCGCTACATTTTGGTGCAGCTTTAGCGACGCCAAAAAATTTATCTGAAATTTTGAATATCTATTCAGATTACGGATTACCGCTCGGTGAAGCATTTCAGATGCGCGATGACTTACTTGGCGTTTTTGGTGATCCAGAAGAGACTGGAAAACCGGCAGGTGATGACTTACGTGAAGGTAAGCGAACTGCGTTAATCGCCTACTCCTACGATCGAAGTAGCGATGCTGGTAAAAAATTGCTTAATACATTGCTTGGTAAACCAGATTTAACTGGATCCGAAATTGAAAGTTTGCGCACATTAATTACGGATTGCGGCGCAAAGATACATGTCGAAGATTTAATCGAAAAATTAGCTGAAACTGCGTTAGATGCAATCGAGCGCGAAGAAATAACAGATCTGGCGAAAAAATTATTAAATGAAATGGTGTCGATTGCAACCAAACGGAGCAAATAAGTAGAATTACAACTGCGGGAGCCGAGATACGGCTGAGAGGATTACTCGATTCAAATCAAGTAATCGACCGCTAGACCAGTTCGGTAATGCGAACTTTGGGAGGTTACTTATGGTCACTCTTTTTACAGCTTGGGGTTATGAAGTTTCGGTGTTGGAATTTTTTGCTGCATTAACGAGTTTTGTTGGAGTTGGTTACGGCATAACCGGAAAGCAAATCACTTGGCCTTGGTGGATTATTTCAAGTGCGTTGTACGGAATATTTTTCTGGCAAGTTGATTTGTTTGCCAGTGCATTGTTGCAGATAGTTTTTATCGCAGCTGGAATCTGGGGTTGGTTTGGTTGGGGTCCAACCGGTGCCAAGCCTTCAAAATTAAATTATCGCGCCAGAATTTATTGGCTAACTGCATTATTGATTTCCTGGGTATTGCTTGCGCCAGCACTGCATTCAATCGGCGCTGCCGCTTATTGGTCTGACTCATTTATTTTTCTAGGTTCATTGATTGCTCAAATAATCATGGTTTACGAGAAATATGAAACTTGGCCACTTTGGTTCGTGGTTGATCTAGTTGCAACAGTGGAATACGCCGTTTTGAATTATTGGTTTACTGCCCTGTTATATGCCGGTTTTGTCATTATGGCGCTAATGGGTTGGCGGAGCTGGCGAACGAAACATCGAAATGCAATTCTCGCTAAATAAACCGGCTCGGCTCGGTAAAACGCAATTAATTTTAATTGATGGGCCAGCTGGAGCTGGAAAAACGACGTTGGCAAATGTTTTAAAAGAAGAATTAAGTTGCGATGTAATTCATCTGGAGTATTTGTATAACGGTTGGGACGATGCGCTAACCCAGACACTTACCGACAAATTAATTGCACTTTGCAATTCAATTAAGTTGGGCAAAAGTCACTGGTTGCCAATTTACGACTGGGAAATTAATGCATTTAATTCCAAACGTGAAATTTTGCCAAGTGAGAAATTAATTATCGAAGGGGTCGGAGCTGGCCAAGCGGCAATTCGTCGTTACGCCAGTTCACTTATTTGGGTTGATGCCGATCCCGATGTTGCCCTTGATCGAGTTATGAAGCGCGATGGATTTAGATACCCAGAAGAGATATCCCGCTGGAAAATTCGTGAAGCGGCGCACTTTAAACTCGAACAGACCGCTAAGTTCGCGGATTTTCATTACTCGACCTCTTAAAATCGCCGATTATGGCGGATTTAACTGGAGAGCTAATCGATGGCCGCTATGAACTAATCAAAATACTTGCCAATGGTGGAATGGGCACAATTTACGAAGCGCTTGATACCAGATTGGATCGTAAAGTCGCCGTAAAAATAATGCATTCTCACTTAGCCGAAGACGAACAATTTATTTCAAGATTTATTCGCGAAGCAAAAGCAGCAGCTTCAATTTCTCATCCAAATGTGGTTGCAGTGCAAGATCAAGGTTGGAATCAAAGCGGTATCCCCGCGGTATTTCTAGTTATGGAATTAATAGAAGGAAATACGCTTCGAGATTTTCTCGCTGAACGCGGAAAATTTACGACTACCGAAACTATTAATTATTTAGTGCCAATTTTGGGTGCACTTGCTGCAGCACATGAAGTTGGCATTGTTCATCGAGACATGAAGCCAGAAAATGTGATGATCTCGACTGACGGTCGAATAAAAATTGCTGACTTTGGATTGGCAAGATCAAGTGCCATGGGCAACACAATGACTGCCGAAGCAAGTGTAATTCTTGGTTCGGTTTCATATCTTTCCCCAGAGCAAGTTCAACGCGGTATCGCCGACCCAAGAAGTGATGTGTATGCCGTTGGTGTAATGGCTTTTGAAATGCTTACTGGGCAACGCCCGTTTGTAAGTGACTCCCCTATTCAAATTGCGTACATGCATGTCAATGAAGATATTCCTAAAGTCAGCACGAAAGGAATCTCATTACCAGTAGAACTTGATGACTTGATTGCACAGGCTACAAATCGAGATCCCGATAAACGGCCAACTTCAGCTGCCGATTTCTTAAAGTCTGTTAGAAATATTCAAATCAAATTAGATCCAAAACGACAACAGCTGAGTCTCGAATTAGATATTCCGCCAAAATTGCCGGAAATTAAGAAAAATAAAATCAAATCCAAGAAAGTTAAAGAACCTTCGGTACAAATCACAGCTGGGACTAAGCGAAAAATAAGTAAACGTGTTAAACGCAACCGAATTATTGCAAGCGCATTAGTTTTAATTATTCCAATAGCTATTTGGTTTGTTTTAATTGGCCCAGGTGCAAAAGTAATGGTGCCTTCTGTTGTCGGTGCCTCCCAAAATACTTCGACTAAATCTTTGACTGATCTTGGGTTAAAAGTAAAAGTTACTCAAGTATTTAGCGAAGACATCAAAGCTGGTTTAGTAATTAAATCTGATCCCGAAGGCGGGCGAAAAGTTGGCGAAGGCGGCACAGTTTCACTAATTATTTCAAAGGGACCCGAGCGATATATCTTGCCGGAAGTTAGCGGTTTGGCTGTCGCAGCTGCGGATGAACTTTATGCGCAACTACCTTTGCCAAAGCCGACGGTAGTCGAAGAATTCAGTATGAAAATTCCGAAAGATTTGATCATCACCACAAATCCAAAACCGGGAACGGAAGTACGCCGAGATCAAGAAGTTACCTTCACTGTTAGTAAAGGTATTGAACAAGTTAATTTACTTTCTTATGTTGGCAAACAAGGCGATGAAGCCCTTAACTCATTAGTTGAAGCGGGATTCAAAGTTTTGCCAACATATCAATACAGCGAGACGGTTCCTGCTGGAGCTGTAATCGCACAAGATCCAAATACAAATGGACTACTGCCTAAAGCAAGTAAAGTTTCAATCGTAATTTCAAAAGGTTCTGAATTTGTTTATGTACCTAATGTATTTTCATTAACCGAAAGTAAAGCTGCAAATATTTTAAAAGACTTGGGATTAAAAGTTTCCGTAAAACGAATGGGAACAAAGAAAGTAAAGAATGTGACTGCGGTTTCGCCAAATGTTGGATCACGCGTTAAACGTGGCAGCACCGTTACGATTCAAGTAGGGTAAGCGCCATGGCAAGCAAGCCGCGCATTGGCGCTCACACTCCAACTTCAGGTGGAATGGCAAAAAGATCTTTGGGATATGCCGAAACAATCAAAGCCGAAGTAATTCAAGTCTTTGCATCTAATCCGCGCGGATGGGCAATGCCTGAGCCAAATAAAGAAGCCGATAAAAATTTCCGCGACAAAGCCAATGAAATGGATATAACAACTTATGTCCATGCGCCTTTTCTAATTAATCTTGGATCTCCCACTGTTGGAACTTATGAAAATTCATTAGCGTCAACTGCTTATTCATTAAAACGCGGACGTGAAATCGGTGCACTTGGTGTAGTTATTCATACCGGATCGGCAGTTGACCAAGCGCACGTACCAAATGCTTGGAAGCAGATAAAAGAGGGCGTATTACCAATCTTGGAAAAATTACCTGAAGATGGGCCAAATCTTTTATTAGAGCCAACTGCAGGTCAAGGCCAATCTCTAGTTAAGAAATTAGATGATTTGATTTATTATTTAGAAGCGCTGGAATTTCACCCAAAAGTTGGAATTTGTTTAGATACTTGTCACGTATTTGCTGCCGGGCATGACATTGCTAAAAAAGGTGGCATGAAAGAAACTTTGGATTTGCTAGTGAAAATTGCTGGCGCGGAACGTTTTCAATTAATCCATGCCAACGATTCCATGGATGTTTGTGGCGCACTTAAAGATCGCCATCAAAATCTTGGTGATGGACATATTGGCGTTGATCCATTTAAAGAATTACTGGCTCATCCGGCAGTGGCAAATGCACCTTTAATTCTGGAAACGCCGGGTGAAGAGCCAGAACATGGCAAAGAAGTAGCGCTACTTAAGAAATTGCGCGGATGAAAGTCGAAACTAGACTTAAATTTGCGCCACTTGCTCTAATTTTTGTGGCAGCAGCATGGGGTTTTTCATTTGTAATCATGAAAGGCCCGATTGCGCGCCAAGACGTGAACAGCTTTCTAGCTACAAGATTTTTATTAGCTGTGATTTTGATGGCGGCTGTGCGCCCTTCCGTACTTAAGAAATTTAATTGGCCGCTCGTAAAAGCTGGCACTTTAGCTGGATTTTTTCTCGGTACCGGTTACATTTTTCAAACTTTTGGTTTAAAACATTCTGGCGCAGCAGTCACTGGGTTCATAACTGGGCTTTATGTTGTTTCAACTCCGCTGATCGCAGCAATTTTCTTACGCCATAAAATTAAATCAATTACTTGGCTTTGCGTTGGATTAGCGGCAATCGGACTTGGCATCCTGTCATTAAATGGCTGGTCGATTGGCTTCGGCGAAGGGCTAGTCACAATTAGCGCGATAGTTTTTGGTGCGCACTTTGTTGTGCTAAGCCAAGTTAGTAAAAATTATGAAACTTATCCCCTAACCATGGTGCAATTGGCAACAGTTTCGTTGCTTTCATTTTTAATATCGTTCAAAGATGGTTATCAAACACCGCCAGATAATGGGGTTTGGGGCGCCATTATTTTTACTGCGATCTTTGCTTCAGCGCTTGGATTTATTTTTCAAACTTGGGCTCAATCACATATGTCACCAACAAAAGCTGCTGTGATTTTGACACTTGAAACGCCATTTGCGGCGCTTTTTGCAGTTTGGCTCGGTGGCGAACAATTAACCCTACGAACCATAATCGGTGGCGGGTTGATGTTGCTTGCTATGTATTTAATAGTTATCTTTGAAACCTGATGATTGATCTACGTTCGGATACAGTAACTAAGCCAAGTGCCGGGATGCGCGAAGCCATTGCTAATGCGCAAGTAGGCGATGATGTTTATGGCGATGACCCAACAGTAAATTCACTAGAAGAACGAGTAGCAGCGCTTTTTGGCAAAGAAGCCGGCCTGTTTTCGCCAACTGGTTCGCTGGCTAATCAATTAGGAATTCGCACATTGGTTGGTCCAGGCCAAGAATTACTTACCGAAACCCATTCCCATATTGTTCGCGCTGAACTTGGCGCAGCCGCTGTATTTAGTGGAATTACGACTAGAACTTGGTTGGCCGACCGCGGAAAATTAGTTGCGGATAAAGCATTAGAAATTGCGCGACCTGACTCTGGTCCATATTTAGTTTCAACTACAGCAATCGCAGTTGAAAATACTCATAACTTTGGCGGCGGCGTAGTCCAATCAATCGATGAAATTAAGCAACTTCATTCGGGTGCTAGTGAAATGGGAATTAAATTGCATTTGGATGGTGCGCGAATCTGGAATGCGCACGTGGCAAGTGGCGTTGCGTTAACCGAGTATGGAAAGTACTTTGAAACTATAAGCGTTTGTTTATCTAAGGGGTTAGGCGCCCCAGTTGGATCGATATTGATTTCAAATAAAGAAAACATTGCGAAAGCTCGAATTTGGCGTAAACGCTACGGCGCTGGAATGCGCCAAGTCGGCGTCCTTGCTGCCGCTGGACATTACGCACTTGATCACAACATCGCGCGGTTAAAAGATGATCATGCGCGGGCGCAGATTTTGGCAAAAGCAATTCATAGCGTTAGTCCGACAGTTATCGATCCAGCAAATGTTCACACAAATATTTTGGCGTTAGATTTATCTGGAATTTCCATTAATTCTTCGGAATTAGCTAAACGCTGCAAAGATAAAGGTGTTTTGATTAGCTCACTTGGCCCGAAATTTGCGCGCGTGATTACGCATCTAGACATTACAGATTCAGATATAGAAAGTGCGAGCGAAGTATTAAAGCGCGCTTTCGTGATTTAACAACCACTCTTTTTTAGCTAAACCATACGCATAATTACCAAGTGCGCCGCCAGTTTTAACAATTCGATGACATGGCACCACTAAAACAATTGCATTTGATGCACAAGCAGTTCCGGCAGCGCGTACTGCAGCTGGCGAGCCAGCTCGTTTAGCTAATTCGGCATAAGAAATTGCGCCTTTTACTTTGCGCATTGCTTTCCATGCAGCTTGCGAAAATGCACCACCTGGTTGTGAAACTTTAATTCCATTTATAGCTGCTAAATCCCCATCGAAATAATCTTCAATTAAATCTGAAATCGCAGGCAATTTTGACACCGTTTTGATTCCGCTGCGTTTTATTGGATTGAATGAAGCCCCAACCAAAATTTGATCGTCGGCTAATAAGTGCAACTTCCCGATTGGAGTTGCTAGCGCTGATAACAGCAGCGCCATTATCTATCGCGAAGCATCTCCGCGACCAAGAATGCCAACTCAAGACTTTGAGTGTGGTTCAAGCGTGGATCGCATGCAGTTTCATATCGCGTCGCTAAATCTTCGTGCGAAATTTTCTCGCCCCCGCCGACGCATTCGGTGACATC